>DAINQQ010000011.1:0-50314 GCA_036742645.1 Flavitalea sp.
AACTTCCAAATTCAATCACCCCTTTATGCGTAATAAATTGTTTATCCTGGTCGCGGTTGCTATCGGGATCGTTTTTTTGTGTGCCTGTAACCGTAGCGTCGTGAATCTCGATTATACCAACGCCAAAGGGGATATACCCCAGTTGGGCAATCTTGTATTCAGGTTCGACAAAGCGCTGGTAAAGGATTTGTTATTGAATCAATGGGATTAAACTGAGTATATTGAATTCCAGCCGAAAATACCCGGACGCTTCCGGTGGGAACAGCCTGACGAACTCGTATTCTCTCCATCAAGGCCTCTTCCCCCTGCCACTACTTTCAAAGCACGTTTCAAAGATGATATTCTTCAATATACCGAATACAATAAGCTCGAAAAAACCGATAAGGTCCACTTTTCTACAGCCGAACTGAAATTGGACAATTCGAACGTAACCTGGGTTTTGCCGGATGAGCGCTCAACCAGCGCCACACCTCAAGTGGATCTTTACTTCAACTATGCAGTAAATCCAGGAACGATCAAGGATAAATTGAGACTGGAAATCGCAGGTAAACCAGTTAATTATAATGTGCAGACTTTATCCAATGATAACAAGCTGTCTTTACGAGTGATTGGATTAAAGGCCGAAGACAGGGATCTCGAATCAAATGTTACTATTGAAAAGGGAATCGTGCCGGAAGGTGGAGTGAATGGAACAAAGGAGAATATCGAAAGCAAGCTTTTTATCCCATCGCCTTTTAATCTCTCAATCAATGATGTCACTGCTCAACATAACGGAACTTCGGGAACAGTGTTTATTCGAACTAGCCAGCAGCTTGTGATGGACAAACTGTCTTCCTATATCCAGCTTAATCCTGCCATAAGATTCAATGTTGAACAAACTGATGACGGCTTTGCGGTGACAAGCGAAAGTTTTGATGTCTCAAAAACGTATCTACTTACGTTAAACAAAGGTTTGCGTGGAAGGATAGGCGGTGTACTGAGGGAGCAATATGATAACAACGTTGCATTTGGTGAACTCCAGCCGTCGATTAGTTTTGGTAACAGCAAAGCTGTGTATTTGTCTGGTAAGGGAAATGAAAACATTGAGCTACGCATTACAAATGTTCCAAAAGTAAAAATTATTATTTCGAAGATCTACGAGAGCAACCTGCTTACAGCACAGCGTTATGGTTACTACCCGCAGGACTCACAAGGCCCGGAATATGAAGGCGATTATTATGAAGACTACACCAACGCAGATATTTCCATGGGTGATGTGATCTACGAGAAAGAGATTGAAACCCGTTTGCTTCCCAAGTATGGTAACAGCAGATTGTTCAAATTCAATGTGGAGGATAGGCTCGCTGATTTCAAGGGCATTTATCATATCAAAGTCCGCTCCGCTCAAGATTACTGGATCAGCGATAGCAGGTTTATCTCTAAATCCGATATAGGATTGATCGCTAAAGAAGGCAGGGACAAAATTTTTGTATTTGCCAATTCACTTAAGACTACGGCAGCGATAGATGGTGTGAACATGATCGTGTATGGAAACAATAACCAGGTATTAGGAATGGGTACAACCAATGCCGATGGCGTAGCTGAGATAAATTATACAAGAAAGGATTTTTCAGGTTTTCGACCCGCGATGATCATCGCTAAAACAGCGGAAGACTTTAACTATCTTCCTTTCAACAGTACAAAAGTAAATACCTCGAGGTTTGAAGTTAGTGGAAAGCGTAGCAATAGCACAGGTCTTGACGCGTTTGTTTATGCTGAACGTGACATTTACCGTCCAGGAGAAAAAGTGAATTTTTCAGTGATTCTTCGTGATAAATTATGGAAGTCTCCGGGAGAACTGCCTGTGAAGATGAAGTTTCTTTTGCCGAATGGCAAAGAATTGAAAAGCTTTCGCAAAACACTAAACGCTGAGGGATCGCTCGCAGATGATTTAGAAATATCAGCAGCTGCTATAACCGGGAACTACTCGCTCGAAGTGTATACTTCAAATGACATATTGCTTGCAACAAAAAATTTCAATATTGAAGAATTTGTTCCAGACCGTATTAAGGTTACTGCAAAACTTGATAAAGTATCGTTGTCTCCGGGCCGGTCCACGAACCTCTCGGTGAATGCTGTTAACTTCTTCGGGCCACCTGCTGCTAATCGTAATTACGAAACAGAGATTCAAATCAGGCAAAAGGCTTTTTATCCAAAAAAATATAGTCAGTATAATTTTAGTCTTGCCAACCAGAATAGCTTTTTTAATAAAATTGTGAAAGAGGGCACTACGGATGCCAACGGAAATGCAACGGAATCGTATACCGTGCCGGATGATCATCTCAATATGGGTCTATTGCAGGCGAACTTTTACGCAACAGTGTTTGATGAAACCGGAAGGCCCGTTAGCCGTAGCGTTACTGCCGATATTTATACGCAACAGGTTTTTTTTGGTATTGGTGACGATGGATACTGGTATTATCCGCTAAATCAAACCGTGCGATTTCCTGTAATCGCGTTGGATAAAAATGAGAAACCGGTTAATGGTGTCCAGGCTAACGTTAAGGTGATTAAGCATGAATACAGAACAGTGCTGACAAAGAATGGCAGTTACTTCCGGTATGAATCACAACAGGATGATAAATTGATCACTGAGCAAACGCTGACAGTGAACAGCGAAAACACAGCATACACATTTGTTCCGCGTTCCCCTGGCAACTATGAAATACGGGTCGCAATTTCCGGGGGAGGAACTTATGTCAGCAAGAGCTTTTACAGTTATGGCGCATGGGGCGGAAATAATGGTTCTTTCGAAGTGAACAACGAAGGAAATATTGATATTGAACTTGATAAAACGTCTTACCTCGCAGGAGAAAGCGCAAAGCTCTTATTTAAAACTCCATTCAGTGGTCGGATGCTTGTGACCTTAGAGAATGATAAAATGGTTTCTTATCAATATGTGAACGCAGATAAGCGCAGTGCTTCCATTGATCTTAGATTATCTATCGATCATTTACCGAACGTTTTTGTAACTGCGACGCTTATTAAACCGCATGAGGTTAGCGAGATTCCCCTTACAGTTGCGCTCGGATTCCACAATATTAAGGTGGAAGAAAAAAGTCGCAAGATGAATGTGGATATAGTTGCGCAAAAATCCGTGCGGTCACGTACCCGGCAGAAGGTGAGCGTGAAAGCTTCTCCCAATAGTCTTGTAACGTTGGCAGCAGTTGATAATGGCGTGCTTCAGATCAGCGATTTTAAAACACCGGACCCATACAACCATTTTTATGCTACGAAAGCGCTTGAAGTGAATGGATATAATGTTTATCCTTTGCTATTTCCCGAATTGCGCACTTTAATAAGCAGTACCGGAGGAGATGGGGAAGCAAGTATGAATAAGCGTGTCAACCCCATGCCGGCAAAACGCATCAAGGTCGTTTCTTATTGGAGCGGTATCGTCAAGGCGAACGGAAGCGGAGAAGCCAGTTTTGAATTTGATATCCCGCAATTTAGCGGACAAGTTCGTTTAATGGCCGTAGCGTATAAGGATAACAGTTTCGGAAGCGCTGAATCAAACATTGCAGTCGCCGATCCGATAGTACTCAGTACTGCGCTCCCAAGATTCTTGAGCCCTAAAGATACGGTTACTGTTCCGGTGACGATCACCAATACCACTAATAAGTCAACAACTGCTACTGCTATTGTAAAGGTTGTCGGACCGATCCAGGTTATTGGAGAGCAACGGCAGTCTGTATCATTAAATGCTAACAGTGAGAGTCGTGCTGAATTCCGGTTGGTAGCATCTCCAACCATCAATGTTGGAAAGGTAACTATCGAAGTGAATGGAATGGGAGAAAAATTTGTGGAGGAGACAGAGATAAGCGTTCGACCTGCCGTTCCATTACAGGTATTAACTGGTAGTGGTGTTATCACACATGGGGTCACACAAAAGATTGTAATTCCTACATCGGATTTTATAGGCAACAGTTCAGATTATCATCTGGTAGTTAGCAGGAGTCCGGCACTGGAACTCGGAAAGCAATTGCGCTACCTTTTGCAATACCCTTACGGTTGCACAGAACAAACTATTTCGGCTGCGTTTCCTCAATTGTATTATTCCGACCTTGCGGAGCAAATGAAATTAAAGGCAAATGCAGCAAGCGGTGCAAATGCAAATGTTCTGGAAGCGATTCGTAAGATCAAACTTCGGCAGTTATATAACGGGGCAATCACCTTGTGGGATGGCGAAGGAACTGAACATTGGTGGTCGTCGATCTACGCGGCACATTTTTTAATCGAAGCGCAGAAAGCAGGATTCGAGGTCGACAGGTCATTGCTGGATGGATTGTTAGGATATATTAATAACAGGCTCAAGAGAAAAGAAACAATCCTGTATTACTATAATCAAAAGCAGCAAAAAAAAATTGCTCCAAAGGAAGTCGCATATAGTTTGTATGTTCTTGCATTAGCAGGAAAGTCGAACGTGAGTGTGATGAACTATTACAAAGCGAATCCTTCTATATTAAGTCTTGACAGCAGGTACCTTATTAGTGTTTCCTATGCGATAGCAGGTGATCGGACAAGATATAAAGAACTACTGCCTGCTTCATTTACTGGCGAGGTATCTTTACCGCAAACCGGCGGAAGTTTGTACTCAGATATAAGAGACGAAGCAATTTCGCTCAACGCCCTCATCGATGTGGATCCTGCGAATCCGCAGATACCCCTGATGGCAAAACATGTTGCTGATAAATTGAAGCAGAGAACGTGGTTCAATACCCAGGAATGTTCTTTTAGTTTCCTGGCATTGGGAAAACTGGCAAAGGCCGCGAACAAAGCAACTGTTACGGGAGATATCAGGGTGAATGGTAAATCAGTAGCTAAAGCAGGAGACAATTCAGTCAGGTTAAACGCAAAGCAGCTCGGAGGAACAAATGTTGAGATCACTACAACAGGTTCCGGAAGATTGTATTATTACTGGCAATCGGAAGGTATTAGCGCAAGCGGTGATTACAAGGAGGAAGATAGTTACATCAAAGTTCGCAGGAAATTTTATGATCGATATGGAAGGCTGATTTCCGGAAATACATTTAATCAAAATGATATGATTATCGTTCAGATCACTCTTGAAAACTCATATACCGGAGATGTAGATAACGTTGTGATTAGCGATTTGTTACCCGCAGGTTTTGAAATTGAAAATCCACGTACAAAGGAAATTCCGGGGATGGATTGGATCAAAGAGGCAAGCACCCCAACGTCACTGGATGTGCGCGACGACCGGATCAATTTATTTGCCGATCTCCAAAATAATCGCCAAACCTATTATTATGCTGTGCGAGCAGTTTCGCCGGGCATCTATCGAATGGGCCCGGTGGGAGCGGAGGCCATGTACAATGGGGAATATCATTCATACCACGGTGCGGGAACGATCACAGTTGTACGATGACGCTTCGTTTGACCACGTGAACTACTTTATTGATTTAGAATATTTGCAATGCTCCGCAAATCTCATGTGCCCCCCAAAAGCGTGGCACACTTCTTTTATGAAGGACGTTCATCAATATTCGCAACGGTATAACCGAATTTGGTGGGCGATTTTGTAAAATACAAGGATACAGCTCAGAATGTTTTCCGAACTTTGCATTCCTTTTCAGACTGGTCGGGTGCCCGTCTGACCCGTAGAATACCAATGACCAAATCGCAATACCAACGATTCGCTTGCCGGGATAAAATATGAATGTATGAACAAGAAAGAACGGATTATTTTAGCGATCCTGGCGAGTTTAAATTTTACGCATATACTTGACTTCATGATCATGATGCCATTGGGTAATTACCTAATGCCTCATTTTAATATTTCTGCGCAATTTTTCAGTTGGATTGTAGCAGCTTATCCTGTCACAGCATGCCTATCGGGACTTATCGCTGCGTTTTATGTGGATCAATACGATAGAAAAAAAGTCTTGTTATTTGCCTACTTCGGCTTTTTGGTTGGCACTTTCTGTTGCGGTATTGCTCCAGATGAATATTTTCTGATGGCTGCAAGAATATTAACAGGGTTTTTTGGTGGATTGATTGGTGCACAGGTTCTTTCGATAATAGGAGATGTATTTCCGTATGAGAAGAGAGGGCGGGCGATGGGAACTGTCTTCATGGCATTTTCGATTGCGTCAGTCTTCGGTGTGCCATTCAGTTTATATCTTGCTAATCTGATCAGCTGGCATGCTCCTTTCATCTTTATAGCTGTTCTTGGAGTTCCTATTGCATTTCTGATCATCCGTTTTCTCCCGCCGATGAGAATTCACCTTCAACCAAAAGATGACAACGTTAGATTTAAACCAGACGTTATAAAAGTTGTATCAGACATTTTTAGCAACAAGGCGCAGATAGTTGCACTATTGCTATCTGGTTTTCTTATGCTGGGTCATTTTATGGTCATTCCGTTTATAAATCCTTATATGGAGTTTAACATTGGGTGGAGTAAAAGCGAAACTCCTCTGATTTATATGGTTGGCGGAATATGTGCGCTGATTTCTTCTACTATTATCGGAAGAATGGCAGACAAATATGGAAAGCTGCGGGTGTTTATGATCTGCCTTTTTCTTTCGTTAATCCCAATTTTTTTTATTACCAACATGCCACCGATCTCTTTTTACCTGATGCTGGCGATTTTTGGATTCTGGTTTTCATTTTCGACAGGAAGGAATATTCCTGCACAAGCGATGATCACAACTGTTGTAAACCCGGCGCAGCGAGGACAATTCATGAGCTTTAATTCTTCCTTTCAGCAATTATTTACCGGGTTGTCTTCCATAATTGCCGGACTTATTGTAATAAAGAGCCCTGATGGAAAAATCGAGCACTATAATTTGGTAGGATACCTGAGCGCCGCGATTGTATTTAGCACACTATTTTTCGCAATGCGGCTGGCAAAAAAGCAACAATTGAAGTAAAAGAAATATTCGCGCAACGACGCCAGTTTTTTTCTCTGAATTTGGTACGCGATTCTCAAAATGGAGGCCTGGAAAGGGGAAGAACATACTCAAAGGAATAGTCAGTTGGGCGATTATGTATAATTGCCGGGGACCACTCTTTTATACCCAAAAAAAATTTTTCAATTTCTTTCGTTAGAGATTTATAAGTACAACCTGTTACATCAACTGCTACTAATTTGCCTTCCTTGTGATCCTACAAGTTATCGTAACAGTTCCTTCAAGTTGGATATTTCTTAATTCGTTAGGAAGGATGATATTGTCAAGCATGTAGTTTTCAAAGTCTGAAGGGTTTCCTAATGGAACTGGTGGTTTCAAGATACCGCAATATTCACCCGTATAGTTTCCAGTATCATCGAAACACCGCAAATCCAAAAGTTTATTATCGCGGTAAGTTTCTTTGGTTGCGATGACGCCACTTTCGCGATACCATCTCCATTCGCCTTGTAAACTATCGTTTGAAAAGTTTCCTATCGCTTCCAGTTGTCCATTAGCAAACCATATTTTCCATGGCCCTGTTTTCTTATCGTTAGTGTAGCCTCCGGAATCGCTGACCTGGCCATTAGAAAAATATCGCAAAAACCGTCCATTTTTATATCCATCCAGATCAGCACTCTCGATAAGTGGTTTTCGATCGTTGGAAAGTTTTTTTAAATCGGTAGCTGAATCAGAAAATGCATAATCGATAAGGAGGTGCAAATTTCCGTTATCGTGCCATGTATACCATGTATTCACGAGTTGATTGTTGCGGATAACTCCCGAATCCTTTAACCTTCCATTGGTATACCAATATCTCCAAATGCCTTTTCTATATCCGTTTTGATAATACCCATCAGTGGCTTTTTTTTTGTTGCGATAATATGCCGTGAAAGGTCCATCAAACACTGTCAATGTCTTATCTATAAAGGATGCAACTAATAAGGGGTTATTATTGGTATAGGAGGCTTGGAGAATCCAACGGTGACCCGACTTAAAAACAATAGCAGGATAAGTCATTTTATTCCGTGAAGCCAGAGAAAAATTTGCATCAAGAAACTTCCTGAGCGTATCGTTTTTTTGAGAAAAGGCAAATTGGTGCACACCGATGAGAACGATGAGTGAAATTGCTTTCATATTTATTTGATTACTCTGTAAACAGGATAGTTCATATGGGCTCGTTCATAGTATGGCGACTGCTGGTAAATAAAATTCAATTGCGCCCCGGCGTTATTTGCAAACGCTGTGTCCCTCGCTCTCCGATCCTCCAACTTACTTTTTAAATCAGGATCGTTCTTTAGCAGTTCAACAGCTGTTTCCTCAAAGGCATAATCACTAAAGCCTTCTTTTTGGCCGAGGATGGCATCAAAATAATTCCACGCAAAATACGAATCCGGTGCATGCGGTTCCAGCACTTCCATTAAGAACCGATTAGCAGTTTGATTCATTGGGATATAGTAGTCGCCTTTCTGAAAAGAGATTTTTTTGATAGACGAACTTATTACCACGTCACTATTGATGTGATGATCTTCAAACTGACGGGGAGACGTTTTGTAATCATCGATATGATACGCTTCTACTTCGATCAACGTGTCTTTGGCAAGTTGTTTTATATTTACTTTGTTAATCGTCAATAGTTCAACAATCTTCCACCATCCTTGTGGAAGGATGTAAGCGACTGGTTTTTTCACGAAAGTTTTGGACTGGTAAGAGTTGTGAAGTTTTATTGTCGTCTCAAAGGGTTTTGTGCGGTCGTAATATAATCGCGGCAGACCAGATACGTCGCTCTTTTTTTGTGTTGCTTCAAATCCCTTAAACGGGACCTCCGAAAAACGATCTCTATCAAGTGACCAACTTAGTGGAAATACTGCTTGCTGTTTCACGGACAGCTTTGTCTGCTCGCGGACCTTTTTGATCGTTTCGCTGTTTGCGCTTGTGAATTCAATAAAGCTTTCCAGAAGCTTATACGTTGCCTTCACACGTTCCTCGTAGGGCTTCAGCATATGTGTTTCCGGTACGAATGCAAAGCTGTGCCACAAGCTTGCATAACCACTGCTATATCGCGGGCCATCGAGAAACTCAGGCCATCCATTTTTTGGAGTATCACTGAATGAGTTTACATAGGGAATAAGATCGTAGCCTTTTTGCTTCATAGAACGGTAGAGCCCAGGTTCAAATTCGCGGTTCATATATTCCCCCATGACTCCTCCTAGTTTGTTGTGTTGGGACGAGATCAATGTCATCGCATGCTGGTAATCGGCGCCATTACTTACATGGTTATCGATAAAAACATCCGGATCGCAGTAGTGAAAGATTTCGGCGAATGATCTTGATTCTTTTGAATCACATTTAATGAAATCGCGGTTCAAATCTAAATTCTGTGAATTTCCGCGAAACCCAAATTCTTCCGGGCCATTTTGGTTTACCCTGTAATAAGCACTTCTGTTGAGACATCCACCAATATTATAAACCGGGATAATGGCGAGTACAATGTTTTCTGGCAAGGCAATCTTTTTCTGTACAATGTCGCGTACTAAAAGCATGCTTGCATCGATACCATCCGGCTCTCCCGGGTGAATACCATTGTTGATAAGGATGATGCGTTTATTTTTTTTACGTAAGCTGACCAGGTCGAAGTCTTTGTCATTAGTTACGAGCACGAGATGTAAGGGATAACCGGCGTCAGTCGCACCCATCGAGAGCATTTTTACTTGTGATGCCTGTGTATCCAGCGCTTTCCACCAGGAAATGATTTCATGATACGTTGGTGTTTGCTGGCCTTTTGATTGTTCGAACTTTGTTATGAGGGACTGCGCTGAAGTAACAAGGGACAAAACAGTATAAAATAATACCAGGAGAGTTCTCATGAGGAAGTTTGTTGGATATAAAAATAGGGAAGCTAAAACTTAATCCGAGAAGCCGGAATGTATTTTTATCATCGAATAAAAGCGCTTCAGATGCCTTTTAACCTGTAGTCGTAGTCGACATGCTCAACATGATCGCTCCTCTAAGGCGCACCTGGAACATGTAAATAAATAAAAAAAGCTCCCCGAGTTCTCGGAGAGCTAATTGTTATGGGAACAAAAAAATATTATTTGGCGAGTGCATTTACCCTGCGGGTAAGTTTGCTCTTAATGTTTGAAGCCTTGTTTTTGTGGATAATGCCACGTTTTGCGAGTTTGTCCAGCATCGCTACGATCTCAGGCAGCTTTTCAGAGGCCCCCTTGTTATCTTTGATCTCCTGCAGGTCGCGGATAGCGTTACGGGTAGTCTTTCCATAGTAACGGTTACGATCCCTTCGCTTAGTAGCCTGACGCACGTCTTTCTTGGTAGCCTGATGATTTGCCATTTTGTTCGAAAAATTTAGGACGGCAAAGGTAGGCTCGAACCGCCTAAATGCCAAATATTTTTAGTCCCTGCCAAATATTTTTATTCGCACTTCCCGACTGCGCCGATCTTCAGGCCTCTACTGATATTAAAGGCTTTTTTCATTCCATTAGGGTTAATTAGCCCAAAATTAGCGTCCATTAGCGCGCAAAAATTAGTGTCAATTCGCGTGTCACATTTTCACGATATTTGTGACCCGTTGCTTATCCGCATGACTCCAATTTAATTTTTATGAAGGACTTTTCATATATCACCAATTCTCATCCCGCTTTCATTGAAAGCCTTTACCAGGATTTTGTAAACGATCCCAATAGCGTTGATCCAGAGCTCAAAAGGTTTTTTGAAGGATTTGATTTTGCCGTTTCCTCTTACAAGAATGGTGGGGGGCAAAACGGTTCTAATGGTACGGGTCAGCCCGCCCAGCCCATTCAGCCACCTTCCAAAACCGGTGAAGCCACTGACTGGAAGAAGGAACTTGGAGCCTACCGGATGATCCTGGGTTACCGAAATAAGGGGCATCTGATCGCTAAGACAAACCCCATCCGTCCAAGAAAGGACCGCGGGGCCAACCTGGATTTGGGCTTTTATGGATTTACCGAGGAAGATCTTGATAGAAAGCTGAATGTTGGCGCGTCAATAGGTTTGGGAACCACGGCTTTAAGGAATATTGTAGATCATCTTCAGAAAATTTATGCTTCGCATGTAGGCATCGAATTTAAATATATCAGCGACCAGAAAAAAGTCGATTGGCTTTCCAACGAAATGGAAAAGAACTTTTTGTCGCCGCTTCCATTAGAAAAGAAAAGGCGCATCCTGGAAAAATTGAACCAGGGTGTTATGTTTGAAAAGTTTCTTCACACTAAGTATGTTGGGCAAAAAAGATTTTCCCTGGAGGGCGGTGAAACAACCATTGCAGCTTTGGATGCGATCATCAACACGGCTGTAGATCATGACGTACAGGAGGTCGTGATCGGTATGGCTCACCGTGGCAGGCTTAACGTGCTGGCGAATATTATGGGCAAAACATACGAACAGATATTCAGTGAATTTGAAGGTACTGCCAAGGTCGACCAGACTATGGGTAGCGGTGATGTTAAATATCATATGGGATTTGGTAGTGAGATTGAAACTCCGACCAAAAAGATCGTTCATTTAAAACTGGCTCCAAATCCTTCACACCTTGAAGCAGTAAACCCCGTAGTGATCGGCTTTTCAAGGGCGAAAGCGGATGTTCTATACCAAAGCAATTTTGATAAGATTTTGCCAATTTTGATCCATGGTGATGCATCTGTAGCGGGACAGGGAGTGGTATATGAAGTATTACAGATGAGTAATCTGAATGGATACTATACCGGTGGAACAATACATTTTGTGATCAATAACCAGATCGGTTTTACCACTGATTTTGACGACGCGCGTAGCTCTGATTATTGTACCTCTGCTGCGGCAATGATTCAGGCCCCGGTACTGCACGTAAACGGCGATGATGCAGAGGCAGTAGTAAAATGTGTGGAGATGTCAACCCGGTACCGGCAGGAATTCAATTCGGATATTTTCATAGACATGGTTTGCTATCGCCGGCATGGTCATAACGAAGGCGACGACCCGAAGTTTACTCAGCCTGGATTATATGCATTGATTGATAAGCATCCGAATCCCCGGGAGGTTTATACAAATTACCTACTCGAGAATGGAGAAGCCGATGCGAAAGACCTTGCGAAGGAAATGGAGAAAAAGTTTTGGAGCGATCTTCAAGAGCGGCTGGATGAGGTAAAACAAAATCCGTTGCCCTATCGTTATCAGCAACCTGAGTTGGCATGGAAAAGCCTGCGAAAAGCGACTCCACAGGATTTTGAACGTTCGCCAGCCACTGGGATTTCTGATCCCGATTTCAAAAAGATATTCGATGCATTAATGAGCTGGCCGCAAGATTTCAAACCTCTTCGGAAGGTTGAAAAAATATTGCAGGATAAGATCAAACTATATAACGAGGAAAGGAAGATCGACTGGGCCACTGCCGAACTGATGGCTTACGGCAGTTTAACGTTACAGGGAAAGGATGTGCGAATGAGCGGGCAGGATGTACAGCGCGGTACCTTTTCTCATCGGCATGCCGTATTGCGTGATGAGGTTACTAATAAAGCGTATAATCGTCTAAGCGGTATTCAGGACGCAAAAGGAAAATTCAGAATCTATAATTCACTATTGAGTGAGTTTGCGGTTGTCGGATTTGAGTATGGATATGGGATGGCTAGTCCAGATGCATTGGTGCTATGGGAAGCACAGTTTGGAGATTTCGTAAATGGCGCACAGATTATGATCGATCAGTTCATATGCAGTGCCGAACAGAAGTGGAATCGTATGAATGGTCTCGTAATGTTGCTGCCACACGGATATGAAGGCCAGGGTCCCGAGCATTCCAGTGCAAAAATGGAACGTTTCTTACAACTCTGTGCGGAATTAAACATGATTGTAACCAATATTACGACGGCTGCAAACTTTTTCCATTGTCTGAGACGACAGCTTACATGGCCATTCAGAAAACCATTGGTCAATTTCTCTCCGAAAGCAACGCTTCGCCATCCGGGAACTTATTCAACTGCAGACGCATTTACGAGTGGATCATTCAAAGAGGTGATTGACGATACATTTGTCCATGAGCCATCATCAGTGAAGAAGGTTTTGTTTTGCTCTGGAAAAGTATATTATGACCTCGCGGATCGTCAGCAGAAAGATCAGATCAGGGACACCGCGATTATTCGCCTGGAGCAGTTGTACCCGTTACCATTAAATCAACTCGAAGATCTGTATAGAAAATATAGTAAAGCAACCTGGTTCTGGGTACAGGAAGAACCGTTGAATATGGGAGCGGCTTCTTATTTGCAAATGAACCTGAAGAGCATGAATTATGGAGTGATAAGCCGACAGCCCAGCGCTTCACCTGCTACTGGTTTTGCAAAAGTGCATGCCCAGGAGCAGGCAGAGATTATTGATACAGCATTTTCTATATAACGCTAATAACGCAAATTGTAGCGAATGGCCGCCAATAATCGGCGTAACTGTGTGTGAAAAGTTTGGGATTTCGTTTTGGCTGTGTTTCGAACATTAGCGTTAATTCGCATTAGTGTCAATTTTACTGTTTTTTATTAGTGTTAATTAGCGTGTTTTCTAATTAGCGTCAATTCGTGTAACAATGATAGATATTAAAGTTCCGACAGTCGGTGAATCAATTAGTGAGGTCACGTTGTTAAAATGGGTAAAGAATGATGGCGAGTATGTGGAAAGAGATGAGGTGATTGCTGAACTTGAAAGTGAGAAAGCGACATTTGAAGTGAATGCGGAACAGGCTGGAGCACTGAAAACATCTGCACAAGAAGGCGATACCTTAAAGATCGGTGATACGATTGCAACAATTGATGAATCGGCTGCAAAGCCTGCGGGTACAAGCTCTAATGCAGGGGCAAACAGTGGGAAGGCCGATGGCAAACCCGTAACACAGGAATCCACTGCAAAACCTCCCGTGGTAACCCAACCGCAAACTGCCAACGACAAAGCCCCAGCCACCGATGTCAAAGCTTCTCCTGTGGCATCTGCTATCATTGCTGACAAAAAGGTAGATCCAAAAACTGTTACCCCATCCGGTTACCAGGGAAAAATATTGAAAGAAGACGTGCTCGCAGCACTTTCAAACCCAGGACGAACTCCGGGGCGTGAACTGTTCACTAGAAATGAGAAGAGAGAAAAGATGAGCAATCTCCGCAAAACGGTTTCACGCCGTTTGGTGGAAGCAAAAAATACTACGGCCATGCTCACAACTTTCAACGAAGTGAACATGCAGCCGATCATGGAGATTCGTACAAAATATAAAGACAAATTCAAGGAGATCCATGGTACGAACCTCGGGTTTATGAGCTTTTTTACAAAAGCCTGTTGCTATGCACTACAGGAATGGAAAGCGGTAAATGCGTATATCGATGGAGACGAAATCATCTATCATGATTTCTGCGATATCTCCATTGCAGTTTCGGCGCCGAAGGGCCTCGTCGTGCCTGTAATCCGTAACGCAGAAAGTTTAAGCATGGCAGAGATCGAAAAGAAAGTAGTGGAGCTTGCTTCCAAAGCAAAAGACAATAAACTCACCCTCGAAGAAATGCAGGGTGGAACCTTTACCATCACCAACGGAGGAGTATTTGGATCACTCATGAGTACGCCTATTATCAATATTCCGCAATCCGCGATCCTTGGAATGCATAAGATTGAAGAAAGACCAGTTGTTGAAAAAGGCCAGATCGTAGCAAAGCCCATGATGTATGTCGCACTGAGCTATGACCATCGCATCATTGATGGCCGCGAGTCTGTGAGTTTCCTCGTGCGCCTGAAGGAATTATTGGAAAATCCTGAGTTATTGCTCTTCGGAAAAGATCCCGTAAGAACTCTTCTTGAACTATAAGAATATTTCGGGCAAGACGCCAAACTACCGAGAGAACATCTTTGCCTCTGGGGCGGTCTTTGCGCGCTTTTTATCCCTATTGTGCTGCACTTAGCGCGAACGGTACACGGAAAAAACCCTCTGTTACTTCGATCGTTTTTCTTGAACTGCCACTTGTTGCTTTATATGCAAACTTCCCCTCCATCCATTTGCCATCAAGTTTTGTAATCTCAATCTCTCCTGACGTTCCTGCCCAGAATCCTGCATCCTCTTCCAGTGAAAGATTCGCTGCATGATCGTTATCAAAAGGAAATTTTTTTCCGGCTTCAACACCTCTTTTCCATAATTGGAAATTCATATAATCGCCACCGTTTTCTCCGTGTATTCTTATATAGCTGCTATGGACATCTTCATCAGGCATCATATGACTGGCTACCCATTGCTTGCCATCGATCTTTGCCTTCATAAAATAGCCGCCTTCGTCGGTAGGAATTGTCCCGGGAGAATTTTCTTTAACTGCTTGTTTTATCTGCCCTGACAATACTTTCGCGTCGCTCTGGGATGACTCTCTGCAAGAGGGTAAAATAAAGGAGAGCAAAGTCGTAATGATAACGAAAGAGAAATGTTTCATACAAGCTCGTTTCTGGAGATCAAAGTATTGCGTGTTTCTGGGTTCATTCAGAAATGGCTTACCAAAGTTGGATGCGATAAACGTAAAGGAAAATCGTCTTTTGAGTGTTTTAGCGAGGTAAGGAGTATACATGAATCTGTGATGGTTAAACGATGCGTTCGTTAAGAGCCTTTGCTATTGCTTCTTTTCCGCAATTCACATGTAGCTTCTGATAAATATTTTTTAGGTGGGAGCGAACGGTATCAAAGGCAAGATTCATCTCTGATGCAATGATTTTAATGCTATAACCCTTGATCAGCCATTGCAATACTTCAATCTCTCTTGGCGAGAGCATATACTTGTTTGATTGAGGCTGTGTTTTAAATGTATTCAAGACTTTCCGCGCAATGCTTGGCGACATCGGAGCACCTCCTTCAAGCACTTCCTGAATAGCATCGAACAATTTGCCGGGTGGAGTCTTTTTCAGCAGGTAGCCATTAGCACCGGCACATAAACACTGAAATAATTTTTCATCATCTTCAAATACAGTGTACATAATGACTGCTGTCGTAGGACGTGCCTCCTTGATTAGTGCAACACCGTGGATTCCACTTTCGCCGGGCATGTCAATATCCATCAAAACGACGTCGGGCTGGTATACCCTCGCTATATTTGCTGCGTCATTACATTGGTTGTAATCGCCAATCACTTCATAGTTGTTCATCTTGAGCAAATAGGCAAGAGATTCGCGCAGGCGGTCATTATCTTCAAATATGGCAATCCTTACTGGCATCTTAGCAAAATTAATCATCCTGCTGCTAAGCGCTATAACTCATTTGGGGGATTCTCATCTTATGAGTCCGTCTTTTTTCCGGGAATTACTCTAATTAGCACAAATTTTTTTTCGTGATAGTTCGTGGCAAGGCTTCCTGATTTGGATGTTGCCTCGGTAAATCATCTCCTCCAAGACGCTGGAATTCGTGGCAAAGTGTTAAAGTGGAAATCTAAGTTCAGTAGAAGTGCCCTTTCCCTGTTCAGATTTAATTTTTACTGAGCCCTTCCATTTTTCCATCCGGCTATACATGTTTTTAATTCCATTTCGGTTTGTATTCATCGAGGTATTAAAACCTTTGCCATCGTCGTGAATCTCCATATACAAATTGTTTCTCTCAATCCACAGTTTGATGGATACATTTTTTGCCTGCGAATGTTTGTATATGTTATTGATCGCTTCTTTAAATAATAAAAAGCAGTCTCTTCGCTGATCCATATTTAGTTTATAGTTCTCAAACTGTTCATCAAGTTGAAGAGAATATGAGATATTTGCACCATCAAATACTTCGGCTGCATACCGCCGCATTCGGGCTACTGTTTGTTCAAGTGTATCATTGCTGGTATTGATGCTCCACACAATGTCGTCCAATGCCTGGTTAGAAAAATAAACTTCTTCAGAAATTCGATTCAAGAAATTTTTGGTTTGCTCTTCATCTTGCATGTTTTTCCTGCTGAGTTCTGAAAGAATGCTGATATTCGTCAACGTTGAACCGATATCATCATGCAGGTCGGTAGCTATACGATTGCGAACCCTTTGCAAAGCTATTAATTGATTGATACGATATCTATACAGGGCATAGAGTATTCCAAACATTGCGATGCAACCCAAACCAATAAACCACCATGTTGTCCAGAATGGCGGGTCAATAATAATAGTTAAAGTAGTTATGGGATCAATACTTGATGCCAGGTTGTTCGAGGCTTTTACCTTAAAAACATATTTGCCGGGAGGAAGGTTGGTGTACGATGCATAGTTCCGATTGCCGGCATTGATCCAATTTTTCTCGTAATCCGCCAACTGATAATAATAAGTGAGTTTATTAGCTGAAACAAAATCAAGCGCTGCGAAATCAAATGCGAGAGAGTTATCACTATGACGCAACCGTAAAGTCTTTTTATAGATAATACTGGTATCGCCGTTGAAGGTTTGATTATTGATTGTAGCACTAATGATCACAGTGTTAATTTGCTGGCTGGTTGTAGCGATTTTTTCAGGGTTGAGTATATTCAATCCTTTAATACCTCCAAAAAAAAGTTGTCCGTCATCGGAGCGATGGAAAGCTCCCGTATTAAATTCATTACTCTGCAGGCCGTCTTCTACAGAAAACAATGTGAAATGTGAGGAGTTGGTCGATTTGAGCTCTTGTGGCGGCGAAAAGCGGCATATGCCTTTGTTGGTACTGATCCATAGTGACCCACTGTTATCAGGCAGTATCGCATAAACAGTATGGTTAGGCAGGCCCTGCTCTTCCGTTATGAAATTGACCTTGTGAGAATTAACATTATAAGTCACTATTCCACTGCCTGAGGTTCCTATCCATAAAACAGGATAATGGAAGTATAAGGTTTTTATCCCGATCTCCGTTTGCCATGCTTTTTCCAAAGCAGGAATATTAATAAACTTGTTTTGACGCGTATTAAAAAACTGAATTCCTTTTCTCTCGAACCCAATGCAAAGGATGCTGTCATTAATTGTTATGATTTTGCGTATGTTGTTTTCAGCAACTGAATTGCTGCCCGGGTGATTAACGTAATTCTTCAGGACGCCCGAACTTTTATTTACAAGACTTAATCCTGCATGCCTGGTCGTTATCCAAACATTGTTACCAGAGGCCGGATGCATGCACCAAACCGTATGATCAGGAATTCTCAATGGTGCTATTGTATCAGGATAGAACTGCCTCTTGATTTTTTTTGTTTTCTGATCGAGGATTAGTAAACCGTTGCCTTGTGTGCCAACCCAAATGTCACCATCCTGGTCTGTTAGTAACGAAACAATTCTTTCATAGTTACTTACATTCTGTTTGTAAGGAGAAAAGTGAATTGTTTCAGCAATATTTTTTGAAGGATCCAGAAAAGTAAGGCCATTGTTTGAGGTCCCCAGCCATATTCCTCCTTTCTTATCGGTTGTTATAGAGCGTATTTGTTCAATGGATACGTTTTCAGGAATATTGTTTGAAGAATAAAGTGTAAAATTATTAAGGCGACGGTCGTAATAACTGATTCCGCCACCATCAGTGCCGATCCAAACCCCTCCTCTCTTATCCTGTTTAATAGACAGTACATCATTATAGCCAAGAGATGAAGGGTTTTTTTTGTCTGAAATAATATGAGTGATAGTTGAGTCAGCAGGATTTATCACAAACAATCCCTGGCCATAGGTTCCAACCCATATCCTGTTAAACTGATCCGCGAGAACCACAAAAATGGTCAGCTCTCGTGGAAGGGTTTTTTTGTTGTATCCGCTGAAAGGACGAAACAATGAGTCATTTTTTTTCTTCACTAAGAGGCCCTTCCCATACGTCCCCAACCATAAATTGTTTTTTGAATCCTCCGCAATTGAGCTGCATGAGATGGCATTTTCCGAATTGGAGAGGGAATAATTTAATAAAGTTTGAACCGGTCTATGAATATTTTCAAAGACCGAAAGACCTTTTGCAGTTAAGACCCATTTCCGACCTTGTCTATCTCCGAATATTTCCTGGATTTGGTTGCTGCCAATATGCGGGATGGAAGAGGACCCAGCAACGTGGTGAATAAGCTGTTTCGTGTTGAGATTATAAATAAACAGGCCACAGCTTTCTGTACCGATCCAGATATGATCTCCGTCGGGATAGATACAACTGACTGCTGGTAGTTGTACTCCATTTAACATCGACACGGTCAGGACGGACTGGTCATACAAATTCATCGTCTCGAGTTTTCCGCCCCTGGTGATCATCCAAAGATCATTACGACTTCCGATCGCCAGTTTGCCGGTAGTGCTGGTTGAAGCCGTTGTAAAGTCATCAAAGCTTTTTTTGAATATCAAAAATTTTTTCCCGTCATATCGGTTTAAGCCATCCTGGGTTGCAAACCATACAAAGCCCGTATGATCAGCAGCGATATCTACCACACTGCTTTGAGAGAGCCCTTCATTGATACTGATATTTCTAAACGAAATATGGTTAGACTGAGCGGCAGTGGATCCAAATATGAGCACACTTAATAATAATATGACCAATCTTTTTCTCATAAGATATCCCTTAAGGTATGTGTTTTCGATGATTTTTGGAATTATGAATTATAAATTATGGATGATGAATTGTGAATGTGGAAATGGCCACCTATAATGCAAATCCATAATTCATAATTCTAAGCGATCTTGCGAAGGATGAAGTTTTTCTCACACCTCAATACTGCCACGCACCTGATCCAGGAATATAATGGACGAGAACCTCTTCATCATTTCTTGAAAAACTTTTTTAGCCGTAACAAAAAATTTGGCTCGAAAGACAGGAAGCGAATCGGCCATATGTGCTATGTTTTTTTTCGTGTCGGTCGGGCCTTTCAATATGAAGGCCCGTTGAAGGAATCGGAAAATATTCACCGGGTAATTCTTGCAGGCCTGTTTCTCTCTGGCAATGAAAGCGATGATCTTCTGGCGGAAATGAGACCGTCATGGAATGAAAAGATCGCCGCAGGCACGGGAGAAAAGGTGGAGATGATTAACCAGGAAACTCCAAATGCGCACATTAATATTGCAAATATTTTTCCGTCATCGGACAAATTAAGTGATGGAATCGATGAGCTTGCTTTCAGCCTCTCTCATCTGTTTCAGCCCGACTTATTCATACGCATCCGTCCGGGTTATCAGGATTTGATTCTGGAAAAACTGAACAGGGCTAACGTTCAATATGAGATTCTACCACGGTCTGCAGTACGGTTACCAAATGGATTACGAATTGATGAGATTCTGGACCTTGATAGAGAAGTTGTCGTGCAGGATTTATGTTCACAAAGAATAGCAGAGTTTCTATTCGATTACCGTGCGGAACGAGGTGAGTACTCAATTGAGCGGACAAATGTGTGGGATTGCTGTGCCGCCAGTGGTGGAAAATCCATCATGGCAAAAGACATCCTTGGGAATATCGATCTCACGGTTTCTGACGTAAGAGAGTCGATACTCATCAATCTAAAAAAGCGTTTTCAAAAAGCAGGACTGACAGACTACAACAGCATTATTGCAGATCTATCCAGTTCAGCCTTTACAGGCAACACCGGCAAGTCTATCAAAAATGGTCTCTATACGGGCCCGCCAGTCACCCGATTCGACCTGATTATAGCCGACCTTCCCTGTACCGGGAGTGGTACCTGGAGCCGTACGCCAGAGCAACTTTATTTTTTTCAACCCGAGTCTATTAAAAAATACAGTCAGCTGCAAAAAAGCATTCTTGGAAATGTTGTACCGCGCTTAAAAGAAACTGGCAAACTGCTCTACATCACCTGTTCGGTTTTCTGGCACGAAAACGAAGAGATCATAGATTTTTTACTCGACCGGTTCCCGTTAAAATTAGACAGAATGGAATTGTTAAAAGGATATGATAAAAAAGCGGACACAATGTTTGCTGCACTGTTGTCGAACCTATAATCGATGCTTCACCAGCTTCCTTGAGTATAGAATCTTTTTTGAATCCCTCACTGTAAGAATATACATACCAGCGGGCAAAGAAGGTGTTGGAATGTCGAGGTAGAAGTTGCCCGGCTGTTTAGATCCCTCGTACCGGTACAGTATTCGGCCTTTGATATCCGTGAGGGAAATAGACAATTTCGACACGCTCGAAGTCGTGCCGAGAACTACGTTAATATTACTGTTGAAAGGATTTGGCCGAACGACCAAACGATCTCCCAGCGTACAGATTTCCGTGAGTTGAAATGAATTTGTATATAGAATTACGGTTGTATCCGCGGTAGTATACTGCTTCAATCGGTAGGTAACCTGCTCATTTGGCAATCCGAAAATCAACAAATCTTTATAGCTATAATTATTCAATCTGAAAGAATCACTCTGTCCATTAATCGTAGCTATTCTGATAAAACCTGTATCACCCTGCATCTTTCGTTCAAGCTCATACTTCATTGACTTGTTGTCCTTGCCTGTCCAGTTAATTGTGGCGCTGCATCCCGATGAAATCATAGTCGCTGAGAAAGACCGGTTTAAAAGAGAATAAAAGGCTTTTCTGAAATTTGGAATACCGTAACCATAACGCTCGTCAGGATTTGTGTACTTGTGCGCGCTTTTCTGAACCTCGTCAATGATTTCCATATTGGTGAACTCAGGAAAAGCCTGCCAAAGACAGGCGATCAATCCCGCGACATTTGGATTTGAAAAAGAGGTTCCATCTCCTGATGTTGCATTTCCTGCAGTATTTGCAATGATAGTTCCCTGGCCAACTGAAACGATGTTTGGCTTCAATTTACCTGCACCGTTTGGTCCATAGCTACTAAGAGCAGCGATATTTCCATTGACATCAGTAGCTCCTACAGCAACAACGCTGTCGCCATCGGCTGGACAGGCAACGAATTTGAAATCATTTGTCAGCCTGCCGCTATTCCCGGCACTATTCATAACGATCATGCCTTTCCGTGCGGCCAGGTCCGCAGCAATGGTAATTATTGTTGTGTTGCCATCACGCTGCAAATACGTGTGATTGAAAGATGGATCAGTAAATTCTGCATAGCCCAGGGAGGAAGAGATCATATCGGCTCCGGCACTATCAGCAAATTCAGCAGCTACGGCCCAATTTTGTTCTTCGATCGGAAATTCTGTGGAAACATCCTCGGTTCGGAATAACCAGAAATTCGCGTGAGGGGCGGTGCCAACTAATGAGCCAGGACGGTTGGAGGCAACTATCGACAAACAGTACATACCGTGAATGTGATCTTCGTTTACGCTCTGCTCATTTTTTACAAAATCGTATTCTCCCAAAATTCTGTTTTGAAGCCTTACACTATCAAAAGCAGGATTGGTTTTATATCCAAAATAACCGGCATCTAAAAAGGCCATCGTAATATTCCTTCCGGTAAAACCCAGGTTATGTAAATACTCACCCTCGTGAATTTGAACTTGTTTGAGATTATTGCCATAACTGATGGTGTTGCCGTGACCTCCTAGCACCTGTCGCGCGTTATTTGGCTGGCTTATCAGGCTCCTGTCGGGCAATGGTGTAATCGTTTCATTAAATTTTTTGTTGATGATCTCATTATCCTGCGGCTTTGCGATCGCTGCAATCGGACGGGTTGTTTTTACAAATGAAAATAGATTGATCCTTGCGACGGCATTCAGATCAGCGGTTTGTATTAAGACCTGGTTAAGCCATTTTGAAGAATTTAAAACAACTACATTAGGAACATTCTTAATACTATCCAGGTATGATTGGGCAACCGGCAGATCGGTAGAATCTATCGCTATGTTTTGCCGGGTTCTCCGGGCGATGGCTTTTGCTGATAAGTAAGTAGAAGGAGTTTGAAGAGAGGGAGGGTTTCGCCCCTTATCCCTGATCTGTATGATATGCTTTGTGTATTGGGCGTTCAGTTTTGCGTTCCATAAGAAGACCATGCAAACACCCAGATAAAAAGCCTTCATACAATGCTAAATCAATTGTGATCAATCATTTTCATTTTGATGCCATATCCTTCATAATAGAATCCGGTCCTGATTGAATCCCGGCATTTCTGAGTCCACTGTTTCAGCTTTGACACCGAATCGCAAAGATTCGGAGAAGTATCGCATTCGATGGTATCGCATTTGTTGTTGAGGCACTTGTAATAATAACATCTCCTCACATCAAAAGACGCCTGGTATTCCCATTTGATAAAGTTCTTATAAACGAGGCCAATGTCTTTGGCGTAGACTTCTTTGCTATACACTTTCTGAACGATAGGTGCAGTGGGATTTCCAATATTACCCTCTATGTCGACATGGTTGACAGTAATGGAATTGGGGACGTTCATTCGGCCGGAGTCAGTGAAAGTGCCGCCGACATCTTCATAAGTATAATCCCAGCCATCAAGAAAACGCATTTCGAAATCATTGTAAGTATCGATATGTGAGTTTCCCTTCCAGCTAAAGTCGTTTGTGATCGGTAATTTCAATTTTTGAAAACGCTGATTGTTCTCTATGACCTCTACTACTTCCCTGGTGGGGGTGATCATATAAGTCATAGATGGTTTCCAGTCCGATTCATTTTTACTCGCTGAATCTCTGAGGTAACGAACAACTCTCCAACTCGGCCGTCCTAAGTTATCGGTTATTGCAGCTTCGATAATGTCTTTTGCCTGGTAAGAAACGGTCGTATCCTTTTGTCCAAAGAATACAAATTTGAGTGAATCGAGATTATACCTTATGAATTTCCCAACCTGGAGGTTCATGTATGAAGACAATTCTTCGGATGGATATTTGTCGACTTTGTTACAGGAAAACAAACTCAGGGCAGCCAAAACAGTTAGACAAAATCCAGGTTTGAAGATTTTCATACGATGCCAGTTAGGAATGATGGTTCTAAACTTGTGCTTATGACACAAAAACAAGGGTTTATGTTGCTTTACAAAAACGGGGGACGGTGGGAATTATTGCCCTGCTATTCGGCCTTTCCCTCCGGTTCTTCGTGTATTCCTCGAGTCCTGGTGAGCCGCTACTTGTGCAATCCATGGGTTACAAAAGGCTTGGCAGGACACACAAAAGACAGAAGAATAAAACCCTGCTTGTTAGCGATGATTGGCTGATAATCAAATGGAAACGTATTACAACAAACTTGGTCTTTGAATAATGCCGCCACCTATAACATCATCCCCCTCGTAAAATACCGCACTTTGACCAGGCGCGACGCCTTTGGCATCTTCGTAGAATCTAACAAGAACATCATTATCCTGGGAATAAAGATTGGACAATGTTCCTGTATCCTTATAGCGGATCTTAGTCGTTGCCTCCATTCCGTCGGTGATACCGTCATATTTTATCCAATTGATCCTACCCACCACCATGGCAGATTGGTTAAGGTCATTTTCTTCTCCCAAAACAACAGTATTTGTTTCGGGAACTATACTGGTCACGTATACGGGCTTGCCGAATGTAATGTCTAGTCCCTTGCGTTGACCAATCGTGTAAAACGGGTAGCCTTTATGTTGCCCAAGGACTTTACCTGTTTTGTCAACGAAATTACCGCCCGTCACTTTCTCTTCAAGGCCATCAATGCGACGCTTTAGGAAACCACGGTAATCGTTGTCTGGAACAAAACATATTTCGTAGCTCTCGCTTTTTTTAGCCAGTTCCGGATAGCCATACTCAAGCGCCATCTGGCGTATCTCTGTTTTTTTATAAGGAGCCAGTGGTAAGAGAGTCCTGCTTAACAGATCCTGCTGCAGACCCCATAAAACGTAGCTTTGATCCTTGGTTTGGTCGATTGCTTTGCTGACCACATATCTCCCATTGTCGTGCTGACGTATTTTGGCATAATGCCCGGTAGCGATATGATCACAGCCGAGTGCGTCAGCCCTTTTCAGTAATGCACGCCATTTGATGTGGGTATTGCACATCACGCAGGGATTTGGAGTACGGCCTGCCATATATTCTCCTACAAAATTGTCGATTACAAAATCGCCGAATTCTTCGCGTATGTCGAGAATAAAGTGAGGAAATCCATGTTGTACAGCAGCCATGCGGGCATCATTGAAAGAATCGATATTGCAACAGCCTGTTTCTTTTTTCCCCCCACCACTGGTGGCATAATCCCACGTTTTCATGGTGATTCCGATGACTTCATACCCTTCGTCATTGAGCATGAGGGCAGTAATCGTACTATCGATTCCACCACTCATTGCCACCAATACTTTTCCTTTTCTGCTCATTCACTAAAAGTTAGCCTGCAAATATACGATCATCCGTTTTCTCCTTGAAAACTGCGGATGTTAAGGTTTTCGAGAGGCAAAATAGGTCATGCCCGAAAATGTAGAAGATCATAGAAAATAGAAACTAAAGAGCTTCAATAAAACGGAGGTCGATGGGTTGCTCTGCATAGAACAACTTAGGGAAATTGCTGCGTAAACCGGGAAGCCGGGGACTTTTCTGAAAGCCGTTGTAACAAATTAATCCTGTCACACAAAACCTTCAACAACAAGTAAAAAAAACCGTCTCTTCCGAGACGGCCTCCTTTATCATCATTCTTTCTACGGTAATATCTTTATTGTTTTACTAAATTGGAACCAGGCACCGGATTTGGGATATATTTTGTGTATTTCTGAACTTCGACTATTTCGTCGTTTTCAACTTTAACCCAGGCGAACTCCGTGTTGCCGACAACGTTGATCAACCAAATATTTCTTCCTGCCTCCTTAATCTCGATCGCGGAGGCAATATTGAATTCAACATACACACGCTTTACCCATTTTCTGATGTCAACCGGTAAATGTTTTTCGGTTCCGTAAGTTATCTTGTAAACCACGCTGGCTTCGGGTTTAAATAGCACTGCGTATTTCTTGTCGGCCGAATTAAAGTTTGAAAGAAAATTTTTTCCCAACCTGGACCAGCTGATGTTTTCTGCTGCTGGAAATTGCTTATGAAATTCGTCCAATATATTTTGATAAACCTTTACATCACGGATCACAACAGCCGGCTTCAGATCTTTGAATTCTGATACCTGTGAAAATGAAGAGGTAAGAACAAGGAAGGAAGCTATAAAGCCACCGAAGCGGCGGATAATTTGATTTTTCATGTCTTTAACATTAAAGTGTGAGTGCTGCCAGGTCGGTACCTTGGAGAATCAATGTCCCTGATCCAGCTGAAATAGAGTTGACGAGCGTCCCGGGCTACTGACAATCGCTGCCACGGGCGGTGCCGAAATACTTAGTAAGTACTGTCTCTTTCCTTCAAGGAATATGCAAACTGGATTTGGATTGTTCGAAGGTTTGATACATCCACATTTCGGCTATGCAACCAGGATAAAGCCTCGGACGCCACAAACTTTTCATAGTCGGTTGCATTTGGATTATCCGGATTAACCTCGACCTCTGGCGAGGAAAATTGAATTTGATCAGGGGAAAATTGTTCAATGCCATAAGTCATTGAATTAAGGCCTGCGTCCGCGGGTACCAACATGATTTGTGTACTGTCATCCTGGTACTCATAGGATCCAGACCAGGCGTTGTTCCCGGCTATATAGTTTCCTGTCCGGTAAAATGACAGCGTTCGTAATGTGTGCGAGCTGATATCACCTCCTGTAAAAAGATAATTAACCTGATCCGTTTTAATCGTGTAAGTAGATAGGTCCCATTTACCCAATATATTTGATGTCTTATGGGTTTGTGCGGAAGGTGAAGGTGATATTATCACTGACTCACTCTGCTTTGAACAACCAATACTTAACGTGATTAAAATGATCACAAGGTAAAAAGGTATTTTTTTCATTTGAAAGGTTTTTGATGATTACTGAATGAAGATTCGTCGATCGACGATGGGGACGATTAGCGATTACTGTAATCGATTCAAAAATACTATCATCTATATGCGAAGTCAATCCCCAATGTTTAGTAACTAATTTATGGGAGTGAATAAAGCTCTAAGTGAATAACAGGATAGTTATTTTTTTAACGGCGTCCCGAAACGGGCGGCCACTTCGGCGCGGGAGTGTACATTCAATTTGCGGTAGATACTTTTGACATGAGTATTGAGGGTTTCCCTGGCGATGCCACACTCAGAGGCAATTTGCTTGTAACCCGAACCCTCCATCAGCTTATATAAAATATCTTTTTCTCTTTCCGTAAGTCGGTATTCATCGAGCTTGGGTTCTGCATCGGCGAGTTGCTTGAAATACTCCATTACTTTAGCTGCAATGATGCCATTCATCGTTGCTTCTCCGTTAAGTAAACTGAAAATGGCATTCATGATTCTGTCCGGCGGATCTTTCTTCAAGAGGTAACCGTTGGCCCCGGCTTTTATAGCGCCAAATATTTTTTCGGGTTCTTCAAATACAGTCAGCATTAAAACCTTTAAGTCGGGCCATCGCTGACGGAGTTGCCAAACGCCTTTAATGCCACTAATGCCTGGCAGATCAATATCCATGATCACCAGGTCCGGCATGTCCACTTCAAAATATGGAATCATTTCTTCACAGTCATTCATTTCATGTATTATCGAAATCTCTTTGTTACGCTGCAATATTTTGGAGAGAGTAGAACGATATTCGATATTATCTTCGATTAATGCAAGGCGTACCATAGATTATAAAATTAAAAATAATGATGCTGTTCCGGCCTACCCAATATAGGGCATCTTCACTGGTAAGGATCCGGAACGATTATTACGACCTCTGTTCCGACCCCTTTCTGACTGCGAATGTCAAGGGCAGCACCGATTATGGCTGCGTGATTTTTCATATTTAATAATCCTGAACCCTGCTGGTTGTTCTTTCCGAATTCTATGCCTGGCATGCCGGCTCCATTATCATTGATTCTTAGAGTTAGCTTTTCTTTTTCATATTGAAGATCCACTTTTATCTGCTTTGCGCGGGCATGTTTGGTGATATTGTTAATAGACTCCTGGAACATATAAAACAGCATCACCTGCTTCTGCCTGTCAAGCCGTTTTGGCATCTCATTCATGAACAATTCAATTTCGAATTTTTTTGACCTTTCGAGTTGTTCCACGCGGTGACGGATCGCTTCACTCAGGCCGATATTTTCGAGGTAGCCAGCATTCAGGCTGCGCGCAATATTTTTCAGATCATCTACAATCCTATCGAGCATCCCCAATGCTTCGCGTCGGTTTTCTTCCAATTCATGCTCGTTTGTCTGCTCATCTTTATACAACAAAAGCATCGCAGTCGAAATATTCGACCCAACATTATCGTGAAGATTTTGCGAAATGGCCTGGAAAGTTTCTTCCTGGATTCTGAGTTGACTTTCTAACAAAGATTTTTCGTAGAGGTTATTCATCTCGAGCAATTGTTTCTGGTGCCGGAGTTTTCTTTTTTGCTGAATAAGCAAACCAGTGACGACAATCCCACACAATAACAGGATTAGCGCTGTGCTGATGATCACAATCAGCACTACTTCTTTCTGGGTCTCATCCATAAGAATCCTATAATTAAAAAAATATTATATAGGCAAATTGTGGGTTCATAGATTAGTTCATAATAAAGCGTTGCAAACGGCCTGTAGTTTGTCACCAGGTAATTAAGAATGCCAAAATAGGGAACGGAAACTGCAAAATAAATAAGGTATGCGAGGCTAAACCAGAACACAGGATTGCGAAAAATATCCTGGGTTTCTTCGTGGGCATATAATTCTCCGAGGTAAGCAACAGAAAGCAGCAGGATAAAGCTGCCGCCTATGACAAAACTAAACGTTTGTAATGTGAAAAATCCCTGTATCCAAATTGTATTTGCCAGAACAAAGAGGGGAAAAACCATCACGAACAGCCGGATAATATTTTGGATCCACCGTCGCTGTATCCAAAATTTGAAAAAGATGGGCACAAGTGTCAGTTCAATTGCGTAAATAATGTTAAAGAAGAAATGATTCTTCGAATAGACAAAGCCAATGATATTTCCGATGGTTTCGAGAATAGAAAGGATGATGATTAGAAGTGCAAAACCGCGATATGAATAAGGGAGAGTCTTGCGAAAAACGGAGATAGCTGTAAAGCAGGTTAGCCAAACAAAAAAGAGTGTATAAAATATTTTGAAGAATTCAATAACTGCCACATTCCAAGATTAACTGTCAAAATGGAGCCTTCACATTATTAGTCGTCCGGTCCAGATGGTGGGCAGCCATTATTTGGGGGGCAAAGGCCCGTTTTCTTAAGGTCATCAATTGCCGGTTCGCAAACGCACAGGGTCAGCACTCCATCAGATTTCGACAATTCGATCGAATCCCAGTCCCGAGACGGGTCGGCAGTTTTAACCGGTACCATGGCAAGTGAAATTTGTGTCACGTCTTTGCCAGCGCGACTTTTTCCAGCTGATTCAATCTGGTTTTTATTCGGCTTAAATTCATATCTCACAAGGCAGATCTTTATAGTATCACACACCTGGGTAGGATCAAACCCTGCTGAAGACGATTGATTATGCCTCGCTTCGACCTGGGAAATAAAATCCTTCAAATGGTCAAGGGTAATAAAAACAGCTTTCGTCTTGGTTGGCAAACTCATATTCTTTCCGTGATTATCAATTAAGCTGTTCAATTCGGCGATTGGTATTGATTTAATCATACAAAGGAAATTTTGAGGTGAGGAATTAAACCACTAACTGTACGTTTCGGCAGACTATTGTATTCTTAAAGTTAGAACTATTGATAATGGTTGCAATACCAAATATTGGGTAGAGATCGACACAAGAGTTTACCATCCTCAATATAATTAGAGAGAAAGCCCTTAAGCAAGTTGGAAAGGCCAGATTGAAGGCTGAAAAAGTGTTATGTGCGTGGGAAGTTTTTATACAACCAAACAGGCAATAAAAAAAACCTCCCCGGAGGCAGGTTTCTGTTCATTCGGCTGAAGTTATCAGTTACTTCCTTTTCATATACTGTTTCACTTCCTCTATTTCGTCGTTCTCAACCCGTGCGATGACATAGTTTGTGTCATCTTCAAGGTTGATAACCCAGATGCTCCTGTTTGCTTCTTCCACCAATACCACAGAAGTGATCAGGTATTCGATATAATTTCTTTTCACATCTTTTCTCAGATAAGTGGGAAGAAGCTTCTCGTCGCCGTACGTGTTTTTGTAAATGAGCCGACCCTTGGAATTAAAGAGCGTTCTGTATTTCACGTCGCCAATTGAAAATTTGGCAAGGAAATTATTTCCAAGATTATCCCAGACCACACCTTCTGCGTTGGCAAACTTTCTATCGAATTCAGTCTTCACATTTTCATATACTTTAACATATGAATTGTTTGTGACGACAAATTGCAAGTCTTTAGCACTTGTTTGTGCGAAAGAGCTACTTGCAATGAACGCTGCAACCAGCAATCCAAAAAACCGGAGATTAATTTTTGTTAACATGACTAATGGTATTTAAAATTTGAACAATCAATTTTTACATACCAAAACTATAACAGCGGCGAGCCTAAATCCAGCGCTAATGAGTAATCTGCGGATACAAAGGGTAGTTGGTAGACCTGACTTTGCCGTGTTTGCGAGTACTTATCATGAATGAATTTAGTGTGCTGTGGTAAATCCTCATTGGGAAAGTTAGTATATGCCGGGTTGTAATTTCTTTAACAACATTTCTTTTCGGCTACGGGATACATTTATAGTGGATGAGTCTGTAAGTATCAGGTATCCTCCTTCGCCGCGGACATATTTTGTAACCTCGTTGAGATTGACAAGATAGGAATGATGAACACGGATAAAGAAAGAGAACTCCTGCAATTGTTCTTCCATTTCTTTCAACGTGCGGCAGGCTGTTATTCTCGCTTTGTTTTTTAAAAATAGATGGGTGTAATTATCGTCGGCCTCACAATGAACGATTTGTTCGGCAGGTATTAGTTCAAACCCTTCAACAGTTGGGATTGCAATCTTTTGAAAGCCTGTTCCTTTGTGATATACTTGTTTAAGTAACATTTCAAACTGCTCCGCTGAAGGCAAATTTTTCTGACCCTGTATTTTTTGTACAGCAACAATTAATTCCTTGGGATCGATAGGTTTTAATAAATAGTCAAGCGCGCTAAATCGGATTGCCTTGATTGCGTACTGATCATAGCTGGTGGTGAAGACGATTGCAAACGGAATTTCGCTAAACTTTTCCAGCATTTCGAAACCATTCATCGTTGGCATTTCGATGTCCAGGAATACAAGATCGGGCTTGAACCTTTCAATAGCTTCTAATCCTTTTCTCGCTGATCTGCAGGCTTCCAGTATCGTTACCTGAGGACAGTACTCCTTCAACAGAATGCCCAGGGTTTCAAGACAATGAACCTCATCATCTATCAGAAGTGCTTTAATCATATTGAATCGGAATTTGCATCAGGACCTCTGTGCCGGCAGCGCTACCGTCTGAAAACACGAGATCATTAATAGATATATATGTATTCATTTGCTTTTTCTGTTGAAGGTTTGCAATCCTGTCCGCCGTGATCCGCATACCCATAGATTTATGCGTTGATGCTGATTTACTTTTTAATTCTCCGGCTTTTTTTCTTCCCACTCCATCATCGGTTATTTTGCAACAAAGCATATTGTCTTTTTGATAAAGTTCTATTTCCAAACTACCTTTTTCTTCCTTATGCATCAGCCCATGCCATATCGCGTTTTCTGCATAGGGTTGAATGATCAGGGGTGGCACTTTGATTGACGAAGTGTCAAGCTCGTTGTCAACCTTGATACTGAACCGAAAATGATGATCGAAACGCAATGATTCCAGTTCAAGGTACAGTTGAAGTGATTCCAATTCACTTTCGAGCGGAATAAACGCCGCTTGCGAATTTTGTAGAATTAATCGTATGAGTTTTGAAAACTTCGTAAGATACTCTGAAGCTTGAACTTTATTGTTTTGTAAAATGAAACGGTTAATGGAGTTAAGTGAATTAAAAATGAAGTGAGGATTCATTTGCGCACGAAGAGCCTGCATTTCCAGTTCAGTAGTTCTGCGTTTCAGGTTGGCTAATTGTTTTTCTTTTTCGGAGCGCTCTAATTGCAACCTGAACTTTTGATTTAACCACCACCTGGTAATTCCATATAAAAGTAATGCGATGCAGAAACCTGCAGTTATACGGAACCACCACGTGTTCCACCAGGCGGGAACAATCTCTATATCTATCGACTTCATCGCCCACATCCCATCGCTGCTTACCGATTTCAATTTGAACACATAGTTTCCATGTGGCAAATTAAAGTAGTGCGCTGAATGTTCAGTCCCTGCATTTCGCCAATTGTCTTCATGGCCTTCCAACATAAACAGATGGCTGTTTTCTGTGGGGTTACTGTAATGAATACCTGCAAAGTCAAATGAAAAAGTGTTTTCATTATAAGCGAGCTGGATCTTGCTTGTCTGCTCGATAGGAAGTTCCAACTGGCAACCCTTTCCGGGCTTGATTATTTGGTTCGATATTTTGAAATCAGTGATGGCAATCTGCGGCGGCTGCATATTCTTCGTAAGCTGGTCAGGAAAGAAAGCGTAATAGCCCGTGGCATCACCAAATAAAAGTTCGCCGGATTTCAATTTAAAGGCGGCATAAGAAAGTGCGTTTGCATGCAGTCCCTGATTTTTTCCCAGGCTTACAACGCCACCATGGTAGTTACTTAACTTGAATATTCCTGACTTAGAGCTCACCCACAAGTTCTTTTCATTATCCTCAATGATATTTCTTACGTCACTAAAGTTTAATGAATACCCATTTACACTGTTCAGAGAGAATCCATCAGCACTTTGTTTGAACTGGTAAAGTCCGTTTGTGGTTCCAACTAAGATCGCACCCCGAGAATCCTCATATAAACAGTTTATGATCGCGCCTGCTGTGTAATATTCAAATTTTCCGGTGCTTCGATGTAGCCTGTGAATGCTGCCACCAAATCTTGTTGCCACCCAGAAATCACCGCTCCTGTCTTCCAGGATTGAGTAAACATTCCTGATTTGGATTTCTGTTGAATCGAAATAGCTGGTAAACGCCGTAAGCTGACCGTTTTGCTCGTTCAATCTGTACAACCCGTTTATTCCACCGATCCACAGAAAACCTTCCCTGTCTTTTCGGATCGTGCTTACATACGTGTTGGCTAACATCCGGCCGGCAGGCGAAGGGTTTTTATACTGGTTAAAAGATTTTGTTGCAGGATGAAAATTTAGAAGTTTCCCTCCATACGTTACCCACAAACCAGATTTCGCCTGTTCAATATCTATCGTGTATCCATCCTTTGATCCCTGGTGAAGTGTATCGGGCACGAAATACTCTTTATTTTTTCGGGTGCGGTCTGTTTTAATGATTCCCTGCGGTGTTCCCAGCCATACGACACCGGAAGCGTCCTCGTAGATCATTTGAACTACACTTCCGATTTGGGTATAGGGAATATTTTTGCGAAGCGGATCGATCCGATACAGGTTGCCCTCATTCGTGCCCAACCAAATCACGCCATCGCGTGATGTATAAATGCACCAGCCCGTGTTGTCGGTAAATTCACCTTCCCGCTTCTGGCTACCGTAATGAGTTGTTTTGCCGGTTTCGGGATCAAACCGGTTAATCCCGGATTCATATGTGCCAATCCAGATTGCATGGGTCACATCTTCGGTGATGAAAGTAATGTGGTCGGCGTACTTCATTTTATTGTATTCTAGACCACTCAGATCCTGGGGATACGCCGGATTGTAAGTGAGCCGCTTGAAGGTACCTGTCGCCCTATCCATTGTATGAAGTCCATCTGCTGCCGTGCCTACCCAAAAATTGCCTTTGCTATCTTCGAAAATCGCCCTGACTTTGTTATTGATTAAAGTTTGCGGATTGGCGGGATCATGAAGATACCTTGTTACCCTTCCGGTTCTTTTGTCAAAACGGTTTAGGCCACCATCATTATTGAAATCCCAAACCATGCCCGTACCAATCCATATTGTTCCCTGCCGATCTTCATAAAGCGCCCGCACCCGGTTGCTGCTGAGAGTCGTAGAGTCTTTGGCATTGTGTGAGTAGTTATGAAACCTGCCAGTCTTACTATCAAAGCGATCAACACCACCATAGTTACCCACCCAAAGGATTCCTTCCTTATCTACGAGTAAGGCAGTAACACTATCATTACTTAAACTGTAAGGATTGTTTTTGTCATGGCGGAAATGGGTAAAAGTGCCTGTTGCCGGATCATACCGGTCAAGTCCCATGCCATAAAAGCCGATCCAGAGATTACCCTCCATGTCTGCGATGATCGTTTCAGGATAAGTACCGGCGAGTGAATTTGGATTTATTGGATCATGCCGGAAACTGACCATTCGATACCCGTCATACCGCGTAATGCAGCTTTTGGTCATATCCGCAAACCACATATATCCATTCGGATCCTGGGTGATGGCATTTATTTTACCTAAAGAAACTTCGCCCGCACCTTCTACGAGATTGAACTTGATTTGCTGGGTTTGACCCCAGCTGGCTTGAAGGGTCAAAATGCAGAAGGCAGAAATCAATATATGTAGGGAGATCTTCATGTTTATATTACCCATATCAGCTTTATAGCACTGACCATATGAAACTCTTGATGAATTTAATAAATGATCGATATCGGCCGATGTTCTTCTATACAATCGGCAGAATCTCACGGTAAATAAGGGTCATTAACTGGTATGGGAGTTTCCAAAAGGCTAGTGTATTGACGGCAGTTCCGCAATATTCAAAACTACTAATCCCCACGAATTGGCGCATCCCCGGCCGAGTAGATTACGGTTTTCAAGGGTAGTTGGAGGCAATGCGGCGGTAGCCTGCTTCAGTCGGGAGCCGAGAATGCAGTCGGGAGTCGGGTGAGAGAGCGTAAAAATGGAGATTCAGCATAAAGATGACACCGAAAGCAGGCAACCTTTCTGCCTATAGCGGGCAATCTTTCTGCATATAGTTTATTGAAATCAAACTTTTCTTCTGATGATGAATTTGCAGATCCATCGGCCGGCTCCTGATTCCCGATGCAGAATCTGCGCTTAAAAAAACTTCATTATGCGTTATTTTTCCCCATGTTTGAAACAAGGCCTTTCGTAGTATTGAAGTATTGTAAATTGCTGCTTTAAACCATTCAGGGACGCAGATAAAATTTTAAGTTATGATCAAATTACAGGTAATTGGCAATCTTGGAAAAGATTGTGTGACAAACACAGTGAACGGGAAAAATGTTATTAATTTCAGTGTAGCCCACACAGAAAAGTTCAAAGATCAACAGGGTAATCAAAAGGATAAAACCATTTGGGTGGAATGTGCTTATTGGACGGATCGCACCGCAATTGCTCCATATCTTCGTAAGGGTACCCAGGTTTTTGTTGATGGTACACCGGACGTAAGAACTTATCCAAAAAACGATGGCACCACAGGGGTTTCACTCGCACTAAGGGTATCAACTGTACAACTTTTGGGAAGTAAGGGAGAAAATAGTGGTGGATACGGCGGTGCCGAAAGCAGCTACAATCAGCCTGCCACTGCAACTGCGGGTAGCGCAAATGAAATTACCGAAGCGATGGATGATCTGCCGTTTTAAACTTTTCCACGGATTCCGCTGATTTCACGGATTAAGCCGGGAGTTCACAGACCTTCGCCGTTTAATTCTTAACTAGCATTCATCCGTATAAATCAATGGAGTCCGTGGCAAAAACTTATTTTCTTTTTTCGAACGCATTTACCCATTTCTCAATATCTTCTCTCATAACCACTTTCTGCTGGTCGTCGATATTTATTACATATAGAAAACCTTTTTGGCCGGGTGTAGCCGTGAATGTGCTAATAAGATTAAATTGTTCGCTTACCAATAATTTTCCACTGGTTATATTCCATACTTCCTTAGCACATAGGCAACCCATGGTAGGAGTGAGGGGATAATACGGCTTGTCTTTAAAATATTCAGGATCTATTGTAGTTCCATGCGCGATAATCTCTGTACGACCAATCTTCCCCGCATGCCAGGCCTCATTCATAGGAGAATAATTTCGCCACGACGGTGGTAACAATTGTTTGTACAATTGCAATGAATCCTGTGTTGAGTCAACGGGTTGGTGAAAGAACTTTGACCAATCTTTTTCATGGGGCATGAGCAACTGAAAGTTTGGTGTCGGACCGATATAGTTATTACGTGCCACTGCTGTTCCCTGGATACTATAGATTCCCTGGGGAGTACTGCCATTGGTTAAAAAATAGGGAAGGTCGGACGCCGATCTCGCCAGTTGCTGAAACACCATCAACCGTCCACTTTGGTTTCGCATGAACCGGCCGTCTGCGTCTTGCACAATAGCAAGTCCTGGATAATCCCTGTTCCATCTTTGGAAAGAATAGATGATTTTTTTTCCGTGTGTTTGCTGATAAGCAAAAAGCTGCCGTATATCAGGTGTTTTCCGTTTAGTTAGACCGTAATGGTAATGAAGATAATTTTCCAGTTCGGACAAAATGTTAATCGAATCATATCCCGGGAACTGTTCAATCATCCGAATCTTTATCTTATTTACATTCTCAGCCGACGTATCGGCACGATATGCATACAGGGCGCTCATTGCAAACAACTTCGGATCCTTTTCTTTTTGTAGGATAAGTTGCATCTCGTTTTCGTATCCCGTAGGATAAACTCCATAAACTGCTTCAAGGAAAGCTCTCTTGGTTGGATAAGGAATGACGTCATATTGGTCAAACAATTGTTCAAAGCCGTCTTTCACGTCATCACTCATAATCATAAATTGGGAAATCGCCTTGCAGGCGGATTCAAATTTGTGCTCATTGTTGCTATCGAGCTTCTGGGAAAACGCCCTAGCAACGATGTTTTCCCGCAAGTCTTTATTTAGACGTTCACGTTTATTGTACAGAACAAATTCACTATAAATATCCTCTCTACCCGATTGGCAAAGCGAAATCTGTTGTACGATCAGAATCAAGAGAAGGAGAAAGGAAAATTTTTTCATGGTGCAAATGTAACGTGCTAATGTGATGATTAGCCGATTAGCTGATCAACAATTAACCGTTAGCAAATGTGAAAATCAGTAATAAGCTGATCAGGTAATATGCTAATCTGCTAATATAAAGCGATGTTATTGCCGCAATAAACAACTTGAAAATGGCCTTATCTCATCATCGGCTAATCGCCTGACAACCTGCAAATATGCTAATGTGCTAATCTAGAGCAAAAACTACTGAAGCTTTAGACAACTTTGAATTTTTTCACATTTTGATAATTTGATAATTTTCACATTAACACAAATTCTTCCTTCGATCTAATATCAAAATTTTTCCAGTCGAGAGAAAATATTTTTTGAAGCATTTTAACGATGTCAGTAAATAAGACTGGCTTTATCACATACAGGTCGGCTCCGCATTGGTAACAAGTGTCGATGTCTTCTTTGTTGTTAGAAGTTGAATACATAATAACCGGCACACTTTGAAACTGAGGATTCGATTTGATTAGCCGTAAGCAGTCTTTTCCACTTTTACCAGGCATGTTGACATCAAGAAAAATAAAATTTGGATTGAAATTGTCTTCCAGCAATTTCAATAAATCATTTCCACTTTCTACGGCTATTAATTCTACAGACTGGGGCATCTCCTTTATTGCTTCCTCAAAGAGCATCAGATCATCAACATCATCGTCAGTCAGAAGTATGTGTATGGTAGCATCATTGTGTATCATAGTATAGGATTGAATTGAATTGGTTAGTAAGGAAGGTTACCATCGAAAATTTATAACCTCCCATGTCAAATTAAAGTTCACGCTGATCTATTTTAAAAATTTTATGTATCATCGATCACCTGATATTTTCAGTATTCTTTTACTAAAACTTATGCCAAATTCTTAAATTGGGGTCATTCATCAATTTAAAAACTCAATATGTCTAACGATCAGTCTTCATCACGCAGAAAGTTTTTGCAGCATTTGAGCAGTTCCACCTTGTTGCTTTCTGCAGGGTCTTTAAGTTCATTAGCTTCCCGAGAGAAAATACAAAAGCGTATTCTTCATTATGAAAAAAAAATATTGCCAAATGATAAAATCCGAATAGCCGGAATAGGGATGGGGATCATGGGATTTAATGACGTGAATACAGCTTTGAAAGTTCCCGGAGTTGAAATGGTAGCAGCCTGTGACCTGTATACAGGACGGCTTGAAAGAGCAAAAGAAGTGTACGGCAATAACATCCACACCACAAAGGACTATCGCGAATTACTGAATAGAAAAGATATTGATGCAGTGATCATCGCTACCGGTGACCACTGGCATGCACGTATTGCTATGGATGCTATGAACCAGGGCAAGGCGGTGTATTGTGAGAAACCGATGGTTCATAAGATCAGTGAAGGACTGCCTGTTATAGAAGTGCAGAAAAAAACCGGTAAAACCTTACAGGTTGGTAGTCAGCGTGTGAGCAGCATTGCCCTGGCAAAGGCAAAAGAACTATACCAGGCAGGCGAGATTGGCCAGCTCAATTGCATCGAGGCTACTTCCGATCGCCAGAGCGCACTCGGTGCATGGCAGTATACCATGCCATTGGATGCATCTTCCGAGACTGTGGATTGGGATCGTTATATCGCGAATGCTTCGAAGAAAGCATACGACCCGAAGCGTTTTTTTTGGTGGAGGAATTACAGGGAGTATGGCACGGGCATGAGCGGTGATCTTTTTGTACATCTCCTATCTGGCATTCATTTAATTACCGGTTCAATGGGCCCCGAGAAAATATTTTCTACTGGTGAATTGGCTTATTGGAAGGATGGAAGAGACGTGCCGGATGTAATGACCACCATTATGAATTATCCTGCAACTAATGAACATCCGGAATTCCAGGTAATGTTACGGGTGAACTTTATTAGCGGCAGTGGAGAGCGTGGCGTAACGCGCTTTATCGGCAGCGAAGGTGTGATAGACCAGGGAGGGAACGGAATTACTGTTACCAGAAGCTCAATGCCCAAAGCGCCCGGAATCGGCGGTTGGGATGCTTTGTCGACGTATCCAAAAGCGATGCAGGAACAACTGTTGAAACAGTATAACGACCGCTATTCTGAAGCAGACCGAAAAAGACCGGTAAAGGCACCCATCAATTTCAAAGCGCCGGAAGGATACGACGAACATCTCGACCACTTCAGTAATTTCTTCGAAGGAGTACGCACTGGAAAGGCCGTCGTAGAGGGACCTGAATTCGGCTTCAGAGCAGCCGCGCCCTGCCTCGCCGCCAACGACAGTTATTTTCAGAACAAAGTCATTCACTGGGACCCGGTGAAGATGAAAGTGAAAGGCTAATTTTGAACAATTTGAAAATTTGAAAATTTGAAAATGAGGTATAGGCGGATTAGTCGTCCGCTGTGAAAAATGAATACGTGAGTCTTAACCTTCTTCATTCCGAACTTAGGTAATCATCCTATTCGGCATTTTCAAATTGCAAATTTCTCTATTTCCTTAAAATTTGAAAATTTGAAAATGAGGTCTATTATGCGGATTAGTCATCCGCTGTGAAAAATGAATACGTGAGTCTCAACCTTGTTCATTAGGAACTTAGGTAATCATCCCATTCGGCGTTTTCAAATTTTCAAATTTTCAAATTCTGTATTTCCTTACTTTGCGCCATGCCAGAGAAGTTCTATTCCTATCATCATCTATTTTCCTTTACAAAGGCTGTTCTCGAAAAACTTGGGTGTAGTGAAGAACATGCGGAGGTTGCTACTAAAGTATTGCTGTCAGCTGATCTCAGAGGCGTCGATTCGCACGGTGTTGCACGGCTGAGTGGATATGTTAGATTATGGGAAGCGAAGCGTGCCAATATGCAACCTAATGTGAAAGTCATTCATGAAACGCCGTCGACCGCCGTGGTCGATGGCGATGGTGGACTTGGCCTTGTTATAGCACCATATGCCATGAAGGTTGCGATCGAAAAGGCAAAGAAGGTGGGCACGGGTTGGGTAAGCGTTCAGAACTCGAATCATTTTGGTATTGCAGCCTGTCATGCTATGATGGCTCTCGAGCATGATATGATTGGTATCGCTATGACCAATGCGAGTCCACTGGTCGCGCCAACTTTTTCAACAGAGCGTCTGCTGGGCACAAATCCAATCTGTGTTGTAGTTCCGGCGGGCGAAGAGCCACCCTTCGTAGCAGATCTGGCCACAACCACCGCCGCGAACGGAAAACTGGAAATCCTTCAACGCAAAAGTTTGCACGCACCGGAAGGGTGGATACAGGATAAAGATGGAAACATCTCCACCAATCCGCATGAATTAAAATCAGGCGGCGCATTATTGCCACTCGGCGGCGACCGGGATCATGGAAGCCATAAAGGATACGCACTCGGTGCGATAGTCGACATTTTTTCTGCGGTACTAAGTGGTGCAAACTATGGTCCCTGGGTACCTCCTTTTCCTGCTTATGTTCCAATGCCAACTGAAATGCCTGGTAAAGGTATCGGTCACTTCTTTGGAGCGATGCGTATCGATGCGTTTAGGCCTGCAGAAGATTTTAAGTTTCATATGGATAAATGGATACGTCGTTTCAGAAGCGCAAAAACCGTTGAAGGCGAAGAGCAGGTATTGATCCCGGGCGATCCGGAAAGAGAGATGGAAGCCAACCGTTTGGAAACAGGCATTCCATTATTGCATGCGGTTGCGGAGGATCTTCAATATTTGGGAGAAAAATTGGGTGTTCTCTTTGCAAACAAGTAAAGAATAGTTCACGCCAAGACGCAAGAACGCAAAGAGACAAAGGCTTTGCGTATTCTTGGCGCCTTTACGCGAATATTTACTCGCCCCTAGCCGCAGGGTAGGGTTACATAATATCTCTCCCTGCACATCTTATACTTCCAGCCTATATCTTTGCACTCCTAAATTTTTACAAGTCATGAAGATCATGAAGTTTGGCGGGACTTCTGTTGGCAAGCCAGAACGAATGCACCAGGTATCGGAATTAATCACAAAAGATGATGAAGCCAAAATCGTTGTGCTTAGCGCCCTGAGCGGTACTACCAATTCATTGGTCGGTATTGGCGACACGATTGCAAATGGCAACCGCGAGAAAGCAAAGCAGCAAATCGATGCGTTGGAAGAACACTACCAATCGTTCATTAAACAGCTTGTAAAAAAAGATGACATTTATAACAAGGCAAAAAATATTGTCGCCGAGCATTTTGAATTCTTGAATATTATTCTAAAGATATCTTTCAGTGAGGCGTTAAATAAAGACATACTCGCGCAGGGAGAACTGTTGTCGACCAAATTGTTTTCTGTATATCTCGAAGAAATAGGCATAGATCATGCACTGCTTCCGGCGCTGGAGTTTATGATTATTGATATACATGACGAGCCGCAGATCGGAACTATAAAAATTAAATTGAATCAGTTACTACAGCAGTATAAAGGCAAAAAGATATTCGTTACACAGGGATATATTTGTCGTAACGCTCGTGGTGAAGTGGACAACCTGAAGCGTGGGGGAAGTGATTACAGTGCGTCTCTCATCGCTGCTGCGGCTAATGCATCAGTGTGTGAGATATGGACTGATATTGACGGAATGCATAACAATGATCCGCGCGTGGTGAAGAGAACGGTACCAATTGACCAATTGAGTTTCGAAGAGGCGGCGGAGCTGGCCTACTTCGGAGCAAAAATTTTGCACCCGGCTTCCATCTGGCCCGCGCAATTTTATAAGGTGCCTGTGAAATTGTTGAATACTATGCAGCCTGATGCGAAGGGAACGCTGATCACCGAAGAAGCTGGTTCTGTTGGAGTAAAAGCGGTAGCTGCAAAAGATGGAATCTTTACAATTAACATTAAGAGTAGCCGCATGCTGCTCGCTTATGGCTTTTTGAGAAAGATATTTGAAGTGTTCGAGAAGTACCGCACGTCGATTGATATGGTTACCACGTCAGAGGTCGCTGTTTCCGTAACGATCGATAATCCTGGGCATTTAAGGGAGATATTAAAAGAGCTTGAGCCATTTGGCACTATTGAAGTTGAAGACGTTCAAACGATCATTTCCGTTGTTGGAAACGAGATCGCGCAAACGCCGGATATACTCAAAAGGTTATTCGAATCTCTCAGCGGCATCCCGGTAAGAATGGTAAGCTACGGAGGAAGTAGACATAATATTTCTATACTTGTTCCTTCCGAATATAAAACGCAAACGCTGCAAATGTTGAATCGCGGATTGTTTGGGCTGGAAAGCTGATGAGCCAATGTGGATTAGCCGATTAGCCGATGAATAATGTGCTGATTAGCTATCTGCTGATATGGTAATGTCGACGATGGATAGGCCAATTAACCCGTAGTTTGCACATGGGAATTGCAGGTATCCGCTATTAAACCTGCTGATATTCTCATACTCAGATCCGCCGCAACGTCAACACATTAGCACATCATCAGATTAGCTAATCAGCACATTGGCTAATCTAGCACATTATTCATCGGCTAATCGGCTAATTATCACATCGGCTCATGAGCCGATAGCAGTTGCAAAGCATGTATAATATTGATATTTAGATTTTCCACTGCCAGTTCGATGTTCCATTTTTCCTTATTTCGTTCGCCAACATAATTTGAGATACCTCGTATTTGTATAAACGGAATTTTTTCGCATAGGCACACGTAATGAAATGCGGCCCCTTCCATAGATTCAATTTCAGCCATGAATTTTCTGTGTAAGAGTTCAATGCGATCTTTTTTTGTGGTGATTTCATTGATACTTATACTTCTTACCAGGGGCAGGCCAAGGTCACTTTGTTCTGTTATAAATGGATTCTTTAAAACCCCTCCAGTGAAAGGAGAATCATTTTCTTTCATCAGGCCCAGATCGAAAAGATCCCTGAATTCATTATGCTCCTCGGCGCCAAGATCACCGATTATTTCTTCGCATACACAAACCGTTGTACCGAGAGCCATTTCACTGTTAAAGCTACCTGCGATGCCAGCCTGGATGATATACCCCGGCTTTTTACGTTCAATGCCTTTTATAAGATTGTAAGTGGCAGCAATTCCGCCAATGCCTGTGATGAGGATGTCGAATTGGTGTTGATTGATCCGAAAATTGTCTTTTTCGAGATATTGTTTCGTGATCTCAATTTCTGCTGATGTGGCAGCGGCTAAAAGGACATTCATCTGGCAAATATCTGGATTGACTGCCAATCAATCCAGTACATCCCAGTTTATATTAACTTTGCCGAAATTTTTTTGAAGGATGGTGTATCTCACCCGTGTTGAACATTTTAATGCAGCGCACAAATTATATAACCCGGCCTGGTCGAGGGAAAAAAACGACGAGGTGTTTGGTATGTGCGCTAATGAAAACTGGCACGGACATAATTACGAATTATTTGTAACTGTAAAGGGTACCGCCAATCCAGATACAGGATTTTTATACGATGCGAAAAAACTCAGTAATATCATAAGGGACAGAGTTACAGAAAAGCTGGACCATAGAAACCTGAATATGGACGTGGCCTTTATGCAGGGGCAAATGTGCTCAACAGAGAACCTGGCGGTAGCGATCTGGCAGCAATTGCAACCGCACCTGCCCGCCGAAATTCAGTTGCATTGCATCAAGCTATACGAAACACCCCGAATATATGTCGAGTACTTTGGGGGTTGAGATCATTGAACAAGTGAGCACATAATTTGTATTCTTTATGTCCTTCGTGTCTTGGGTTGTGTTTTGTGAACCGTCTGATTGTAGAGTCAATGGGTTCACAATACAACGGAGGACACAAAGGAGACGCAGAAAATTCGTAAGGTCAGTTGGACGACAGACTAACTTATTAATCGATCGTATTTTGTAATTTGAGCCATGGGCAGAAAGATTGCGGTTTTCAGGAAAGAGCATTTTAACGCGGCGCATCGCCTGTTTAATCCAGCATGGGAAATGGACCAGAATGATCGTGTGTTCGGTAAATGCAACAACCCAAATTTTCACGGTCACAATTACGAACTGGTAGTGAAAATTACGGGCGAGCCGGATGAGCTGACAGGCTATGTGATGGATATGAAGGTGCTGGGAGACCTGATCAAGGAAAATGTCCTGAAGCAGTTCGATCACAAAAATCTGAATCTCGACACAAAATATTTCAAGAACTTAAATCCGACAGCAGAGAATATCTGTTTCGTGATTTACGACATTCTGAGGGAGAAAATCGATCGGAAATTTGATCTGCAGGTACGGCTGTACGAGACAGAAAGGAATTTTGTCGAATATCCAACGGAATAGTTAGTCGGGAGTCTGGAGTCGGGACTTAGGAGTTAGTAGTCAGTCGCTATTTTAAAACTGCCGACTCCCGACTCTCGATTCTGATAAAAGTTTGAACTAGTAAATAAAAAAGAATGGCATATAGTAAAGTTGATCGGTATGATGAGAAGGTCACTTCCGGTCTCACTGACATTTATCGTAAATCACTCCAATTACTGGGAGAGGATTGTGAGCGGGAAGGTTTGATAAAGACTCCTGAGAGAGTTGCGAAGGCCATGCAATTCTTCACGCAGGGGTACCAGGTGGATGCAAGAGCCATACTGGATTCTGCTAAATTCAACGAGGAAGTAAGTGAAATGATCGTTGTAAAAGATATTGAAATATATAGCATGTGTGAGCATCATTTGTTACCCTTTTTCGGCAAGGCTCATATCGCATACATCCCAAATGGCTGGATCACGGGGTTGAGCAAGATTGCCAGGGTGGTGGACGTATATGCCCGCAGGATGCAGGTCCAGGAGCGGCTAACCACACAAATACTTGATGCAATCAAACAATCACTTAACCCTCTTGGTGTGGCCGTGGTGATTGAAGCCGCTCACTTATGCATGATGATGCGCGGCGTTCAAAAGCAAAACTCTGTGACTACTACCTCAGCATTTTTTGGAGAGTTTGAAAAGAACGAAACACGCAGCGAGTTTACGAAGCTTATTTCTTCAAAACTGCATTAGGCTAAAAGATAAAGAGGCGTTTTTGGTGAAAGGAGTTTCTGCGCTTAAAGTGAAAAAGAGGTTCGTGTTGGCAACGAGTGGTGTGCTACGAGGTGAGGCTAAGAGATAAAGAGGCCTTTTTCGGTGAAAAGAGCCTCTGTGGCTTAAAGAAAAAAGAGTTCTTTCCAACTCTTTATCTGTTAGCCTCGTTTCCTCCTTCTCTCTTTCCAACTCCTTATCTCTTAGCCTCAGCTTTTACCCTCAATTCACCCCCTCCACACTCACAGAGCTATCTATTTTACTTACCAATCCCTGCAACACCTTACCCGGACCCACTTCTATGAATTTAGTGGCTCCTTCTTTAATCATTGCCTGGACACTTTGAGTCCAGCGGACAGCGCCGGTGAGTTGATCAATAAGATTTTTTTTGATCTCATCTTTATTCACAACCGGTTTTGCAACAACGTTCTGATAAATGGCCGCCGAAGGATTATAAAAGGTTGTTTTCTCGATAGCAGCTTTTAATTCCCCGCGTGCAGGTTCCATTAAGGGGGAATGAAATGCACCTCCTACGGATAACACCAATGCTCTTCTCGCTCCTGCGGCTTTCATTCTTTCACAGGCAATTTCAATTCCTTTTAACGAGCCGCTAATGACGAGTTGAACCGGTGTGTTGTAATTGGCGGGCAATACTACTTCACTTGTCTCCTGTTGAACGAGGTGACAAATTTCTTCAACTTTGGCAGCGTCTAAAGCAAGGATAGCGGCCATTGTGCCAGGATTCATTTCGCAGGCTTTTTGCATCGCCTTTGCCCTGATTGCGACTAACTGAAGGCCATCTTCGAATGATAAAACGCCGTTCGCCACAAGGGCGGAAAATTCTCCGAGCGAATGACCGGCCACCATATCCGGTCTTGCTCCTTCGATACTTTTGTAGGCTATTATCGAATGTAAAAAAACAGCTGGCTGCGTGACATCCGTTTGACGAAGGTCTTCTTCGGTTCCCGAAAACATGACCTCGGAAATGCGGAAACCTAAAATTTCATTCGCCTGTTCAAATAATTTTTTTGCGAATGCATTATTTTCATAATGGTCTTTTCCCATTTTCTGGAATTGTGATCCCTGTCCAGGGAAAATATAGGCATGCTTCATTGGAGGCATTGTTTTTTGTAACGCGAATTAACGCAAAATAGGGCGCGAATTTACGCGAATAAGTTTACTATTATCTGAATGTAGAGAGCTGTGATCCTTAATGCAGCCGGAGTGCGGCTACCAATTGACAGCGAAACCATGTTCTATCATGTTGTTCGTGCCCTGTTTGGCGGAAATCCGTGTGTCAAACAAAGATTGAGCAATTCACCCACCCGTTATCGAATGCGGCGTTATATTTCTTATAGAAGTTAATGGCTGGTTCATTCCAATCCAATACCTGCCATGTAATACCGTGCAGCTTTTTCTCCTTTGCTTCCACAATTAACCGGTCGAAAAGCATTTTACCGATTCCATTACCTCGATATTTTTCTGTAACGAGGATATCCTCGAGGAACATTCTTTGTCCTTTCCATGTTGAATAGCGGATGTAATAAAGTGCAAAAGCAACTAGCTTTTCCTCGTTCAGATTCTCCCGATCGATTGCCACAAAGCCCCACCAGACGGGGTTAGGCCCGAATCCACTTTCCATAAAATGTTCGAGGGTTACCGTCACCTCCTGGGGCGCTTTTTCATAGACCGCAAGTTCATCAATAAGTTCTAACAGGTGTTGGCAGTCTTCCTTCACTGTGCGTCTTATTTGGATGTTCATGGTTTTTGTGTTAGAGGATTTAATTGACAAAGGTAAAGGTAGCCACGGACTACACCGATTTTCAGGAGATTTAATCCATGCTAATCCGTGGCAACACTAATCCACAATAAAAAGTTTGCAACCCTTTTCAGTAGATGATCGATGAGGTTCCATATTATCGCCAACCTGGTAGCTCGTTCCTTCTTTTAAAACAAACCTGCGGCCATCCTGTAATTCGGTTGTCATTTCACCTTCTGTACATAATAGAATATGTCCTTTGCGACACCAATGATTCGCCAGATAACCAGCGGAATATTCCACCTCGCGTACACGGATATTTCCGACATGGATCGTTTTCCAGGTTGCATAACCGGTTTGTCCTTCATGTCTTGTAGTCTCAACGTTTTTCCAATCAGTAGTGTGAAATGATACTCCCAAAATATCCATATTTGATTAATTTATCTACTATGCACTGACTTGCAAATCATCAACCTGCCTACCTGCCGGCATGCAGGCCTGCCTGCTGGCAGGTAGGCCTGCTCGCCGGTAGGCAGGCCTGCCTGCCGATAGACAGGCCTGCCTGCCGATAGACAGGCCTGCCTGCCGTTAGGCAGGCCTGCCTGCCGATAGACAGGCCTGCCTGCCGTTAGGCAGGTTTTCAAATTGTCAAACTAATGCCTGATCGAGGTCCGCTAAAATATCCTGCAGGTTCTCCATACCAATGCTCATGCGGATCAATCCGTCTGTAATGCCATATTTTTCGCGCTGTTCTTTGGGCACACTGAAATGCGTCATGGATGCCGGATGTGATAGCAAGGTGTCACAGGTGCCGAGAGAAACCGTTCTTGTGCACATTCTTAGCTTATTCATCATAGTGATACCTTCCTGCAAGCCTCCTCTCAATTCGATGCTCATCATCGCGCCGGGATGGCGCATCTGTTTTGCGGCCACAGAGAAATCAGGATGTGATTCGAGCCCATTGTAATTCACTTTCGATACAGCGGGATGAGCTGCCAGAAACTTTGCAACTTCGGAAGCATTTGCGCAATGCCGGTCCATTCTGACCTCGAGCGTTTTCATCCCGTTGATAAGTAGAAAGGTATCAAACGGATTGCTGTTTCCGCCAACCATTTTAAAAATCTTGTAAGCATGAGTATTCATGAAGTCGAGATCCCTTCCCAGGAAAACGCCGCCTATTGCAGTTCCATGACCGTTTAAAAATTTTGTGGTGGAATGCACTACAAAGTCTACACCATAACGAAAAGGCTGTTGCAGGTAAGGCGTAGCGAAAGTGTTATCACATGCAGTGATCTTACCGTATTTTTTTCCCAGTTTGCACAGTTCCTCGATATCGACACATTGTATGGTAGGATTGGCAGGCGTTTCAAGGTATATCATCCTGATTTTAGGATTCGCTTTCAGTACATCCTCCGCTTTATTTAAATCACGCAAATCAGCGATAATCATTTCTATCCCCAACTCTGGCAACAGGATGTTGCCGAGGTCTTGTGAGCCTCCGTACAACGAATAATGTGAAAGCACCTTATCGCCCGTCTTTAATGTAGACAACATCAGCGTTGAAATAGCAGCCATTCCTGAAGCTTGCAGATATGCTTTGGGCAGCGTGGAATCAAAACCATATACTTCCATGGCTGCGATTTTATTTTCTGCCTCACTCATTGTTGGATTGCCCCAACGTGAATAAATAAATCCTTGTTCTTCGCCACTGAACCTACGCATCCCTTGTTCTGCGTTGTCGTACACAAATGTTGAAGATGCGTAGATCGGTGTCAGATGAGAATAGTTAGGATCCTGTGTATGTCCTGCATGAATAGCTAAAGAACCAAAACCTGTCAACGGAAAATTTGTATCTGCCATTTTCATAATTTTTCGACATAAGTTTATGATGGATGTATAATTTTGAACGTCAAAAATAGTTCATTCAGCGTTGGATTATTTGAGATACTTCATTGTGAAGCTTCTTCAACTTTATAATCGTTACAAACGAAATGCGAATATGAAAGAGATACTTGAACAATATGCGGCTTATCACACCTGGGCAAATCAAAAACTGGCAGAATTAATTCAATCTTTGCCCGAGCAAGTGTTGCAACAGATCATACCAAGCAGCTTTACAACCATTCATGCCACCTTGTTGCATATGTGGGATTCAGAAAGTATCTGGTGGCAACGCATGAAACTACAGGAAGTAGTCACTACTCCCAGCGCCGCCTTCAACGGAACAACTTCCGATGTCTCTACTTCCTTACTGCACCAGAATAAGTTATGGGAAACATGGGTGAAAAATGCCAGCCTTGCTGCATTGGATCATGTATTTCTATATCAGAATACTCGTAAAGAACAATTCAAGCAACCCATCTACCAAATGTTATTGCATGTGTTTAATCATGGAACCTATCACCGCGGACAGCTGGTGAATATGCTTCGGCAAACTGGCGTCGAGAAAATTCCTCAAACAGATTTTATCGTCTGGAGCCGGAAGAAAATGTAATATGGTTGATGTGCGATGTAGGATGTACAAGGCTATGATGTATGATGTACGATACACAGTCAAAATATCAACTAGCACATAGAGTCAGAAGAATCAGTTTAAACTTTCCGGTTGGCTATGCAATTCACTGCGAATGAAATTTGTCACGCTTATTTAAGCAGTAGGTGTGATCAACTTTTCTTACACGCAAGATTGTACATCGTACATCAATACGCCCATTTCACCAGTGTTGCGCCCCAGGTGAAGCCTCCGCCAAAGGCGGCTAATACGATATTATCACCTTTATTTAGTTCTTTTCTCCAATCCCACAAACACAAGGGGATAGTAGCAGCCGTTGTGTTGCCGTAACGTTGAATGTTCAGCATGACTTTAGCATGCGATAATCCCATACGGTCGGCAGTGGCATCGATAATTCTTTTATTTGCCTGGTGAGGAACAAGCCACGCAATATTATCTCCTGTAAGATTGTTTCTATCGAGTAACTCTGCACTTACATCCGCCATTCCCTTCACAGCGGCCTTGAATACGGGGGGCCCTTCCTGGTATGCAAAATGCTCCCTGGCTGCGACTGTTTCCATTGAAGCTGGACGAAGTGATCCACCTGCCTTCATATGGAGGTAAGGCGCTCCTGAGCCATCGCTCCTGAGAATGCTATCAAGCACTCCATATCCATCGTGATTAGGCTCAAGCAGCACTGCGCCGCTACCGTCACCAAAGAGCACACAAGTAGTTCGGTCTGAATAATCAACAATGGCACTCATTTTATCTGCACCGGCAACAACCACTTTTTTGTAACGTCCACTTTCAATAAGTGAAGCGCCTACGGTAAGCGCGTAAAGAAAACCACTGCAAGCTGCAGATATATCAAAACTCCAGGCCCGTGTGATACCTGCCTTGTGCGCTGCAAGGTTTGCCGTTGCGGGAAAGACCATATCGGGCGTAACAGTGGCAACAATTAAGCATTCGATTTCATCTGGATGTATTCCCCTCTTTTCGCAGATCAGTTTTATACAGGGCACAACCATGTCGGACGTTGCCAATCCTGGCTTCTTTAAAATTCTTCTTTCCGTAATGCCGGTCCTGGTTCTTATCCATTCATCATTCGTATCCACCATTTTCTCGAAATCCGCATTAGTTAGTACATCATCAGGAACATAACCCCCAACGGCGGTTATTACAGCAGTAAGTTTTCCCAGCATAGAATATTTTTAGTCCGAATTGGTGCGTAAAAGTACATCATAGAAGTCAGAAATGTGTATGGTTTAAGAT
>DAINQQ010000012.1:0-11605 GCA_036742645.1 Flavitalea sp.
CAGAGACAGTTCCTTGATGGCATTGCTCTTTCCGGAATTCTTCCTGCACCCCTGATTATTTTTTCAACATTCGTTGGTTACTTCGGTGGGGGATGGCTGGGAGCAATTCTCATTACCATCGGTGTATTTCTTCCTGCATTCGCTTTCACACTTATAGGGCATTCTGTTTTGGAAAAGCTAATCGCCAATAAAGCATTACACCGCTTTTTAGACGGTGTGGCCGCCGGAGTAATCGGCCTCATCGCTGTTACAGCAATAAAACTTTTTCTCACAACGATTACCGGTATATCGGCTATCATAATTTTTTTTATTGCCTTGTTTGTGTTGGTTAAATTCCGGTCGAAGTATATGATCCTCTTTGTGATTGCAGGCGCAGGTCTTTTAAGTCTGCTCTGGAACTTTGCATTGCCATAGTTTTAAAAAGGTAAACATCATGTTTAGTTAATCAAAATAAACGCTATGAATAATTATTCGCCGATTATTCTTTTACTAGCTTTTTTGTTCTCGTGTAATTCCGGAACTGATAGTCATATCGACAGTAATAAACATGACCAGTCTAAAAACGATACTTTGAAGTGTGCGCCAGGTAACAGTAAACTAGATATTCAAAAAATTGAACAGATCACCGGAATGAAGGGTGCTGAAAAAAATGGCGAGTATAAAATCACAGTACCCCAGAACGATTTAAACATCGTGGTGGATGGTTTTAAGATCATACCGCCAATGGGCTTAGGTAGCTGGGCTGCGTTTACACCCTGCGCTGATACCGCCATGGTGATGGGGGACATAATCGTTACAGAAACAGATCTCGCGCCGGTTCAACAGGAGGTAATCAAACAAGGATTGACGATCACTGCGATTCATAACCATTTTGTTCGAAATCGTCCGAACGTAATGTATATGCATATTGATGGTTCAGGAGATATAACAAAACTTTCTACAGGCATCAAAGCGATCTTTGAAAGAGTAAAGCAGGCTAGAGGCAGAGATCCAAAAGAAGGTAAATCTGACTCCGTGATCAATACACTAAGCATTTCAACCCTTGACTCCATCGTGGGTTATAAAGGAGAAATGAGCAAAGGAGTTTACAAATACACTATCGGAAGACCAGATGTTGCTTTGAAAGAGCATGGTATTTCTGTAAGCACTTTTATGGGCTTTAATACATGGGCTGCCTGGCAAGGCACGACGGAAAAAGCCGCAGTTGCCGGTGACTTTACCATGCTCGAGAACGAGGTAGCACCAGTTATCAAAAATTTAGTTGAAAATGGAATTGAGGTGGTTGCTGTTCATAATCATATGGTACATGAAGAACCACGTATCTTCTTCCTCCATTATTGGGGAACAGGACCTGCAGAAAAGCTTGCAAAAGGATTGCGCATGGCTTTAGATCAAACAGGTAAACAGACGGCACATCAGAATTAAAATTTGCATAGAGGTTTACCCAAGGCAAGACAACCCAAACGGTTCGAATGCGCTTGTCTGGCATTGGAAGGGTTTACAATCTTTGCATTTGGGGAGTTTAAGATGACCTTTCCTTAAGGTACTGTTCATCTTCCAGATCAATCAGGTTGAATTGCCCGCCCTGGGCTTCCGTAATACTCATTTGTTTTTCTGTCACAAAATACATGTCGATTTCTCCCACATTCTTCGCAAATATCTTTCCGCGATGCGTGCAGTCAAAGTGTTCTCTGACCAACTCATAAGCAGTTTCCGAAATATTGATTTGACCCGGGACTCCATTACTTTCCATTCTGCTGGCGATATTTACACTACTTCCCCAAATATCATAGGCATACTTGTTCTTGCCAACCACTCCAGCTACCACCGGACCTGTATGAATTCCAATTCGGAGTTCCCACGGAGTAGCTCCCGCCGCGTTTCTGATTTTATTCTTTTCTTCCATGTATTGTCTAATCTCCATTGCTGCCCGAACGATCTTTATCGCATGTAATTCATCCTTGCCATCTTTTCGGGGAATACCACCGGCACACATGTAAGAATCGCCAATGGTTTTAATTTTTTCGAGATTATGGCTTTCCATGATCTGGTCAAACGCAATAAAACAGTCGTTTAGTTCTGCTACTACTTCCTGGGGAGAAAGAGTATCCGCGATTTTTGTGAAGCCAACAAAATCAGTAAATAGTACAGAGACGCTTTCATAGTATTTCGGCGTCGCATGCCCAGTTTTTTGTAATTCGTCTGCAACCTCAGAAGGTAGAATATTAAGTATTAGGCGTTGGATCTCGGCGTTTTGCTGATCGAGGATTTTGTTAACTTTTACCTTGCCCCGGTAGTTTCGATATAGGATAAACGCTATTATTAGTATCATACCAAACCCTGCCAGGAAAGCATTTTTTGCCAGCTTTTCTTTACGGATATTCAGTTCCTGCAATGCTTTGTCCTTTGTAAGAAGATCTATTTGACCTTGCTTTTTCTGAATATCGAAATTCGTTTGCAGGTTTGTTAGCTTTTGAGCTATGTCCATATTGATCAACGTATCCTTAATATCTGTGTAGAGTGTTTGGTAATGAAAAGCATTGCCAAAATCTTTCATGCTTGCATAAGTAAGGGCCATCCCCTGGTAAGCTTCTTTTAACTCCTTTTTTAAATTAATGTCCCTGGCCATTGATTTTGCCAGGTTGTAAGCATTCAATGCTGAACTGTATTTTTGCTGCCCGGAATAGGCACTACCTAACCCGAGATATGATTGTGTAATGTCTAATTGCAGCTCATATTTTTTAGCAAAAGCAAGTGCCTGTTCATGATAGCGTTTCGCCAGATCATACTCCCTTTTTTTAGTGTACGTTTTGCCAATATCATTCAATGAGTAGGGAATATTTTCGGTATTCTCATAAGCTTTAAGAGACCTTTTGAAATAAAACAATGCAGAATCATCTTTAGCCCTATTTAGGTATGTTTCTCCAATATTTACAAGAAGCCCCCCCATTACGTTTTTATCTTCAAGCTCTTCACTTAAGGGCAAAGCTTTCAAATAATACTCTAATGCTTTCTCATAGGTGGATCGGTTATTAGAATAAATCGTTCCGATATTTGCCATTGCAATTGCGATCTTTTGTTTGTCGTTTATTTTTTCTGCAATTTGTAACGATTTGAGGTAGTATTCCAGCGCTTTTGCATCATCCCCCTGGTTCATATATACAGAACCGATATTGCTTAACAATAGAGATACATTCACATTATCCTGAATGGAGTCAAATATGGCGTGTGATCGATTCCAGTATTCAATTGTCTCGGCGTACTTCGTTTGGTTATAATAAACCATGCCAATATTTTTTAAAGCATATCCAATACCCGGCTTAAAATCCAGTTTCCGTGAAAGATCTCTCGCTTCCAGGCTATACTTCATAGCACCATCAGGTGCAGAACTCATATAAGCTTTGCTAAGGAGAAGAAGAAGATTCACCTTTAAAGTGTCTTCCTTAGAATTATTTACTAAACGTTGTAAACTATCTATCCTGTTATTTTGAGCAGCCGCCGCAATAGAAATGAATAGAGCTACTAATACGCACTGGATTTGATTATTTTTTTTCATACTAAGGAAATTCGATTAACCAACATCTGATCATCACATTACATGAATTCATATAAGCAGCCCCTGACAGGTACGGAAACCCAATTACGTCTTAACTGATGCCCTTTTTACAGTTTGATAATCCGGAAGAACTTGTTTATCCGGTTATTTTTTATGTTTAGAAAATAGACGCCGAACTTCAATCCCGATATATCGAGTTCCAGGCTATTTCCTGATGCCTTACCTGTAAACTTCGGTATGAATTGTTTGCCGCTTATATCAACAAGTACAACGTCCTTTTGCGAAACTGTTTCCTTTCCAAAGAGAAGCGTGATCCTATTTTTTGCCGGGTTTGGATAAACCACCATACTTTCTCCGTTACCAACCGACGTGGCTTCTGACCAACTACTGCTGCTTATATTTCTACTTGAAACAGTTTTATTACTACACTTCGACGAAGTGGAACTGGCTTCAGTAGCTACAGATGATTTCTGATTAACATCCATACTTGCCACCGTCCAACTTAATTTTAATCCATCAAAATAAATGTCGAATCCATGCCGCCCCTTCAGGAATAATTCTGGCTGAACCCCGAAAGACTGGCCTTCCGCAATAAGTTTGTTATCATCGCCTATAGGAATAAAAACAGGAGAAGAATTACCGTTCTCGTAAGCAAAATGCGCAACATACCTGAACCCTGATGGATGATTCATCAAGGTATCAACACATTCCAGAGAGGGTTTAATTTTTTTAGTTCCCGGCCCCTTTGGATTAATGTATAATGATCCAGACACATAATTAATCATATAATTAGTCGGGCCAGACAAAACCAATCCCTTCACCTTAATTTCATAAACCCCGGCATTGATCGAACTACTTACAGACGCCGTACATGTAGCGGGGATTAAGATCAGTCCAGAATTGTCGCCATTTACAAACCCAGAGTATGTGACGGTAAATTGCGGCAAGGGATCTCCCTGGAATATTACTTTATTACCTGCTTTTACTGTCAGGGTGTCTTTACCGACGGTGAGAGTTCCTCGCTGGTATTCTACTATATAATTTGTCGGTACTTTCAGGTTAAGATTCGCAGGTGCAACCAGGTAAGAGCCTGCATTTAAGTTACCAGTTACGACCCCGTTAGTTTGAGAATTGTAGCTGGTATGGGTAGCCGGCGAAGCCACAACGTTCAGGTAACTATCGTCAAATTGATAGCCTGTAATCGTATCACGGAACACAGGTGTGACACCGTACGAAAAAGCGGTGTCTACGGTCTTTACAGTAAGTGTGGCGGGAAGAATTGTGAGTTTACCTAATCCATAGCTGATCTCAAAATTTTCAGAAACAAAAGCTCCAGGAACAATATATGACTCACCTGCAGTTAAACCTGTTATCAGGTTGATAGATTTGAGTCCTGTGAGTAATTCTCCATCCGGTGCGCTTACATCAGCGGAATCGATAATTACAACCAAATTATTGTTACTGCTGTCGTCGACGTTGGTTGCATTTATGAGCTGTGTGCCAGCAACAATCGCTTTACCGGCGACTATAGCTTTCCCTGCAACAATTGCTTTCCCTGCAACAATTGCTTTACCGTTGATGAGACTTGCCACCTCAGAATCGACCTGGTAATTAAATATAGAGGCAACATTAACCTCTACAATTCTCATGGTATCGGTAACGAGGGTGCCGGCAACAATTGCTTTACCTGCAACTATTGCTTTACCCGCAACAATTGCCTTACCGCTGGCCAAAAAGCTCATGTTCGCCAGGTCGTCGGCCGTTAAGGATTTCCCGGCTACAATGGCTTTTCCATTGACAAAGCCAATTGCGGTATCTACAATATTTGCGCTATGGGCGAGCTCCAGGGCATTCAGAAAATCAACCTTTTCATTGTCGTCAATATTCGTTTCATCATAAGTATAATTAAACTCAAGGCCTGAAATCTTTTCGCCGTATGTAACAGTCGTATCCCTGGGTGTTATCAGAAGTGGCAGTTTTGTAATACTAAGAATTCCTGCAATAGAGTCGTAATTATATAATTCAAGCAGGCCGGCGTCTATGGGGTCGTTGATATCAAATTTTCGTAATGAAGGTTGAATAATATAATTGTTTACGTTGCTCATGGTATTGGCTGTCGAACGGTAATAGATCGTATCGATTCCCAATTGTGAGAGAGTATATCCTGAACTATCGAGCCTTACTCCATCTACCCTTGTAATGGAAGTAAATGATGATAATACTTCTCCGTATTGTTTCGTTTTGTTGTCGGCAGTGATTTTTATATTCTTTTTTACCGGATCATAAAATGTGATTGTATTTGACAAGCCTCCGTCAATACAATCAGGAGTCTGGCATGGAGTAAAAGCCTGGATCGAAGGATTGCCTGTAAATGTGGGAATTTGTGCCGTCAATGTGCTATCGTTCACAAATGTTGTGGGTATTGGGTCTCCCCTGAATAAAACCTGTGTGTTATCGCTAAGATAATCTCCCTTTACTGTAACGGTAAAAGGAACGGTACCCGGCGTGATAACTGAGGGAACAATCAATTGGATTAATGCAGGCGTTGCTGCCGCAAAAGTTTGTATTGCTGCCTCAGCCCTAATCAATCCAAAACCGCTTCCAAAATCGAAGCCGGGCGTATTCATATCAAGCGCTGTGTTCTGTAAAAGGGCTCGAAGTTCAGCAGAGGTATAATCCTGGCCATAATATCTTTTCCTTGCTTGCTTGAGTAAAGCCACAACCGCCGCCGCATGTGGCGCTGCCGCAGATGTTCCAAAAAAGTTCGGCAGTTTGTCGCCTTCGAGATCGAGGGAACTGAAATTCACCGAAGTATTGACACCATCGGGCGCGGTAAAATCAGGTTTGTTCCGCACAACACCATTGACAGGAGTACCGCCGATAGAAGAAAATACTTCAAGTTCTGGTGTCGGAACTCCGTATACAGGTGTTTTGGTATATCTCACCGCACCTAGAGTGATGGCTCCCACTGAATTTGCCTGGCCAACAATAGTGGAGGTGCCTGAGTTGTATTCATTGATGAGAGCATCCCCCCGGAAGATCAGGTATTTGAAATTCACGTTACGCGTGCCGGCAGCCCTCACGATTAAAATATTGGTTTGTGTATTTGCAGTTACGGTAAAGGGTAATACTTCAATCGGGTCACCACCTGCTCCTGTAATATTGTTGCGGTTGAATCCAAAAAGAGTAACGCCATTGTTATCGGTAAGATATATATCAAGGTCATTCTGCGCCCCGGGTTCTCCAAGTGAAGCAATTCCATCTTCCCATTGTAACACGATAGTGTAAACGCCAGGCCTCAAAGAAATATTCTGGAAGACATCACCGCTATTATTAAAGCTATGTGCCTGACCTGTTAGACCAGTCGGTGCAGCAACAGGATTAAACACTGCCTGGTAGGATTTATTTGAAAAGTTTCCTGCGGCAGCTAAATATGTAGAGCCCAGCGCATTCACGTCATTCACTGCCTTCGCAACAACTCCATCTTTGAAGAAAGGTTCAGTGATAAAGGTTACATCATCAACGATTACGTCACATCCTTTTTGTTGCAGTTCACGAATTCCTTCTGAAAAATTACCAGCGCTTATGAAACCTGTTCTGAAAGCCAGTTTGGCCCTGGGTGCAATGTCATGAATGATTTGCAGCATAGCTCTTCCTTCGTCGATTCGCCGTCCGAATGGGTATTCCAACAATACTTCCACGGAGTCGGGATACATTGCGTTGCCAGCACCAGGAAGGTCGCCATTATCAATATCGGTTTGTGCCGGATTCCCGGGGATTGTATTATAGCTATCGGACAACACTCCTACTTTCACACTATCGCCGTTCAATTGATATCCGTTCCGCAAAAAATCAGTTCGCATTGCCGTATCCCCTTGCGTGGATGAAATACCCAAAGCGCTAACAGCCGGAAACAAAGGACGGCAGTAACTAATCAGCGAAGGAAGACTGTCCAGCTTTTTGAGCTTTGCAATCGGATATTTACCAGTAATAATTTGTGTATTAGGCCCATTGTTTATAAGATTCGTAATTCCATAATTACTTGTTTGCAACAGGGCAAGCAGATTTTGATATTGACCCGGATTTGCTATCACCTCGATCATTACACTATCTGATTGAAGAATAAAAATTGTCTTGGCTGAATCCACGACGGAGCCGAAATTCATGTATAGCGAGTTTAGCTCGGAACCAATTATATTATTGACCTTTCCTGGTGGTGGAGGAGGATAGAATGGTAAGATGCAGGGGATATCGGTTACAACAGTTGTATCGGTAGCGAAACATCCGCCAGGGGATGTAACAGTTAGAATATATGTGCCTGCTACGGAAACAGTAGGGGAAGCAGTGTTTCCACCTGAAACTATCTTTCCTTTTGAATTTAGAGTTACCCAACTGAATTGTGCAGACGGCGTGGAAGAATAACCGTTCAATTTCACCGTAGTTGAATCACAGGTAATTGTTTTGTCGATTCCCGCATTAACATTCGGTTTCACACAGAATGAATAAGGATTGTATTGTACAGTGACTCCACTCTGAATATTGACCTTCGTACCACTCCACAGTGCACCGATGATCTGCGAAGCGCCGGTTCCTGAACCGATTGAAATTGCTCCGAATGGAGCCCACACAGAACCAATCCATCTTGAATTATTACTTCCTGCCCCTCCATTTGCAAATAGAAAGGCAGTTTGACCGTCAGGCGACGTGGAGCCATTACCGTGAATTTCCAGGTAAATACGTGAAGGATCTCCACCATTTATTAGGGTAACGTTTAGCTTGTTCAAATCAACATCTTCATGAACATACAATCGAAAGTCGCCGGCCGTGCGATTCTTAAAATCAAAAATGAAATTGTTTACTGTACCTGTGTTCTGGATAGAGCTAAATACATAACTTCCGGTATCTGAAAAAGTAAGGGTCTTATTTCCAGTAAGTGTGAGATTGCCAAACGCTCCGCGTGAGATGGACCTACTGGAATTAATGTTTTGCCCGCCTGCAATCGGGAACGATGAAATCACTGGCATCTGTGGAAGCGAAGGAAGATTTGGAACTCCAATACTATCTCCATTTCCTGGGGCAGGTCCCGAATAGGTACTGCCCGTAGGATGTATAACTCTGCCTGATACGATTCCGCCTCCAACTAAAATATTTCCGAAGACATCAATATCTCCGCCCAGGAAAGCATTGGAACCTACAGTCAATACTGTATTGCCTGATGGCAATCCATTGGCTGCTGTAATTTTTCCCGTTACCGTATTGCCATTAGTAAGTTGAATTATTCCACCGCTATGCAGGTTACCATTAAAAGTAATGCCGCCTGTCGACCTGATTATTTTATAGCTTCCTATTGAGCCGCCGGTTAAGGATGATGATGATCCTAACTGTACTTCGTTACGGCCAAAAAGTAAAAAATCGGAAATATTTAATTGTTGGGAATGCGCGTTCACCGGACAAAACATCAAAACCATAAGAGCAACAAAAATCCCATTTCCTAACGTCATACAATGAACGAACTTTCTCATGCAAAAGTTTTGGTGAGTTAAATGAAGGCAAAGCAAAATCGTTAACAGGAACTCGTCCTATTTCTTAACAGCAAACTTCTTTTTGAAAAAGCATACAAGGAAGCATTGCACAGATATACTGCGCATACTCAAGCAAGTTGATAAAGTGGATTTTACGGGTTTGGGATAATAAGGGGCAAGAAGATCAGCGTTTAAACAGATAAGTTAGCCATTTCGTTGATACGCATGAAACATCGCTCACAAAAGTTGTTTTAAGTCAAGTTTTACATGAGATGTTGGTGATTGTTTATCGATGCTGCGGAAGTAAGGAAGAACACCGAACACGCTATCTGCCCTGAACTGATTTTTCGTTTTGAGCTCTGAGACGCTGACAAAGAATTTTTATAAATCCCCGGGCCACTTCAGGCCGCGATTCAATCAACTCATAGAATGGCTCCTGATTGATGCTAAAAAGGATGCACGAAGAATCTGTCGTAGCACTGGCAGATCTTGCTTCGGCGTCCAGTAAAGACAGCTCGCCAAAAACCTCTTTTTCTTTTAGTATAGCAAGAACCGTATCCCCTTTGTGGATCTTTACACTTCCCTCGTGAATGATATACATACAATCTCCCAACTCACCTTCCTTGAAGATAAGCGTATTCTCATCGAATTCTTCCTCCCGCATAAGCGGGGCCAGGTCTGCGAGAATGTGTTCGGGAGTATCTTTAAAAATACTTAAGGATTTAAGGATAAAAACTTTCTCAACAAGGAGTAGCCGATCTGTATTCGATTGCATCATCGTGCTAAATTAACGAACTTGGTGAAGCATACAAAGCAGTTTCTCGAAGCAAACTGTTTTCAGAATGAATATATTTTTCATACAGCCTCCCGTCAAGGTGATGAAGAAATTTCTTAGAAAAGTATAGCGAACATGCCTTGGTCCAGCTTTGAAAAGTAATCGGCTTCTCGGAAAGAACCCTGGCCAGGATACTTTCAACTTCCGCAAACTGCTTTTCCGTAAACAGTGATCGCAACGCTAAACATCTTTGCTCGATCGTTGTTACATCAAAAAGGATGTTGAAATTTCGACCGATATCCTTTTTAACGGTTAATTCAATAATCTCCATAGCATTTGCAATACTTTCCTTGCGCTTTCCATTTAGACCAAACTTCGCCTGGTTGATCTTTTCCCTATCGTACATGCATTCAAACAAGCATAGCAAAATTTCTCTGATCTCCTGTATTTCCTGATACAGAGAATTATTCAACACAAGATATCTTTCATTGATCCTGGAAAGATATTGCTGCATGTAAAGCAATTCAACTCCATAGATGATGTACAAACGGGCTATATTTTCAAATAATTTATGGGTTGTTGAATCCGTGCCGTATTTACACCGATGAAGTGCCTTAATAATCGCTGAGTTCTGCTGCGGTGTTTTTTTTAACACCTCAACCAATACATGTTTTGCTTTATCTCCCCCAATTCTTCCGCATAAAGCAATCATTTTTTCTTTGAGAGTTTCAGAAACCGTCGTTGACATGATCTGATCTCTCAGCAAGGCAACGGCTGGTGTTCCCACGTTATGCAAAGCGATTAAAACCAGTTTTTCGTTGTCGTGGAGCTGTTGCATGAGTGCGTTAAGGACCTCAGTTGTGCAAGCTCGGCCAACTGATCTTATTGCAAGATTTCTTATAGCGAGGTCCTCATCATTAATTAAGCGGGCATGAGCCGGATGATCATATTTGTCGCCAACCTGTGACAGTATTGAAAGGCCTTTCCTTTTATCTGCCATTTCGGTTGAAAATAGTAAATCACTAATTGCCTTATCCGCAGATTTATTAATGGCAACGTTTGTGTTATCGAGCATGCCGGTTATTGCAGCCTTGCGAACATCTTCCAAGGGATCACCCAGGTAACCGCTAACTTCCTTTTCATCATCCGCAATTTTGCAAATAGTTTTTATCACTTCATTTTTTACTTCAACACTTAAGTCGCTTTCGAGTAATGAATGTAGTCTTGGTTTGATATTGGGATATTTATCATTGATCAGTTTAAGAGCCTCAATCTTTACAAGATCAGAAGGATGGCTCAACAATTGAGTTATTAGATCTTCAGCTACAGGATTCATTTTGCTTGTAAGCATTCTCAAAATACTAATCACCTCTGCCTCGCTACCCGTCGCCATTTTTTGGCGTATGTGCTGGATGATTGTTTCGTCCTGCAAGTCAAATTCCTCCTGGCTGAAATAACGAGTACTAATCGTTTTTATCAGCATTTGCAGATATTGCCGGTTTACGAGCACTATTCCCACCAACCACAGAATGCCTAAGACCATCAAAATATAACATAGGAAAACCAGATCTACCCGGCCTTGTATATTGAAGGAAACGTATAATAGGCCGCCACAGAATAAAGAAGCAAAAGGATCCATCAGGCCCTTAACAATATTATGAGCACGCAACCTGTCATGAGTGCTGAGTGGCTGCATCAATGTAAGTAGCACAGGGGCATTAAATGATGTCCTCAACACATCGACTACAATTG
>DAINQQ010000012.1:11615-46956 GCA_036742645.1 Flavitalea sp.
ATTGATGAAACAGCAAAAAGATAAAAGATAACTTTCTTATCCTGACCAACCCATTCTGCCACAATGATAGAAGTAATAAGTATAAGCAAGCCAACCGGTGTAATGAATAGTGCCTGCCGAATCCCCATCGATGCCGTCAGCCGGCTGGTGAACAGCATTTTTGTAACCAAAGCAACGATACGAAGGATAGCAAAAAAGAATGCGATGAATCTTGCAAGAGCCACATCATCCTGGTAAGCTTTCCTCACCTCAGCATAAAAGCCGTAATTAATCAATATGACAGAGGCAGACGTGATCAGGGAAATAAATGCAATGCGTCGAATAAAAATATTTGTGGTAAAATTTTTTACAAGCTTCGTTATCTGTTTCCGAGATTGCTTGTCTGTATGTAACTGATCCGAACGGCGAATCACTTGCAGTTCTCCCGACTTGAGAATACTTCTCAGAAAAGGAATTGACGCCAACATACAAGCCGCTCCAAGAAACAAGAGATTACGTGTTCCAGTATATGGTACGACAATTAGAGCGAGGGTGTATCCAACAAACTTGGCTGGAATGTCGCCCGCGGATATCACCGCAAATAAACGTTTGCTTTGGCGCAAATCAAAGAACAAAGTAGCAATCCCCCAGAACTGCAAATTATTTACAAGATATAGCACATTGAACCACGCCAGCAATGTATAGTAGAACCAACTTTGCGACAAAAAGAAACTGGCTCCTGCAAGGATCAACACGCTGCTGATCAAGCCAGCAATGATTACCAGGTTGAAGCGACTGAAAGACATCGCATGCTCGAGGCGCGTATAGATAAATCCTACAGTCCACAAAAGGACTGCAGAGAGAATCAATACAATAGAGAGCTCAGTAATCGGGAATTTATCGAGAAATAGAGCGAAGACCGAAGTGAAGAAGAAAGCGATTCCAGCGCCCTGAAAAAATTGAAACAGATAAAGCCGTTTGACAATCCACCACTCGTTTGGATATACATTCAATAGTCGTAACCAAAACGGACCTGGGTTCATAATTAAGGTTTAAGGGTTCTCTGCAACAATCTTTCGTCTCAGCTTCTCAAGATATTGCATCTTCACAGGGTACCGTTCTCTAATGGACGTTTCAGTGAAATAAAGGTGGCTTTCAAAAAATCGAACTTGAAGCTGATTCCATTCCGGTTCACTGCGAATAATTCCATAGGCAAAAAATTCTTTTTTAAGATTGCCACTAATAACCTCAAAATCTTCTCGTCCCAGGTAATCAAGATCAGCATCACAAATGATTTTCTCAGGCAATGTACGGGGTACTTGCGGGAGCTTGGTCGCAAGGATCATATTGTTAATCATCGAGAGCTCATTCTTATCGAACAATTTTGGATCGAGCATTTCAAACATCAAGTCACATGACTTTTCCTCATGCCCTTTGTAGGAACAAAGAAAGCCTGTGTCATGAAATAGCGAAGCAATCTTAATCAAGAGTAAAAGACGGGCATCGGAAATTTTTTCGGAAATGGCAATTCGTTCAGCCTGCTGCATAACATCCTTAGTATGGCCAACGCTGTGGTAAGTTAGTTTTGGATCTAGGCCTTCATGCAACTTCCGAAGAATTTCTTCTTTCAGCTGCTGGAACCCTGATTCGGTCATAAAACGAAAATGTGGGCTAAATATAGGCTTTTAAAGACAAAAATAAATAACAGCATTGAATCCACCTTTAGAATACTTTGAACAAGTCTGTTTACCAAGCCATCTTTAACAAGGCAACACCCTGACGTGGTAATGAGATGTTGATTGTGGCATTGCCTGACGCTACTTTTATTTTTCCGCTATGCGGAATGGTTTGCAAGTGCCCTGCTTTTTCAAGTTCAGCAATTTGACGTGGAGTTGGACCTTGTGGGGAACCCATCTTCCTCCATACTTCATAGGAATTGCTATGCTCGTCATCTATCCTGTACTGGATCAAACGAATTTGTTTTGCTGGAATGTTACTCACATTTATGACAATAGGCTCCGGCTCTCCCACTTTATCTTCATCATGATAGTTCCATACCATTATTGCCATTTCCTTTTTGTCCCTCGAGGCGAGTGCGCCGATCTCGGGATTTTTCCTGATACTTGAATCCAGAACGATTTGTAATGGATACATGCGATTGCTTTCTACATGTAAACGCTTCCCTTTCATCATACCAAACATTCGAAATACATTGAGTACCGGTTTGTCAACACCGTTAGTCGCAAGATCACGGAAACCATAGAACCATGGTTGGTTCTCGAATTCGAAAGACCAGGATACGGCGCCGATGAGATTGCCCTTATACTGATCTGCCAATTCATACTTCCGCACAAAAGTAGCGGCAGTGTAACTTGAATACATAGTCCCGTTACGATATGCGTTCTGCGGATTGGTAGCCATACCACATGCGGCACAGCCTTCAGGATCTGATTCTCCAACAATGAGAGGAAGATTTTTTGTTTCCGGATACGACATGGCAATCTTAATTCCCGCTGCTATATCCCTGAGTTGCGGCGACATATTCATCCACACGACACCGTTCTTTAGTGTCGGACTACCTTTTGCATGAAACAAAATCGCTTCAAGAGGCGAACCTTTCTTTCCGGTCGCAAAATTGGTTTCATACAAACAGTGTTTGATGAAATTATGCATCCAGTTTGTTGCATTAGCACTTGATGTTCCGGCAATATTCGGTCCTCCGATCCTTGCAGTTGGAAGCGCACGTTTTAAGCCATCAGCTGCATAATCGTATAGTTTAAAGAACTCTTCCTGTGTTCCTTTCCAATACCCGTTTGGCTCATTCCAAACTTCCCAATACCAACTCTCGACCTCTTTCTTTCCGTACCGCCCGACTGAATGTTTTACCCATTGATAAACGAGCTCCCGCCATTTATTATAATCCTTCGGCGGAAAGGCCCAGCCAGTGAATATCTTACTATAAGGTTCACCTGGCTTCCAATCATGTTGGTAAGGAACTGCCTTAATGGATAGGGCCTCAGGCATAAAGCCTATCTGCGCCAGTGGCTTCATGCCGCGTTCAATATAAGTGTCGAAGATGCTATCAATTATTTTCCAATTGTATATCGGATTTCCATTCGCGTCTTCTGTATAAGCATTTGTTGATCCCCATTTGAGTGCCGGTGTTCCATCGCCCGTACATAACAAGCTATGCGCACGAACATATACAGGAACAGGACTCAAAGCAGCAATCTCCGATAATAACTTCTTACCGTCTTTCATGTAAGTATAGTTTGGTTCATCATATCCAAACCAGGCCCAAATTGGAGTCATAGGCCCTTTTTCATTGGCAAGATCAACCTTGATTACTGCAGGTTCGGGTTTCTCCTGTGCATAACAGTAAGTGCTGCATGCCCAGGCAAGCATTGAAACTGTAAGGTTAAGAAAGGCGTGCAGTATAAGAATGTGTCTTTTCATCGATGGCAACAATCAAACAACAGTATTAACAAACGTAATTTACCAACCTTATACAATATATTATCCTGTACTGTTTATTTCGATGCAAGCGGTTACCTGAATAAATATTTGAAACTCGCAGTATCAATCATCACGCTATCTGCCATTTTGCTACGAGTAACAAACCGCACTTTTATCAATCCAGTTTTTCGCGGAGTTGCAAAGCTATCATTGTAATGCGTATGAAACACATACATCCAGTCGGTTCTATTTAAGAAAAAATCTCCATGACCGGTGCCGTTCCGACCTATTGAAAACTTAGTAAGAATTGGATTGTCGCTTTTTACCCAGGGACCGGTTGGATGCTTACTTGTAGCATATCCAACAGCATAATCGGGATTGCGAAAATCATTGGCAGAATAAAAGAGATAATAAACTCCATTCCGTTTCAACACCGTGGGACCTTCTGTTACAGGCCATCCCGCCTTGGTTGTATTTTCCCAGGGATTGGTCGCTGTGAGGCATTCCCTCAATGTTTCCTCCTTAATTGAAGAAAAATCAGGCGTCATCTCCGCCACGAAAATTTTATTCCCTTGCATTAACCGAACATGATACAAATATTTTTTCCCATCGTCATCGATAAAAACAAAAGGATCGATTTGCTTAACCGGCGACTGCAAGGCAAATTTCGCGGTTTGCTTAAAAGGACCTGCAGGATCATCGCTTTCCGCGATCGCGATGTTTTCATTGGCTGTATACGCCATATAAAATTTGTTATTGTGACTGAATACCTGGGGTGCCCAGAAGCCAGCCGTTCCAAATGCATCACCTTTTTTCAACGCATAACCGTGATTTTTAGCTGACATCTTCCAGCCCTTAAGGTCGTGCGAGACGTACACCAGAAAGCCATTGCCTGCATTTCCTTCTACCGTGCCATACAGGTAGAATCTATTTTTATGTTTAAAGATTGTTGGATCGGCTAGATTGATGATTGAAGTATCAAGCGGAGCAATTTGCTGGCAAATTACTGTGATTGAAAAAAGGCACTGAATGGCGATAAGAAATAGACGCTTCTTATTTATTCGTATCGATAATAACTTATAAGTCATCTTCCACGCTTATTTTAACCAAACCGTTTGAGTAAAAGCGCCGTTGGCAGCTACATCCCACACTTCGAGCCTTACCCACTTCCTGTTTCTGAGGTCAAGAGCAAGTCTGAAACTGTTTTGCCCAAATGAAAGAGTTGTATCGAGATTCATTTTGTGCCTGAATACAGTTTGTCCATCTCCCGAGATAATTTCGGCAAACTCTAATGGAAAAGTCCAACGCAGCGTAAAAGATATATCCGCTGTACCATCTTTGGTAAGTACAGCTGTCTCCCCAACTTCTATATCATTCACTGTAAACGATGGGATCAATACTTCGCCTGTGGTTGAGAAAAAATTTCCTTTTTGAAGCGTATCCACGATGCTCTGCCAACCCTCGTCAAATGCTGGGAGGCGATTAAGCCTTATATAATTTACATTCATATGTGCGTACATTTCATTCTCATGCTCGATCGTAAACAAGTCTGCCTCGGCCACGATTTTTTTCTTATGGCCCCAATTATTCATATCATCTAACAGATCGAGGACACGCTTTCCTAATCTTGGTTGTGAAAGGTCCGCTGGTATAGGTTTCCAGGCTGCTCCGAAAAAGCGATCCGATGTGAAAAAGGCACTGTCTTTATACTTATCGGGATATCCGGTAGATCCTTTAGTTCTTGGATGAGCCGTCCATGCAAGTCCTCTTTCTCTATTCAACAAGTCAAGCATCTCAGTCGAATTTGCAACACGATAAACGGTTCCGTAAACTGAATCGCGGGATACAAATTGTTGACCTTCTTTCCTGGACATTATCCAATACACGGGCCTGGGAAAAAGCTCTAACCAGTGACCGCCTAAAAATTCGTTAGGCTCCTCGCCGGGTAGCAGTAAAAATTTATCCGATGAAAGTCTTCTGCATTGTTCAAACAACGCATGCAATTCGTTCAGCCGAAGATCGTCCGGTCCCTTTGGATGCGCTGTGTAATGGAACTCGCCCAGATGTACGATGTCGATGCCTGCTTTTTGAAATACCTGAACAAAACCTGGTGTGTCCGGAACCGGCTTATTAGCAAGCACAACCCGCATCACAAATTCATTATGAAAATGGCTGGCCATTTTTTTGTAACCAGGAAGTGATAAATAGCCGTCATTATGCGTAAACTTTTTTACCTGATCAAGGGCATTTGCAGGAGCTCCATTATTTAGTAGGCAGAAAAAATTCAATCGCTGTTCTGTTCCCGGTGGTGAGTTGAACCAGGGAACGAATCGTTTATCGCCGTATAAATCCTGCCTGATACCCAAGCCGTAACCATTTATTGTTTTACGGTAATTGTTGCCATACCAAACGAACTTTAAATTGAAAGCCTCATCCAATGGATAGAAATATTGGTGCGGTGCTGGAAATACTGCCAGGCTGCCTGCTGCTGTACTTCCAATCACTGTGCGATATTTGACCGCTTCGTTTGTAGCAGTATCTTCAAACTTTGGGATAACACTTTTCGTTTTGTCTGTGACCTCGGCGAACGAAATATTGTTCCAGATTGGTCTCTTACTGACAAGACCTGCATCATACAAAATAGCGGTTGAATCTTTTGATGTAGTGACCACTGCTGCTATATTAAACAAGGCACTTCCGTTATAAAAAGTGATCTGGATATTACCCTTGAAATCAGGAGCTGTTACCTCCTCAATTTTTATAATGGTTCTTGAACCTTTACTTGATACAGCGGCCGACTTTTTATTGATTGCAACAAGATGGGACTTGAACGGTTTCAACGGTACTTTGTCAAAGAAGATATTCCAGCCGTTCTGAGAAACAAGATCACGTTTACCTACCGTGAGCAAAAAAACTGGGTCAACATCCTTTGCTATCGTCAATCCATCTCTCTCACCAACGATATCAATGCTGTTGAATAATGGTCTCTCTTTGTTAAGATCAATTATTACCTGTCCTTGCAATTTATTGCCCGCGGGCCATCTGACAGAAATAATATTTCGCGCTACAGAAACCTTGGCGCCATTTTTCGCACTATATTCATTTAGACTAACGGGTACCTGGGAAACGGCAATAGTAAAAGAAAGGATGGCGTAAACCGTTAGAACATATTTCATGGATAGTTTTATTTGTAGTATTTCAAAGTCGATTCACGGCAGATGAGTTCAGGTTCGAGCACCGTTTTTCGTGGCCTTGCTTTGTCTGGACTATCTTTTTCCAAAGCGTCAAAAAACAATCGGGCCGCTTCCTCGCCCATATGAACCGTCTGTTGATTTACGGAAGAAAGTGAAGGCGTCAGGTATTCCCCGAAGGCTTCATTCGCAAAACCAATGATAGCAATTTCATCAGGAATTTTTTTGTTGGCTGCCTTAATCGATTGTAGTGCACCCAGAGCAGTGAAGTCTTCAACAGCAAATACGCCGTCGGGCACAAAGGATGCGTGTAGCAATGTTTTCATACAGTCTTTACCGGATTCGATACTTACTTTTCCATAGATGATCAGATCCTCGTTGACCGGAATATTGTGTACGTTCAGCGCGTCAATATAACCCTTCAATCGCTGATTGAAAATATTTACATGTTGTTGCCCGCCGATATGAGCAATGCGCTTGCAACCCTGTTCTATTAAATGCCTGGTAGCTGCGAATGCACCCGCATAATCATTGACCACCACAGACGAAACATCCAGCGCATCGCTTACCCGGTCGAAAAGAATGAGTGGTACTCCCCTTTTTCTTATCTCATTATAGTGATCAAGATTGATGGTCTCTTTGGAAATTGAAGCTAATATCCCATCAACCTGCGATTGTAGAAATGTCTGTACGCCTCTTTTTTCATATTCATATAGCTCATTAGTTTGATAAATCAGTACGTTGTAATTTTTCTCATTGGCCATTTTTTCGATGCCATGAATGACCGAACCAAAAAAATTGATTCCGGCACTAGGAATGATTACACCAATGATATTCGATTTTCCAAGTCGTAGCGATGAAGCAAGTTTATTGGGTTGGTATTTTAATTTAACAGCGGCATCCTTTACGGCCCTTTTAGTGGTTTCCCGAATGGCAGGATGATCATTTAAAGCCCTGGAAACCGTGGCTGGCGTGATGTTCAACGCCCGGGCAATATCTGTGATAGTCGTCTTTGAAATAGATTCACTCATTGCCGAATATTTTTACAATTTTTTGAACGATATAAGACCTGCTGTAGATACAGCAGGTGTTTGAACTGCCTGGATGAAAAAAACAAGATGATATAGAGCCGTTTAACGGAATTCAAGTATCGATTTCATTTTGCAGCTATGGATCTAATCCCGCGCTCTCTCCTAACTTTATACTACCTACTCCTGACTATTAACTCCCGACTCCTACGTCACGACTCACTACCTTACTACCGGGAACGCAACGATCCTCAACTTTGTACATCCGTATGGGACCAGCGTTAATTCCTCAGCCTTGTCTTCAACTCTTCCCATATACAAGCCATCCCTTGCGGTTACGGGTTGCGGTGCAACATCATTTACTACTTTCCAATCCGGAATTTTTTTCCCAATTACTTTTAGCTCAATTGGTGCATTTGCTAAGTTCCAAACAAAGTTTTCCCCTACAGGTTTTATTTCCCTGACCTGCACCGCGTTTGCCGGTTGCTTCACGATTGAATCAATCAGTCCATAATTCCACGCACTTGTCGTTAGTACGTTGAAATAGTCACCTTCTTTTTCATCAGTTTCCTTCTGCCAATGTTCTTCAAGCTTAAGGCCGTATACTAAGGGGCCTCGTTCAACTGCGCGGGAATTTCTACCCCAATTCGATGTGGATACTTCCATCGGTAACTCTAGTGTAACCTTATCACCATTTTTCCACTTCCGACTTATGATTGTTATCTGTCCGCCTTTTCCCTTCCGGAAGGGTTGACCGTTCAGTAAAATACCTGCTTCTTTGCACCATGCAGGGATTCGGAGATGTAAGGGAAATGAAACTTCTCTCTGTAAAGAGATTAAAAAATTGATTGTACTGCTAAACGGGTAGAAAGTGACTTCATCGATCGTTACTTCAGTATTATCGTCTCCAACTTTCGTCTTTAATTGATTGGGACTAAAGTGCAAAGCTGCTAGTCCCTTGTCTGGAGTTGCATACCATAAATGAGACGTAAACTTCGTCCAGCCCTGGTGCATATTGGCCAGGCAACAGGTATAACCGCTACGCATACCCAACACATTGTTCATTCCTCTTTCAAAAGGCAGGGAAAAATTGAATACGCCTCTTTTAATATTTACCTGGTTGGCAATCTGGAAATATTGTTTGTTATTATAATCGTCCGTTGTTTGTGCCGGAAGCGCGTTGAAGGTCATGCGTTCGAGTGCGTCCATATACCGGGTTTCACCGGTGACGCCGATCGCCTGTTCTAATGAAAACATCGCCTCAACGATAGCGCACAGTTCTGTCCCCTGTGTAGGATCATTACCGTGCAAGTCTTCATCAGCTGAGAACACTCCGAACGGAAGGCCATGAAGTGTCATGAGATCATTAAAACCGGTTCTCAATGCTTTCAGATATATCGTGTCTCCCGTTCTTTGATAATGTACTACCGGATCTTTTATTCCCATACCCACATTCACTCCATGTCTTGTCATCCATCTAACGTGGTTTTGTTGTGTCGCCGCACTAATCACCCAGTCTCTTCCTAAAAACCATTCACTCCAGGCGAAAGATTGTGCATGAATCAATTCAGCGACACGAAGCAGTGAAGGATCTTTTGTAACACCATATAGCCATTGCGCTATTAGTACATTATCAGCACCCCGTGATTGAGCCCATTCAGTCCATTTAGGGATAGGGCAGGCTTTTAGTGTCTTCAACTGGTATTGAAAATACCTGGTCATGAATGGCACCACACGAGGATCATTGGTTGCCATATAGTATTGTTGTAACACTTTCAGCATGATCATTTTCGGCCACCAATCCTCACCGTCCTGGCAACTGTCTGTGGTAACCTTTCTTCCGGTTTGACGTTCCCGTTTGGTGATCGGACCGAAATACCCCGAGGGACGTTGATTATCTAAGGTCCAGTTGATATAACGAAGCACTTTTTCCTTCAGATCTTTATCATCTAACAAATAAGCCAGGGGAACCGCTCCATCAAGCCAGTAAGGTGTTTCTTCCCACCCATCTCCCTTTCCACCAAGCCATCCGTTATCATTTTTAATCTTGTTATGTACCTCATCCAGATGACCTGTTGAACCCTCACGCATAATTTTTAACTGATTCAGTAGCCAACCCTTCGGTTTGATAGCATTTACCGGCAACTCCATGTATTTTTCCTTGACAAAACCGCCGGCTGTCTGTGCTGTTGAACTCGTACACAAGGCATACGATACAATGAATGATAAAAAAAAATTTGGCAAAGTGTTTATCTTTTTTCTTTTTTCACTTTTGTATAGCGGAAATTCAACCAAGCTTGAATTTTTTATTTGGTTACTGAATCTGTTGTATCAACAACATCATATCCTTCGCCTGTGAAAAACGTGTCTTGTTACTTTCGATCCATTTATGAAGTATTTCGCTTTTTTCGGGGAAAAGTTTTATGATCTGTTGTTCATTGTTTATTTTGTAGTACCGTGCATTTTTTCGAACGTAAAATGCCTGACCCCGAACAAGCTGATATTCATCAGGCAATTTTAATTTGTAAGCTTCGCCATCTTTCAGCAAAGATTTTATGGAAGTAGCCGCTGTCGTATTGGTAGTACCAAAACCTGTATTAGCTCCTTGTTCTTTTATTATGCAGGTATGCTCTATAAATAATGGGTAATTTGAGCCGTCCAGCCATTCATAAAAAGCATTACTTACAGGAATAAATTTCCTTTCATGAATATACACGGTGTCTACCGCCTCCGGATGAGCAATGGCAACATATGTTCCATTCTGTTCAAAAATCATTTCTTTCGTTACAAGGTTGTAGTTAAGAGTTTGATTGTAAACCTCGCCGGATTTCAGCCTGACCTTGCCATTTGTGAAAGCATCGAATGCGTAATGCACCAGGCTGACTGGTTTGTCGTTGGTTTGCGCATTCACCGATAATACATTTACCAGGAAGAGGCCATATACAAATTTCATAATGATGATTGTTATGTCTCACCGAAAAAAGCAATCCCTATATCAATTTGCATTTATCGACGCGGATGATTTGCCTGCCCCACTTTTCTGATGATCCAAAACCTTAATGAAATATCCCCCCACGACACTTCTGGCCTGAAATCCCACCTGTTTGCCAGTGGTTGTTTCATGCCAATCACTTAACGGTACTCTTACCGATGTTTCAGTTGCAAACTTGTACATTGGCTTCACCAGCGATTGAAAATCGGCCGGGGTATCCGCAAGTGTTGCAGTCCATACCACCCAATCTGATTTAGTATAAGTCCGCCTACTGTCTAAAGGAAGACCATAACTGTTTTGCTTTGACAAGTAGTATTTAATTTCTTTTTCGTAGACTTCTTTCGGGAAAATATTCAATCCTAAAATCTTGTCCCAAACCATATTGTATTTCTGGCTCCAGGTATTCGAGCTATCAAATGTCAAGGCGTAATGGTCTCCCGCATCAGCCAGTTTCATCCAACGTGGCACCATTGCCTTTGCAGTATCCAAATATTTTTTCGCGATATCATTGTATCCTAATTGCGCCGCCAGTTGTGCATACCCGGCAATACCCATAATCGCTTTAATGGAAAGATTCGCATTTCGGGCAAGATGTCCGGCAAAATCATCTGTGCATAATTGATTGGCGGGATCAAATCCTTCTTTCACTAAATAGTCGACCCAAGTATTGAGGGTTTTCCAATGCTTCTTTGCGTACTCCGCGTTTCCTTCTCTTTTAGCAATGGCAGCCGTTAAGATCAGCATATTTCCACTTTCTTCTACTGGCATATCTTCTCCGTAGGTCTGACCATTGGCAAGTGGATAGGTTCCGAGATCATGTGCCGCAAAAGGTTTGGTCCATTTGCCGCTCTCAGTGTAATAAAAGATTCCATTCAGCATGCCTTTTAATAGATCGGGATTATATACAAGGAACAACGGAGCAGAAGGATAGGTAACGTCCACGGTATTGATGGAACCATTGCTGTAGTTTTCCTTCGACAGAAAAAGAATTTCACCGTCAGGACTCTTTACAAGCTTGTGTGCCGCGATGCACTGGCGATAAGCCATTTCACAAAGTTGAGCATAATCTTCACCCCCCGCTGCCACGGCATCAGCATGTAGCTTACGATCGAAAGCAGTGCATGCCGAAATTATTTTTTTATACTCAGCATTTGCTTTTTGTAATTGTATTTCGATTGTTTGAGCAGGGTCATTTTTCCACCAGGGTTTCAGGTTTTGATTAAAATACTGGACTGAATATATATCATCATACCCTATCAAAACTGTTTGCTCTTTAACGCTGCCTTGTACTTTACCAAAAGATAATACTGTACTCAATACAAGATCTCTTCCCTCAGAAACCGATGATGAAAACCGGTTTGTTTGAAAAGATGTGCCTGCATCAGCGGATTGAGTAATGTACTGCCGTGTTCCGGCTGCCTTTGGTATAGCTACATACAAATATCCCCAGTCAATGCGAAGATCATCGCCTTTTTTTTGTAACACAGGTTGCTCTTTTGATCCAGCCTGTAGAATGGATAACCCGCCGTTATCATATTGCTTTGCTATTACTTGTTGTGTCGGTGTATTTACGGCCATACTTGTCGATGCACCTATATACACCTGTACATCGTGACTTTTCCCATCGTTTGAAGTTACCTGGGTAGAAACATAAGACACGGGACGTGACAAAATCTCAAGATCATGCATCAACAGCGGAGAAATAAAGCTGAGCTCAAGATCAATGCCACCAGCAGCAAAGCGATAAGCAGTTTTCGTTGCAGTGAAATTCACTGATTTTTGTTGTGCCAATGAAATATTGTCGTCCTTAATCAAGGGTTCCTGTACCAAACCTGCATCCAGCCACTGACCACCTGCCGTGTTTTTAATATACACGGCCATTACATTATTTCCCTTCTTCAGAATTCCCTTATTTGTCACAGGTATATAAATAAACTTACCCGTCCATCCGGTCACATCATATATTTTCTCACCATTGATATATACCTGCACATTATCATCATGTTGTAGTTTGAGATATAGCTTGTTGAAATCCGTTTTATTGAGATTAAACACCCGCCTAACCCATAATTGCTTACTGGTCCATCGTGTATTTGCTCTCGTGGCATTGTTGCCAAAAGGAGCTTTGCCTGATTTCCAGTCCTGATCATTAAAAGCTGGCTTCATCCAATCAACAGCAGGTTCCGACTCCGTATATTTTGTTTCATACGCCTCTTCTTCGGAAGTGGGTACTACACTTTCATATCGAACGCTTTTATTACCGATAAACCGGTATACTTTGTTATCCACTTTGATCATTCCGATAAGCGGGTGATCGGTGCCGGTCCAGTGTTTTGTTGGCGCATTGGTCAATGTATCCGAAAAAGACCAAACACTGAAATAAGGATCATGTGTAATTAACGGGTATGCAGGTGCCTTATCAATCTGGCACCATCCGTTCAATTGAATAAGGACATAGCATAAAAGGAATATTTTCTTCATGGTTCGTGTTTAAAGTATGATCCTCTATTCAGAGGGAATCAGAATCGGTGAATTCTCTTTCACTGGTTCACCAAAATAGGGTGTGCCGTCTTTATTCCAGGTAAACTTTTGTGCTCTTGGTGAGCGTTGTCTTCCACAGCCTTGTCCGGGGAGTGAGTTTGCATGATATAAGATCCATTCCTCTCTGCCGTCGGGTGATTTGAAAAAAGAATTATGCCCCGGCGCGTATACTCCATTTTCTTTTGAATGCTTAAACACAGGTTGCGGACTCTTCTTCCATGTCGAAGAATCCAGTAGATTTTTTTTTCCGGAAAAGGAAAGAAGTCCAAGTACATAGTAATCTGTCCAGCATCCACTTGCAGAATACACTATGAATAGCTTCTTTCCATTTCGTAACAGCTGCGGACCTTCATTCACATCCACATGCCGGGTGCTGTCTGAATCTTTGATGTCCCCGTTTTTCTCCCAGTCAAATGTCGATGAAGAAATTTGCACACGGTGGCCTTCAATGGTCCAGGGATTTTTCATTTTAGCGATATAGATATTCTGTTGGCCGTTTTGATCCCCTTTCCATCCAGACCAAACCATGTATAATTTTTTACGGTGAATAAATACATCGCCATCTATTGCCCATTTATCGGACGGATCAGCAACCTTGCCTTTGAGCAGCCAATCCCCTTGCATTGGATCTTCAGAAGCATTTTCCAGAACATACATGCGGTGGTTTCTATTATGACCATCATCTGCTGCAAAATATGCGTACCATTTTCCATCAATGAAATGAATTTCCGGAGCCCAAATATTTTTTGAATAGGCAGTTCCTTGTGGTGGCGTAAAAATTGTCTTTTGCTCAGCGCTTTTTAACTCCGCGATATTTTTAGTTTTCCAAAGAACAATGCGATTTCCTGTGGTATGGGTATAATAGTAATATCCGCCTTTATAAAAAGAAAACGGATCAGCACCCGATGGTAACAGGGGATTTGTGAATGTTCGATTTGAATCCTGCGCTTGTACAAACACAGAAAACAGAAGAAAAACAATTTGCCAAAATCTTCGTGCACACATTAACTAAATGTTCCTGGACTTTTTTGATAAGAATTCGCGCAAAGGCGCAAGACGCAAAAAGGAGCGCTTTCCTTTGCACCTTCTCGCCTTTGCGAGCATATTTGTAACATCTAACGGCTTGTTGTAACTAATGACGAGTTATATAATTTACTATGTATCTCCTTTAATTTTTCTATTGGCATTTTAATTTGCTTTCGATCATAAGTCATCAGTCCATTCGTCTCCACTTCCACATCGGTGGTTTGGGTATACACTGCAGCAGATAAACCTTTAGAAATAAGATTTGGGATCCGGTCTATGAATTCTGAATACCGTTTCAACAATTCGTCTTTGTTTTTGAAGCTCTGGTATCCCCAATTATTTTTTTCCTGCCAGGTATGATTTTCGACAGGCAATCCCAATCCTCCAAACTCGCCTAACACAAGGACCATTTGTTTACCAAATAGATCCGGATGCGGCATTAAAGGTTCGGGATAGTTATGCAAATCGAATATATGACCTGCTTCTTCAAAGTTCCCACCGCTAGCACTATTCACTAATCTTGAAGGATCTTTTTCCATGGTCCAGCTTACAATCTCTTTTGTTTTGAACTGTCCCCATGCTTCATTAAATGGCACCCAAACGATGATGCTTGGAAAATTGTGGAGATCCTGCATAATCTCATTCCATTCTTTTCGGAAAATAGATTCAGATTCAGCTGTTCTGTCTTTATCAGTAGCTCGGCCGAAGACGCCCGGACGTGATTCCCATCGATTACCAAGGTCACCACTGGGCATGTCCTGCCACACGAGCATCCCCAGCTGGTCGCAATAGAAATACCAGCGTGCCGGCTCAACTTTCACGTGCTTACGGATCATATTGAAGCCCATCTCTTTTGTTTTCTCTATATCAAACTTTAAGGCTTCATCAGTAGGAGCGGTATATAGTCCATCAGGCCACCATCCCTGATCCAAAGGACCATATTGAAATACGAACTGATCATTCAGCAACATTCTTTGAATGCCGTTCCTATCGGGCTGCATAGATATTTTGCGCATCGCGAAATAACTCTTCGCTGCATCAACAACTTTATTCTTCCGGAAAATGGTATATCTCAGATCATACAAAAATGGATTGTCGGGAGCCCAAAGTTTGGCGCTTTGAATTGATATAGATGTTTCGCCACTTGAAGGCAATATTTGGTCTGCGATTTTTGTAGTACCGTCCCATGCTGAAACTGTGACCTGGTCTCCCGGTTGCAAATTTTCAACTTTTGCACTAACACGCAACAGCTTCTGGTCAACATCAGGAGTCTGTTTTGTTTCTACAATATATGTTTTTGGAACAGTCTCCAACCACACTGTTTGCCAGATACCGGTTACAGGAGTGTACCAGATACCATGAGGATTTTTTGTTTGTTTACCGCGTGGTTGCTGGCCATCGTCGGAAGGGTCCCATACACGAACCGCAATGTCCTGCTTCGAACCCTTGTTTAATGACTTTGTAATGTCAATGGAAAAAGGATCATAGCCCCCCTGGTGGGCGCCTACTTCTTTTCCATTCACAAAAACGGTACAGAGCCAATCAACCGCGCCAAAATGCAAAATGACGTTTCTGTTTTTCGAGTCAGGAACTGATATGGTTTTCTTATACCACAGGATGCTATCCTTGCCAACTGTTTTACCAACTCCAGACAAGGCAGATTCAACTGCAAAGGGTACAAGTATTGAGCCCTGACTGCCAGCAGGAATTGCTTGCTGGTCTTTCGGCAATATCGAATACTGCCAGAGACCATTCAGGTTCGTCCAGTCTTTGCGCACCAGTTGCGGTCTTGGATATTCAGGCAAAGGGTTAGCGGAATTTAATTTCTCCGCCCAGGGAGTTGTGATTTTACCGCCGACTGGCTTCCAGTTTTGTGCCTGTAGATTCGTGCAAAGCAAAAAACAGAAGATCAAGCGAGAATAACATGTTTTCATGTTGTAACGCATATTGCTAATTTATTATAGATTCTAAGATACTAAAACACCCATATCGCGACTACTGAATACATATTAAGTAAGGCTTACGCCGAGTAGTAAATGTTTGTGTCCGGTTTTTCAATGCAATGATTAGGTCAATAACATTACAATTGACAAATGGGCACTTCGAATGTCCGGCGATCCTTGAATACTCCGAGTTCACTAAAATGTAACTTTCACAACAGGTGAATACAGCCTGTCTTCGACGTTTTTAATCTTGATACCAACCCTTGCAAATACATAATTCTGTGTTGGCTGCAAAGTAGGCACAGTTACCTGTAAGCTGATATTACTAACATCCGTGATTGCCGTACCAGCTATTGTAGTTTTTGCAACCCGGTCAACACTGGATTCGGAGACGAACTGGGTTTTATTGATATACAGATTAGCGTTTTCAATATCCTGCGCACCCGTACCGGTAATGACTTTCTGTAACCCAAAAGTAGCGGACACTTTGCCTCCGGCTCCGGTAATTTGGGGACCCTTGATTAGGTAATATGGAGTTACTTCTAAATCCAGCTGCTGGCTTCCCGCGAGCGTAATGGGAATCGTGTCGGGCGCTCCTGCTCCCGTTTTCTTCCAAACAAAAGGCCCCTGGCCATTAGGGATGATTAATTTATAATTGCCGTCAAAAAGTACAGCTGAAAATGTGGCTTCCTGCGTGAAAGATGCACCGATCGGACCTACCTTGCCAAACCCAAATTGATAAAGCTCGAAAGGTACCTGGTCTCTTTCCAACCCGCCGATAGGTTGACCCTGGTAAACAAGTCTGCCACTAAGCTTTGATGAGGGCGCATCGTAATTATCCTTTTCACAGGAGATCACGATCGCACAAAATGCTAATAAAACGATATATTGAAATTTGACTTTCATAACTGTTTATTTAATAACTAGCTGCAAAATAGATTTTCACATAATGATAAGATTGCGGTCTTCCATTTGGCTTGGTTAATTACTGGTTAGGCTGTCTAACAATTTTAGGATTCGCGGCCCTGATAGCATCACTGATAAAGCTGTAGTAGTTACCAAATTGAAAACGGTTCGAACCCGAAACCCTTGTAGGAAGCACTTCACGGAATATCCATTTACCGTTATTCGGGCTCGCCGGGTCGTATATTTTATACGGCCATAACCCCCATGGCTGAGTGCTTCTTGCATTAGCTACCCCCAGGTTGGTTTTAAGATCAGTCAGCGTAGTAGGAGAACCGTCCCAAACGATGTGAGCTATCCGCCAACGTTTCATATCAAAAAGCGTATGGCCTTCAAATGCGAGTTCGACTCTGCGCTCGTGCACAATGCGATCAAAAGTAATTTGCGCTGCAGTGAGAGGGATCGTTAAACCGGCACGCGCCCTTACCTGATTCATATAGCTGGCTGCGACTGGAAGCTGGCCAAGTTCAAACGCGGCTTCTGCTGCATTGAGTAATACTTCGGCATACCTGTAACGAATAAACGCGATATCGCTACCGCGACCTCTCCTGCCTGAACCGACTGTAGGATCAAGATATTTACGGGCATAAAAACCACTTTGTGTTCTGAACTCGAGTCCATTCACGGGTCCATCTTTTCCGACCACCTGTACATCAGTTGTAGTGCCGGGAAGGGGTTTCAATTTACTGGCCTCATCGCTGGTCAGAATTCCACCGCCTGGTACAATATATCCAGCCCAGATGTCAACTCTTTTTCCTTTGAATAATCCATTTGGCAACAGAATCGTGCCGGCCAAACGGGCATCTCTACCTGCGAATATCTCCTGTTGATTGGTATAATAAATCGGGTTGCCTGAACCGTCGGTTATTGCAAACGGAGCAAAGGTGTTATCCAGTTTTTCAAATGATTGTGCAAGATTTAAAGAGGGATTTAAGCGACCTGCATCGGCGCCTTCGTCAGATATCGAATAGGGTTGATCATTGGTTGTAAAAGCATGCGTACGACCGCCGATACGGAAATCTTCGATGAATATTGATTCAAGGTTTGCGCTACTCTTGTCTAAAAACAAAGCAGCAAAATTATCGGAGAGATCAGGAAGAGCTTTATACAGTTCATATCCCCCTGCCCCTCCCGTAATGATTTCCTGTGCAGCTTTTAGTGCAGTTGTATAGTAGCCGGTTGCTTTGCTGACGGGAATACTTACCTCACCGCCTGGCAGTGAAACCTGGGGTGTATTGTTTCCATATTTAGCGATTGATGCTGCATATAGTGCTGCTCTTGCTTCCATCGCAAGTGCGGCGCCTTTGGAGGCCCTGCTTTTTTGATTCGGATCTTTGGGTAAGAGATCTTTGATGGCTTCCGATTCACTGATGATGAAGTCATATACCTCGGATTCTTTTGCTCTCGGCACCTGGATAGATGTAACATCTCCTTTTCCAGGATCATAAGTCATAGAGGAAGTAATGAGCGGCACTCCACCCATTCTTTTTACCATTTCAAAATAATAGTTTGCCCGCAGAAACCGGGCTTCGGCCATAAACCTTTTTTTATCCGCATCAGTGAGAGCGGTAGATGCACTATCTCTTTCTATAAAAAGATTCAGCTCACGTATATACGTATAATCCCATGTTGCCCATTCTCCATACCCCCAACCCGTTCTCGTTACAATGAAATCGCTGCCATTCTCAGATGGAAAACTTTCACTAAAATCGGCAAAGCTTCTCCATCCATTATCAAGACTGGAAAAATCGAGCTGGCGATTATATAAATCACCCAGGATAGACAATACCAGTGCGGGGTCAGAGAATGCAACTTCATTCGGCAGAACCTGGATCGGAGGAACGTCAAGAAACTCACTATCTTTTTTACATCCTGCCATTGATAAGATGACAGTAAATGCTGTAATTGATAATATCTTTTTCATTGAATTAATTTGTCCGTTAGAAATTGTTTTTATAGTGAAAGGTTTATACCGACATTGATCACTTTATTCTGTGGGAATTGAATACCGTTATCATCGACGACTTCAGGATCAACACCAAACTCTTTCAGGTTATCGATTGAAAACAGATTGTAGGCATTCAAGTATATTCTGGCCCTTTGAACCCGTATCCGGTCAAGAAGACTGGTCGGAATGGAATAACCCAGCTGTAATGTTCTCGCCCTGAACTGGGTCACATTATGTAACCAGTAAGATGAATTACGTTGACCACGCAATTCATAATTACTATGACCGAATTGGATATTATATCTGTTCGCAGGATATTTACCGGGTATCCATTGACTGTTCACGTCAAAGGGATCGGTACGATGCCATCTGTCTGTAAAAATCGTGTTTAGATTACCGTTATTTTGGAAGGCCCACCTGGTTTCCCAGTTCTGAAACCATGTATATCCTGAGGCTCCCGAAAAATCGGCATTGAAATCAAAATTTTTATACATCAGTCCAATGCTGAATCCGAAATTGATATTTGGTTGCTGCCCATAACCAAAACCGATAGGACGTTGATCATACGCGTCGATCTTGTTATCACCATTTACATCTCTGTATTTAAGGTCACCAGGAATGAGCGTGCTGTTTCCTCTTGCATCATTGTCTATCGGATAGTTATTTATCTCTTCGAAAGATGCAAACTGACCGTCCACTATATAGCCCCATTCGATACGGGAATACCTTCCTTCTAACGAGGTTCTGTATTGATCCCATGAATTGAAGAAAATTGGGTTATAAGATTTGATAAACTTCGATCGCGTGTGCGAAAAATTTCCCCCCACGTTAAAATTCAGATCCCCGATTTTGCTTGTGTAAACCAGTGATACCTCCTCGCCGTATTGTGCATCACTGTTGATATTTTCCTGCGGCAAGGCATATCCAAGCTCAAGCGGAACGATCACATCATTCTTTGTTCCGAGCAAACCATCACGTCTTCTATAAAAATAGTCGAAACTACCGGTTAGCTTACCTCTGAGGAGGCTAAAGTCCATACCGATGTCTGTGATTTTACTAGTCGACCAACTGATGTTGGAGATGGCTACACCTTTATCCCTTGAAACTGTTACAGCGTTTCCGTCTAACACAGCCGTTCCCATATTGTAATTATATCCTTCGAGGTAAGCATACGCTGGAACGATGGGTTGGTTTGCATCGGCAGGATTTCTGTCATCTCCCAATTCACCATACGATGCCCTAATCTTGAGATCAGTTAAAATATCTTTATCACCTAAAAGTCCGCCCATAAAAGGCTCTTCGGTAATTCTCCATCCTGCGGATACTCCAGGGAAGTAACCTACACGCTTATCCGGAGCAAAAAGATATGATGCATCTCTTCTTGCCGAAGCTTCGAAAAAGTACTTATTGTTGAAACTGTAATTGATACGCCCGATATAACCGATTCTTGTTTCCCTGGTTTCCTCGTCCACATATTGGTCCATTGTAGGGAAATAGATTAACGGCAGGCTGTTCGATATAGGCGAAGCATGCAGCCAGTTCCTTCTTCGATGATTGTCCAGCCTTTCTGCAACAACTACAGCGCCTACTGTATGGTCGCCGAATGTATTGTTGTAAGTCACCTGCCCTTGCAAATTCTTATTGATGATCTTAATCTGTTCACGATCGCGCCAGGGGTTTGTACTGCCGCCTGTGGCAGCATATTCTTCAGGTGTCGAACTAGTTGCCGGTTTATAGGTGTAGGCCTTGTAAGTGTACTCCTGGTTGTTATGCTGCAGGTCAGCTACATAATAAGAATAAATGGCTTTCAGCGTTAGTCCCTGAATTCCCGGGATTTGCCATTCAGCATTGAAATTGGTCTGCAAAACCCGCCATTCGCTCTTTAGTTTACCTGAAATTTTTTCATTCAAAAACGCATAGTTCGACTCCAGATGCTCTCCCATATCATTTAAGTACTCGGGATTATCATTTGCGTAAGGTCTTTCTCTTGGCGTGTTTCTCAGAATTGCCAGGCGCGATAAAAAATAATCATCCCCACCGGGTACACCAGGGTTTTGCCGGATTTCAACACGCCCATTTATGTCCATACCTACTCTAAGTCCAGTGGCTAATTTGGCGTTTACATTAGATTGAATATTGGAACGACTAAACCGGTATTCCTTTCCGAGATTTGATTTCTGATTGAGATGTGTGCCGGATACATAATAATTCACTTTGTCTGTTCCGCCACTGATATTTACGTTTACAGAATTTTGCGGAGCAGGTTTGTCAAGAATATAATCTCGCCAATTAAAACTTCTGTAAGCGGGCCCAGCGCTTTCTCCTTGTTTGTAAAGATCAAGTTCGGCTTGTGTAATATTAGTTCTGGCGGCAGAATTGGTGTTAAATAAATTTCGGTTTACCTCCGCGTCGGCGCGATAGAACATATAGTCATAGGAGTTTGATAAAACCTTGGGGAAACGGAACCAGTACTGGTATCCCAGGTAAGCGTCAACGTTGATGTTATTTCGGCCCGCAGCTCCTCTTTTCGTTGTTACAACCACAACTCCGTTCGCGGCTCGAACTCCATAAATGGCTGCAGATGCATCTTTCAGAATAGTGATGCTCGCAATGTCGTTTGGAGCCAGATTATTAAACTGACCCTCATCCTGTTGAATTCCATCAATTACATATAAAGGCCTTCCCATATTTCGGATCTGAATAGTGGCAGAAGCTCCGGGACGACCATCAGGCATGCGGTATGTCACACCCGGCAATTTCCCCGCCAGTCCTGAACTAACAGTAGCTCCGCCGTGTACACGGTCCAGGTCTTTTGAAGTAACAGTCGCGATTGCTCCTGTTAATGATCCCTTCTTTTGGGAACCGTATCCTACCACAACTACCTCCTGCAAGCCGGTTGGTGCTTGTAATAATGAAACAGCAACACTTTTTTGACTGCCTACTCTGACCTCCTGGGCTGAATACCCAACCGAAGAAAAAACCAAAACCGAGTTTGTATTGGCTACCGTAATCGTAAAGACTCCGTCATTTCCTGTAATGACGGCATTTTTAGTACCACGCTCTTGTACACTCACCTGCGAAAGAGGAGTTCCGATACTGTCTTTTACAGTTCCGGATACTACAATCTTTGGATCATTCTGTGAAAACCCGTTGTTTAAAAAGGAGAGTAAACTAAAAATCAGAAGAAAGATTCTTTGTTTTTGCCGTAAGCCAATTGAACTGAATGCTATCCCAAAGGGATAATGCTTGGTTATGGTACTCATTTGGCAATCAATTTGGTTTATTAAATTGTAATCGTTTGCATGATTTAACTGGGCAGAAAACAGTACATTTAAATCATAGTGTGAAGAAAACTTATCTACCGGAATTACTTCATTCAGTATGTATCATAATGTTTTCAAATTGTTACATTTTAGACAAGCTCCGTCCCTCTAAAAGAAAAAAATTTGTAACGAAATCGTTTTGGGAAGATGATTTACTTTAATTGTTTGAGATGCTTTATCATATTATTATTTGCACAGGTACTCATCACTGTTACCGTACAAGGGCAACAGTACTATTTCAGGCATTACCAGGTTGAAAATGGCTTATCGAACAACACTGTCTTTTGCAGCATGCAGGATAACAATGGTTTCATGTGGTTTGGGACAAAGGATGGTCTGAACCGCTTCGATGGCTACCGCTTCAAAACTTTTAATATCCGAAACAAAGATGAAAGCAGCTTGACAAGAGATCTGATTTCAGCGCTTGCTATTGATAAGGCCGGAGTGCTTTGGGTTGGCTCTGACAAAGGGTTATTCCGGTTCGATGAACAACATGAACGGCTGGTTCCGTTTATTGACACGCTTCCATTTATCTGGGATATCACTATAGATACGCGCGGGCAGCTTTGGTTCATATCGGGCCCGAACCTCTTCCGCTATAATTTTGAAAAAAAAGAACTACTCAATTTTCCGGCATCTAAATACTTTCACGCTACTTCGATATGCGAATCACCAGACGGCACGATATGGTTTTCAAGCGCAGACGGATACTTGCTTAAGTATAATGATGCAATACAAATTTTTAAGCGATTCAATGTTTTCGCCCATTCCGCCCCTTCAGCATCGAACTGGATCGAAAAGATTATTGCGGATAAAGATGGATCAATATTTATAGGAACACCCGGCCAGGGGATCAAACAGTTTGACATCGCTTCGCAAGAATATAAAGACGTACTGAGCCATAATGCGGACAGAACATCGGTTTTTGTTCGCGATATTCTGCGTGTTAATGACAACGAATTATGGTTTGGAACAGAATCCGGCATCTTCATTTACAATAAAAGGAATGGCAAGTTTACGAATCTGAAAAAAAAGTTTCTTGATCCTTATTCATTGTCAGATAATGCAATTTATTCGCTTAACAAAGACAATGAAGGTGGTATTTGGGCGGGAACCTATTTTGGCGGCATCAATTATTTCCCCAAACAATATTTCTCTTTTCAAAAGTATTTTCCCGACTACACACAGAATTCGATAAGCGGAAATGCCGTGCGCGAAATTTGCGAAGATGGCTCGGGTAATATATGGATAGGAACCGAAGATGCCGGAATAAATAAGTTGAATCCCACAACAAAAGAGATAACCCGATTCGAACCCACGGGTGCCTCAACAAGTATTGCCAATTCGAATATTCATGCATTGCTGGTGGTTAATGATGATCTCTGGATCGGCACTTTTGAACATGGCCTTGATATCATGGACATAAAAACCGGAAAAGTCAGGAAACATTATAGAGCGGGGCCTGGATTAAACGACATGAAAAGCAATTTCATTGTGACGTTACTGAGAACAAAACGGGGAGATATTTATTTAGGATCAAGTAATGGATTATATAGATATGATCCTGCAGGCGACAATTTTCCCCGTGCTAAAGAAATGCCTGAACCCATTTTTATTTCTAGCCTCATAGAAGACCATGATGGAACGATTTGGGTGGGCAGCCATGGAAGGGGAATCTTTTATTTCAATCCCGGGACAGGCGTTCAGGGTCATTATGAAAACGAACCGGCGAATAAAAACAGTTTGACTTCCAATATTCTCAATGCGATTTATGAAGACAGCGATCATAATTTGTGGTTTGCAACAGAAGGCGGAGGATTATGTCAACTAGGCAAGGATAAGAAACAATTTAAGAGGTTCACTACCACGGATGGATTGCCAAGCAATTTTATTTTCAAAGTTTTGGAGGACAACAATAAGACATTGTGGATCACCACCTCAAAAGGACTCGTGAATATGAATGTTAAGCCACTGACCACAAAAGTGTACACAAAGGCAAACGGTTTGCTCAACGATCAGTTCAATTATAACTCAGGTTATAAAGACGCCAAAGGAAAACTCTACTTCGGAAGCGTTCAGGGCATGATCACATTCAAGCCTGACGCTTTTTATGAGAGTACGTTTGTTCCTCCTATTTACATTACAGATTTCCAGGTTCCGAACGAAACTCTTGGTCTGGCCAGGGATACACATCACCTGAAACAATCAATTCTGCTGACAAACAAAATATCCCTGCCATATGATCAATCCACTTTCAGTATAGATTTTGCTGCAATCAGCTTCACCTCACCCGAAATGACTGAATACAGCTACATCATGGAGGGACTCGAAAAAGAGTGGACACATTTAAAATCAAACAGAAAGGTTTACTTCACCAATCTTAAGCCAGGCACATATGTTTTCAAAGTAAAAGCCAGAACCAATGGCACCTGGAATAAGCTGGTAAAAGAATTGAAGATCCGGGTAAATCCTCCTTTCTGGGTTACTCCGTGGGCATATCTTTTATATGTTATTGCAGGTGCATTCCTTCTATACTATCTCGTTCGCACCTACCATAGGTTGCAGGAAGACAAGAAAGAAAAAGCAATTTACCAGGCCAACATTGAATTTTTTACCAACATCGCCCATGAAATAAAAACGCCCCTTACACTAATCAAGGGCCCAGTTGAAAACCTGAGTGAAATGGTGAATGATGTTCCTGCAATCAAAGAGGATGTAGTGACGATGGAAAGAAATACGAACAGATTGGTCAACCTTATTAACCAGATACTTGATTTTCGCCAAATAGAAACCAGAGGCTTTAGTCTTGATTTCAGTTCTGTGAACATAAACGAGATACTAAAAGAGATCTATTTAACTTTTGAGCCTGTAGCCAAAAAAAGAAAACTGGACTATCATCTTGATCTTCCGTCGTACGATCTGCATACGATGGCTGACGCAGAAGCATTGAATAAAATTTTCACCAATCTTTATAGCAACGCTACGAAGTATGCTGATAAAAGGGTGAATATAAAATTAACCCCACCTCAAAGCGACGATAACGAATTGATTATTGAAATAAGTAATGATGGTTACCTGATTCCAAAAGGGTTGAGAGAAAAAATATTCGAACCTTTTTTTAGGTTGAAAGAAACCATTAAGCAAAAAGGAACAGGTATCGGACTTGCTCTTGCCCGGTCTTTAGTAGAATTGCATAGCGGAGACGTTTATGTAAAAGAGCCGGAGGATGGAATGAATGTTTTTGTAGTCGCCCTGCCGTACCAGCCCGATCAGCAAAAAAGAAAAATAAAAAACCAGGCTTCAACCACACTAACGAAAAATTAAATAGATGAACGAACTGCTGCCAGTGATCCTATTAGTGGATGACGATGAAGAAATTTTAGAATTTCTTGAAAGGGTTCTGAGACTGAAGTACACCATTTTCAAAGCGGAAAACGGACAGGAGGCCTTAAAGATTCTCGCCAGAGAAGCTGTTCAATTGGTAGTTAGTGATGTGATGATGCCGGTTATGGATGGCTTTGAACTTTGTAAACGGATCAAGTCGGGTTTTGAGCATTCACATATTCCTGTAATTCTGCTTACGGCAAAAAATACAATTCAATCAAAAGTACAAGGGCTGGAATTAGGTGCGGACGCCTATATTGAAAAACCATTTTCAAAAGAACACCTGCAAGCTCAGATCGCCAGCCTGATGGCGAACCGAACCATGATCAGGGAATATTTTGCGAGCTCTCCGCTTGTGCATATCAAAAGCATGGCACATTCGAAAGGAGACGAACGGTTTTTAGAATTATTGAACGAAACGATCTGTAAGAATATCGAAGACATTGACCTGGATGTAGAAAAGCTCGCGCGCATCCTAAACATGAGCCGCATTACGTTGTACAGAAAAATCAAAGCCATCGCCAATCTTGCGCCTATTGAGCTGATCAATATCACGAGGTTAAAAAAAGCTGCTGAGCTTTTGGCAGAAGGAGATTACAAAGTTTATGAAGTGGCTGATATGGTGGGTTTTAGTTCGCAGAGTAATTTCGCCCGCAACTTTCATAAGCAATTTGCTATGACTCCGACTGATTATATCCATGCAAAAAAATCGGACAAGAAAAAAGTTTGATAAGCTATGCAAACGTTTACAATTTTGCTTTGTGCATCGGTGTCTTTGTGGCCTCTTAACTGTGTAACCAATGAGCCACAAGGACAGGGCACAAAGGAGGCTTAATTCAAATCAGGTAAATAAAAATCGAAAGGCTTATCTCTGTTTGCTTGCAAAGTACCATCGATAAATTCAAGAGGCGCCACCTGTATCGTTGTTCGATGATTTTTATAGAATAATTGTCCGTCTGGATCAGGTTTTATCGTGTGATGATTATTTCTTCCCGGATGGGTAAAATAAAATACATAGGCCTTATCACTCACCACAACAACGTCGCCATGAGCTCCGCTTGGTTTATCATCTTCCCTGTTGCCTGGTTTATCTAAAATCAATCCTTGCTTTTCCCATTTTTCCAGATCGGTTGAACGGTAAATTCTCATTCCCTGCCATTCATCCGTCAACATCCAGTAATAATTCCTGAACCGAAAAACTTTCGGGCCTTCATGCGCCTTACCTCCTATCGCGGGCGCTTTGGAAGTTTCCCAATTTTTCAAATCAGCAGACTCAGACATCATGGTTACAGATCCTCTCGATTCATCCTTATACCACAAGCGGAATTTTCCATCCGGCTTTTTAAAAATGGAAGCATCAATCACTCTGTCAGAAGAAAGTTGGAGTGGTTGGTCATATTTCCAGTCCCAAAGATCCTTGCTCGTGAAATGAACTATATGCATGTTACCACCCCAATGATTGCGGACGCCTTTTATGTAAACTACAAACATGTGATAAAGTCCATCATGAAAGATAATATCCGGTGCCCAGAAAGTATTCATTCCGTTTTCAAATTCCAGGTCGAGATATCCTTTGAACGTCCAGCTTTTCCCATGGTCTGTAGAAGTTGCAGCGCCTATCTGTGTACCGAAGTAAGCGGAAACATCGTACGTTGGCATGTTTGCCCTTCTTGCACTATAAAACATCCACCAATTCTTTTCATTTCTATTCCAGACTATTACAGGATCCGCAGCACCATCATATACCGGATCACGGTATAATGGAGCGGACGCTTTTCGAATCGCCGAATCAGTACTCTGTCCGAGTGTTCCCGAAAGACAAAAGAGAATTACGAACGCAGTTAAAGCTAAATTTGGACTATTCATAATGTAATCAAAATGATAGATTAGATACAGAAAACGCTACCAGTATCTTCTAAACGCATTTCAACAGATTTACTGGTGTGCCCAATATACGAGGCATCGATTCGGATAAACTCACACCCGAAAATTTGCCTGGTTGGATGTTGTTGCGTACCTCCTGATATAAAATAATTGTCTCCCGAGCTTGCCTCTTATTTGTTGATTGCTTCATGATGAAATCAGCCAGGCTTTCGATTTGCTGTCGTGTCAATATGCCTTCCCATTGTCCTGTCGCAAAAAAAAAGATTTCCCAGGGAACGGTTAATACTTAGCCAGCGTATCAATAACAAAACCTTCATCTATTATCTCATGATGCTGATTTTGATTCATAACTGGTTTACCGGTTCCCAGGATGAAAATATCTATGGAATTAGCAATCCGTGGCGCAACAGCAGAGGCACAGATGTTTGGTTGGAATCCATATGCTGCGTGACTTCTAATAAACTAGCGGATTTAAATCGGAAGCAGCTATCTCGCCGGGAGGCAATCCACCCAGCCATCTCTTGCGATCCGCTTCCTGATGTTCGTTTTTTGGAGGGGTTACCTGTGCACCGTCAGCAAAATAAATAATCGTGATTACTTCACGTGTTATATCTTTTGATGAGTTACCCGGAGCAGAATGAAGTGTCCACCCATAATGCCAGCTTGCATCTCCTGCTTGCATAACCTCCGGTCGGGAAATTGGAAAACCTTGTTGCTTTATATGTTGCTCAAGTTTTTTTTCCGACTCATCTGAGATGGCAATGTTCTCAACAAAGCCGGATGTATGGGATCGGGAAGCGAAAGTGAGCATACCCAGTTCGACGTTGATATCTATCAGGGGCATCCACATGGTAATTGTGTTGGTAGTACTTAGAGGCCAGTAGTATTGATCCTGGTGCCATGGAGTGAATCCTCCGCCGGGTTCCTTGTACAAGGCCTGGTCATGATAAAGCCTTACATGCTCAACACCCAGGAGATCCGCTGCAATTTTTGCAAAACGTTTTGCCAACGTAAACTTCCTGACATCTTCGTCTACTTCCCACAAATTCATAATCTGTAAAAAAGCTTTGCCATATGTATCGCGTTCCTGCAACGAACGTTTTTCTGTATTATACTTGTAAGCGGCACTGTTAATCACATCGCGATATGCTTTAACCTCTTCGCTATTCAATACATTCTTCGTGATCGTATGACCATCCTTTCGGAAATCGTTGATTTGTTTTTCATCAACTTTTATTGTTGTATCTAAAGCAGGCAATTGAACGGTGTGCATGGCAAGTTCGTTTTAAGAGGACAACAATGTACTTAAAATTAGCTATATGTCTATGCAGGCGCCTTTGCGATCCTCTGCTTAGTTGGCGTTACAATGTCGTACCGCAAAGGGCGCTGAGAAGCGCAAAATCTCGCAAAGAAATATAGTTAAGTTTGATCTCCGAAAATTATAGCTATGGCCTATACGAAGGCTCTTCGCGATCCTTTGAGAAGCGTAAAAATTTGTACAGCTTCTAGCCTTAAGTTGATTACTGAACTCTTACTCAACCATTTTTCATCACATAGACACAGCTACATAGGCGTCACATAGGAAATATCGTATTCTCATAGACACTCATTATTTATTCTTGTTCCGGGCAGTAGAATTTCTGACTGTCTTTAATCTTTTTATAATAAAAGTTCCTAATTTTTTTCCTTCCTCTGAACCGTTGATAATCGATGGCATGTAATGGATTCCACCATAAAAACGGCTTATTGCGGCTTCCTCAGCGGCCTGCCCAAACGAAGTAAAATGTCGCACCGGAATTCCAAACTCTACCTCTGTAGAATCAGCAAATGAAAAATTGTTACCGAAGATCTTCTCAAGCATGACAGCTGAGGCAGTCGACAAAACACTGTGACCACTGGTATATTCAGGAAATGGAGGCGTCTGTAATAATGGCGCCCAGCTGCCATCTATATATTGATTGATATACGTTTCGGGTCTAATAACCTGGCTACGATATTTTTCGTCCCAGCAACTGATGAACGCATCGGCGATCGTGACTGCCAGGCATGTGTAAGCTTCTAAGGATTGTATCACATTGGCTGACATTTTCTGACAGGCAAGCCTCGTAATATTCATCCAGTGCCCACCGGGAGAAATTTTTTTCGATGCATACATAACATGCCCATTCACATTCATCTTGAACGGATTGCAATCCCAGAAATTGGCGATCTCTTTTTGTTCAGCAGATGAACTCGTTCCTATGTCCCGAACAGCGAGTGCTTCTTTATAGAACTGGCTATTTTTGTCGGCAGAAAAAGGCGTAGGTAATACCGGTTTGAATTGCTGTGCAGAATCGATTATAAAAGTTCTGATCTTATTCCAGTGAGGCTCTACAGCTCTCATGTACGCCGGCGGTGTCGGCTTCCAGACAGCTGCATCGTTTGTTACTGCATACTTTGAAAATGTCCTTGTTTGTTTATAACTATCCTGCGACGCCCACGCGAGAATATGTTTAGCAACGTCGAGGCCATAAGCAATTGAATTATTAATAACGTCTGCAGGCATACCGGAGGTTTTAAACTCTTTCACGATTGCAGCATGAAAACTCTCTACCTTATCTTCGGAAATAACCATCGCTTTACCTACCGTAAGAATTGCCTGAACAGCAGCAAGTGTATAACTGTATTCTTTACCAACTTTAATTTTGGGGAGCGGCGTTAATCCATGCAATTGAGTCGACAAAGAATGATATTCAGGATTTCCAGCTACCGCAGCTTCATAACCCGCGATACTGATATATGCATAAGTGCGGCTGGCTACAGGTGGCGAGTAAATGTCATACACAAGCACATCAGTCAACTGCTTAATGCTTCGATGAATATAGTTAGCGTGTTCTGTTTTCTCCCTCCAGGTTTGCGCGGTTGAGATGCAAGCCGCCAATAATGCGGAGAGTAGGACAGTCGACCGTCGACTGACGACCGTCCACCGATCGATGGCGGATGACCGATGGCCGTTAAACGACGACGGTCGACCGCCGCGCGAGAGAATACCGAAAATATTCTTTGATAGATGCATTCCAAGATTTTACTCTCAATTTAAATAATCAACTGTCGACGATCTTACAACAACTCTCTTTGTGCGCCCTTAAAATTGACAAACGTAACTTTTACCATGTCCTTGCTGATCCAAAAAGTTCTTGAAGATTGAGACAAATAAGTCGATCCGTAATAAAATTCAACCCGCCTTTTGGTACCATTCTTGAAAATAATGTCTGCATAAAAATCATCAGGTTTAAGCTTTATCCATTTTGAATCAGTTGTTTGATCCGTTCTTGCTTTGCTATACACCTGTAAACTGTCCTGGTTTTGTGTCGCAATCCAGATGTCTTCATTATCTGTATGAATCTTTGCAAGCGCTTTCGCATCTCCTCCAACAAAAAATCCAGTTTCGGGAATAGACAGGCTCTTGAAATTTCCTTTGCCATCACCTTTAAGGCACAAACCATTGAAGGCATCATGCCTTCCACTATAAGGTTCCATTCCATAATCATTTCCAACAAGCACTAGATCCAGGTTTCCGTCGTCATCAATATCTTCCGATACCATACCGTATATCGGAGCAGACTGCGCTTCTATCGGCAAAGCTTTCATGATGAATTGACCATTTCCTTTGTTTTCTATATAAGCGGATTGAAGATAGTTTGCTATTTTTTTGATCGCTCCCTGCCTATCCTGCACACTCCATAAATCATCCAGGGAAGCAACACCATATGCTTTATACGTTGGATATTTTTTCCGGATGGATACTAACTGGCTTGCCAGATCATCTCTGGTATGCATTGGAAATGGTTTTCTGCTTCCATCTTCCGCTTTCATATAACAAAACAACATCAGGTCAAGAGAAGCATTATTATCAAGATCTTTTGCATATACAGTCATCGGTTCTTCTGATGACGCGGTGTAATTCGAATTCAGCCCGAGGTTTCCCGCTATATAATCCACATCGCCATCGTTATCAAAATCACCGGATACCACACTATTCCACCACCCGAAGTACTGACTGACACCTGTTGATTTATTGATTGAAACAAATGACCTTCCCATGTTCTTTAGAAAAGTTACAGGCATCCATTCACCCGTTAATATCAAATCCATTTTTCCATCCTTATCAAAATCCGACCAGAGCGCATCGGTAATCATCCCGATATTTTGTAACGGCGCACACAACTGTTGTGTAACATCAACAAATTTCCCTCCATCATTTCTTAAAATAAAACTTCTGGGATTTGTTGGATATGCGCCAGATACCACTCGTCCACCAACGAACAGGTCGAGGTCCCCATCTTTATCGAAATCTCCCGCACGAACACAGGAACCGTTCGTTGTTTCTGCAGGAAGAGCATTGGCTGCTTGCTGAAACTGTCCCTGGCCATCGTTAATAAACAACCGATCCTGGGCCACAGCGTGATTTGGTGGTACTTCATAGCTTCCACTGACCGCATATAGATCGAGATCTCCATCATTGTCCGCATCAAAGAACAGAACTCCCATTTCCTCTTCCAGCTCATTGGGTTTTCGGGGAATGCGTGCACTGTCTAACTGAAATTTCGCATTTCCATCTTGCATAAAGAAAACCCCAGGATTACCCGAGGTCCCGCTCAGGTAAAAGTCATCATGACCGTTGTTATCAATATCACCTACAGCGATACCCGGACCATACTGACTCAGCTTATGAGGAAGAGTAGCCTGGATGGTATAGTCAACAAAATCCCGTTCGATCGGTTTATAGTGTATGTTATAACGGCCGGCTGCCGGGTAAAAAAGCGAATGCTGAATTTGATGATGAGTGCTTCTGTATAATCCTTCACTATTCTCACGCGAGATTGTAATCAGCTGGTCTGCCTTTACATTGGGAATCGTGAAGCTCTTACCATCAGGCCACCTTACAATGATTGAATCAATCATGGAAACAGAACCTAAACCAAAAAAAGCACGGTCGTCGACGGTGGACAAGTATCCGCGACTTGGATAATGTTCGTAATACTGTTGTCTGCCTGCATAGTAAATTCGAATGGCCGTTCCAATAGCATTTTTATTCTGACCGGTACCAATTAGTTTTATCCGCAAAGTATGCCCCAGGCCAGGCTGATCTTTGCTATTAAACCTATTCTCGTAAATGAACGCCGCCTCATTAATGTTATTCACTACAAAGTCAAGATCACCATCGTTATCAAGGTCGGCGTAAGCGCCGCCATTTGAAAAGGCAGATTTGTTCAGTCCCCAGGCGTTAGTTGTGTTCTCGAAGATGATGCCACCTTTGTTTTTAAATGCATAGTTCGGAATATTCACAACCGGTAGACTTTGTGTCATTGCCAATGATAATTTCGCTTTACTGCCTCCCTGGCCATTATCGTACGCTATATAATCGAGATCCGTCACATCGCGCGGAAGGCCATTGGTGATAATCATATCGCGATAACCATCATTGTCAAAATCAGCGACTAACGGGCACCAACTCCAGTCAGTCTGGTACATGCCCGACATGAAACCGATCTCGCTAAAAACCGGATGTCCTTTCGGCGTAATTCCGCTATTCAGTTGCAATACATTCCGCACATACTGGTGTTCGTAACCAAATTGGCTGCTGTTGAAATAATTATAGTATTCGTTACCACTCAGCATTCTTTTTTTCCGCATGTTATCTTCCGGTAGCATCTCCAATGAGACCACGTCAACCAATCCGTCGTTATTGATGTCAACAACATCTGTTCCCATTGCATTCCAACCTGTATGCTTGAAATAGTCGGCCAGTTTGTTTGTAAATGTTCCATCTCTGTTGTTGATGTACAAAAGATCGTTCGAAACAAAATCATTGGCTACATACACGTCAGGCCAGCCATCCATGTTGAAATCTGAGATGGATGCAGCATGGCCCCAGCCTTCAATTAGAATACCCGCTTCTTTCGAGACATTGGTAAATGTGTTGTTACCATTATTCCGATATAATCTGTCGGTATTTAATGCGCTGCCATCCGTAAGCTTTGGTCGGAAACGAATTGGGGTTTTGGGATCATACAATTCATTCGTCACAAGATAGAGATCGAGGTCGCCATCTTTATCGTAATCAAAAAAATATCCCTGCGTACTGAAGCCGGTATCCGCCAGGCCGTAAGCCTCGGCAGATTCCTTAAAAACAGGAACGCCGTTGTTTATTCCCTGGTTTATGTATAAGAGATTCGTGCGAAGTAATGGCATCTTGCGGAATGAAGCCGAAACATACAGGTCTAATAAGCCATCCGCGTTAATATCCACAACTGAAACGCCGGTGCACCATCTTCCCTCGCCCCCGACTCCCGCGGTAGTTGTATGATCTTCAAATTTCATCGAACCTTTATTGAGGTAAAATCTGTTCGCTACCATATTACCGGCAAAGTAGATATCAACCAATCCGTCGTTATTGAAATCCCCAATCCCTACGCCACCGCCGTTATAAATGTTAGCCTGGTTGAGAATATTTAAAGTGTCGTTTTCTGTAATAGTATTTGTAAATGAAATTCCCGTGGAAGCCGAAGGAAGCAAGCGAAACAGGGGAGGCTTCGTCTGGCCATCTACTAAATTTGATAATGACATCGACATTAATGACATCAACATTACGAACAGCAAAATCTTCAGGAATCTTATATAGCACATAACATAATGAAGGAAAAAAATTTTACCCTGATCGCCTATTCATTTTCGATCAATTTATATTCAAAATGTTACAGGCAAGTACGAAGTTAAAAGCACCAGGTACGAAGGGACGTAAGATAGGCAATGTACGATGTAAGATGGTGCTCCGACAATGATATTTGCCTCGAGTGTTGCGTCCAGGCTTATCAGACAGATCGTATCAGATTGTGTTGTAGCGACAATTGAGGATAAAGGTCAATACGTTGTGACGAAACGGGGTATAGAGTAATTCGCATTTGCTTCATCCTGTTTAGCCGGCTACAAACTATTTTCTCCCCCTGTGCATACATCGCGTTCTTCTGTGGTTCAATCGCTCCATAAAGGCATGTGGATGTAAGAGTTTTTTAACCATAGAGGCAACACGGAGCTATACACAAAGGGACAAAGATTTAAGACGCTTTCGGAGAAAAACCAACATTTTCTAATCCATATTGTTTTATGATATCAGCAGGAACTCCCTCCCATTTGTTTGGCACGTTACCTACATAACCGACATCTTCTATGCCCATCTTGCTTGAAAAGAATCCAGTAGCGGTAAGACTTCTCATTCGATCAAAAAAAGCGACTCCGGGTTTCATGTCAGGTTTAGCTTTGGCCGGATAAGCTATTTCGTCAACGATTTCAATTTGTTGCTTAGAATCGCAATCCTTGAATGGGTTGTTGTACCTCTTGAAGCATTGCATATCTAACCAACGCAAACCACCTCTCATGGGTACCTGCTGTTCAGGCTTGTCCTTTACAATGAATTCTATGAACTCCGGGACCTTCGCATCAGAGGCGCTTCCCGACCGGTCGTCTTTAGGAATAATAATATTACTCAATACCGTTATAGTGGCCATTTCATGAGGAGTGAAGAAAGTTTGCTCATTTAGTTTTTTATCGCGCTCGACTTCCTCAGGAAGCCTGTCCGACTCTGTATTCCCAGGGCTCTTTACAACGACTTCATCCTTCGGTTTCGTTTTACAAGCTTCCAAT
>DAINQQ010000013.1:0-44849 GCA_036742645.1 Flavitalea sp.
CAAGCCAAACCAGGTTACGCACAAGGAATGGACTTATTAAAATAATAAAGAGGGTCAGGAAAAACGTGTTTCTGCGTACGAGCATTATACATCTTTGGAGGTGGTCGAATACGCTGTCACTTGCCTTCGGTTGTAGAACTTAAAGAAGAATTTAATATTGCTCTTGTACATTAAAGCGCTGTTAAAAGAGTTACAGCCATTATCCGTTCAGGGATTCCTGCCACGGATTTCACGGATTACCACGGCCCGAATCCGTAGGAACCAAAATAAATATCATACATTATATAAAAGAAATTCCATGAATCACTCAAGCCAACGAAGAAACTGGATAAAGCAATCTGCAATCATTGCATCAGGAACGGTGCTTGGAAACAATGTGATCGCAATGCCGGATAGCAGAGACCAAACTCCAGTGGCACCAAAGATTCCATTGGCAGTATCAACCTATTCATACTGGCACTTTAAAACGGAAAAATATCCCATAGAAAAAGTTATAGAACATGCTGCTAAAACCAGGTTCGATGGAGTTGAGATTCTTCACCGCCAGATGCAGGACGAATCTCCGGCATACATCAATAAATTAAAACGACTGGCATTTGTAAATGGATTGAGCTTACCCATGCTTTCGATTCACCAGGATTTCGTTCATCCGTCGGCGGAAGAACGAAAAAAGGCGATTGACCATACTAACCATTGCATAGAATTGGCGGTGCAACTCGGTATTCCCTGCATACGCCTGAACTCTGGACGGTGGAAAACGATTAAGTCATTCGATGATCTTATGAAAGTAAAAGGACAGGAACCCCCATTACCCGGGTACCAGGAAGAGGATGCAATTAAATGGTGTATAGATTCCATCGCGGAATGCCTGCAGTCGGCCGAAAAAGCCGGGGTCGTGCTTGCGCTGGAAAACCATTGGGGGCTAACAACAAGGGTGGATGGCTTACTAAAAATTTATAAGGCACTCAGTGCATCGCCATGGATGGGTTTGAATATGGATACGGGGAATTTCTCGGGAGACCCGTATTCGCAGATCGAGCAACTGGCGCCTTATGCCACGATTGTCCAGGCAAAGACATATTATGGTGGTGGAGAATGGTACACACTCGATCTCGATTATGAAAGAATCGCAGGGATCCTTCGGCGCGCAGGTTTCAAAGGTTATGTGTCGCTTGAAATGGAAGGAAAGGAAAACCCTGACACTGCTGTTGTAAAAAGCTTTGAAGTGTTACGAAAAGCATTTAGATAGTTACAGCCTCCCGGGTTTCACTGTCTCTTTATTGCTTTAAGATTCTTTCTTCGATTCCTTCGTGAACATGTTGACTGCACGATCAATGGGCTCACAAAGTGTACATCCTCAAAACGAGGTGGATGAAAGCGTCAATGCAAGAGGTGATACCTCGAATGGGAAATACTCCAGGACAGCCAAGCGCGATGAGAATGTGTACAACGATGATGCCCGCGGTTTTTACTCTTGCCAATTACTGTGCAATGGCAGGTGTTCCTGCTGACGATATTTTTTTATGTCTTTTTTTACCAGTCTGTAAATAAAGAAAAGGAAAAGAACGAATACGCTGAATTCTATAGATAGTATGAGAATAATCATGTTCATACAGCAAATTTATTGAGTTCATAGAAGTTGGACAAGATGAAGAATACTTAATGATTAGACTAAAAGAAATAACAAACCCTCGCGTAAAACTACGCAGCTTTATACAGAATATACAGACACAAAGGCACCGTTCTTATTTTCATAACAAACTAATTCACCACTGCCAGCCCACCAATCGTCCTCACAAGGAACACGAATTGCATCTTTTCCTTCATGGCCAAACAAATACCCCAACAGCGCGACTTTAAGCAACTCGAACGGATCGCCAAACTGATGGATGCACAGTTCACTGTTCCCGGCACAAATTTCAAATTTGGTCTCGATGGAATTATTGGATTGATCCCTGGCGCCGGCGATATCTCTACGTTCGCAGTTTCCGCCTATCTCTTAACCATCATGGCTCGTAATGGAGCAAGCGGTTATGTAATGGCCCGAATGGTACTAAACGTTGTGATAGATGCCGTAGTTGGCATGATTCCCATCCTGGGAGATCTTTTCGATATTGCCTTCAAGGCCAATATGCGAAACCTCAAATTGATGAAAGAACATTATGTCGAGGGTCGTCACAAAGGCGGAGCGTGGAAAATTCTTGTCCCCGTATTATTGCTTTTACTGATAGTTGTAGGCGGAGTGATCTGGGGCGGTTATAAACTATTTGCATGGCTTCTAAGCTAGTGTCATTGTGACTGAATGCCATTATATTGCTACGACTATAATATGACTGATAATTTCTCATATGAATAGAAGATATCCCAGGGTATTTTATCGTCTACAGTTTGTATTTCTACTTTAGTTCGACTTCTTCAAAAAAAGGTTAATTCATATTAAACGTTGTAGTACAGCAACTGTCTAATTTTCCCAAAACCCGTACATATGAAATCTAGGATCCAAATGTTTAGTGCTTTAGCTATCGTATTATTTATCGCTTTCAGCGCCTGTAAAAAAGATTCCGGTGAATCCACTTTGAGAGTTCGACTAACAGATGCTCCTGCAGACTACCAGGAAGTTAATATCGATCTCAAAGCTATTAATGTAAAGCTGTCAGACGACTCAGCTGCCTGGGTTGCGCTGGATGCAATTCCGGGGATATATAATTTGTTAGGTCTTCAAAATGGTGTGGATACATTAATCGGAACAAAAACTTTTTCGAAATCAACGGTAAAGGAAATCCGATTGGTCCTGGGACCAAACAATACCATTAAAGTGAACGACGCAGTGTTCCCACTGATAGTTCCCAGCGGCTCAGAATCGGGTCTGAAGATCAAGATCAATAAGAAGCTCACCGCTTCCATAGAAACATTGATTATTGACTTTGACGCCGCGCTTTCAATTCATGAAGAAGGAACAGGCGACTACAAATTACGGCCCGTTCTAAAGATTAAATAGTTTTAAGCGACAAGGACCATGATATATTAATCCTTGTGTCCCTTTCGCTCCTGAGTGGATTTTATGGCTTGTTTTTCTTCAGTCAATAGGCCGCAAAGTTACGAAGGAGCAAAGGGCACAAGGGTTTTATCTTTGAGTGCGTTCACTTGGCTTAGAACCACCGCCATTCGGGGAAAGATGATCACGTGTACTCAGATTGTTTCTTAAAAATTCGTACGAGCAAATCAAACAGTTCGGGGTGTTTCTTTTGTAGGAGGTCCGGTCGCTCGAAAAAATATTCAGACACAACGGCAAAAAACTCTGCAGGATCTGTCGCTCCGTATGGATTGATATCGGAACGATTCGAAATAATCTGTTTTATTTCCTGTTGCATTAGATTTAACCACGGCACAATATATTTTTTGGATAACAGAAATTCGGGAATGCCATCAACTGCTCCGTCTGTCTTATCAATCAGATGAACAAATTCGTGTATCGCAGTATTATCTTTTCCCGTTGTGTTTAAGAAATCATTTCTTAATTCGTGCCTTGAAAGTATCATTATGTTTTGATAAGGGCCGGTCCCTACAACTCCCAGCGTATGCCTTTCATCTCCCTCTTGTTCAAAACTTTCATTAAACGAACCAGGGTACAGTAGCACTTCATTTAGATTAAAGTATTCCCAATCGGGAAAAGCAAAAATTGGAATAATGGCGCTTGCTGCTATTAATACTTTATCAACATCCTCAACCATTGTTCCAATACCCGTAATGCGCACTTTGGATAAAAACAATTGCATTCTGTTCTCAAACTCTCTTTTCCGGTCATCATCCAGATCACGATAGAATGCTACATGTTCGTTAAGTATTGATTTGTATGAGGCAGGAAATAATTGATGAATGTGAACCGCTTTCTTTCTTCTATAAAAGGTTCTTATAAGCAATCCACCAAAAACTACTATTATCACTATTAATATAATATCCATGTCTTTGAATATCGGAAAGCGTGTTCAATTCCAATGAATTTGTTTGTTTCCCCCAATAAACGCAATTGATATTAGTTTCCACCCTGGGAAATATTCTTTTTTGAAGAATCTGGTTTAAGATTTTATGCACAAAGAACACAACGTGTGTTGTCAGGTGTCTATGCGGTTAAATCTTTGAATCGTTATCTTCGTCGTTCTCCAAATGCTTTCGGTCAATTCTATTCATGGTGTCTTCCATATCTTCCTCATCTTTCAAATTACGTTTGTTGATAAATATTAGCAGCGCAACGACAGCTATGCCGGCGACAATAATTATCGTCCAGTTGAGATTTGCAGACAGCACTTTTTTACAAAATTTAATGAGATCAAAAGTAAGAAAGAAGGCAGAACATCCGGATGTTTAGACCCGAACAATAATGATCACTTAACATCAAAACTGAAAAAATGCGCGCCGGATTTGCCATTGGCGGATAAGCCTTCTACTACAACCATATATTTTCCCTTAAGATCGGAAGTATAAAAATTGAAGTCGGTTTTGCCTGTCTCCGTAGTTTTTACATTGGGCGACCAATACAACACATCTCTAAAATCCGGCAGCCTGCTTGTTATTTGATCTCTCGTTTCGTAGACCGGCGAATAAAATTCCCGCGCAAACTGTATGCCCTCATAATCGAAAACCACCGCGTTCAAACCTGATAACATAGCTGGATCGGGTTGATAAGTTGTAAAATTGACAATGCCGTTCATTAAAGAAGGACCATAGAAATATCGCCTTTTGACAACATCGATCTTTTGAACCTTTAGAGGATCATACTGCATAATCTTATTCGTTTCGAACACTGGCACCCCATTGAAAAGCGTAATTGGATCGTCAAGGAACACTTTGTTTTCCAATCCTCCTGACATTATCAGGCGAAAATTTTCTTTTTGTCTCCGAACCAACACTTCGACAACATACTCCTTCAACACTTCTTCCATCGTGGAAAATCTCACATAATCGTCAAGCATATAAGAATTATCAGGGGGGCCGTAAAAGGCTGCGGTATCGATAACAGGGAGATATTGTTGCTTCAACTTGTCACCGGAAAAAGCATTCTGAACCTGGACACCCACATTATGTTCAGTAAGATAAGTTTTGATTTCTCCAGGAAGCGTGAATAGAGGCATCGATGTCATTGACAATTTTTCTGAAAATGGATTGATGATCTCTACACGGTACGATGTGTCTCCCCTCGTATCGGTTTGTAACATCACCTCATTCAGTCCGTAAAGATTTTTTGTATAAAATCTCAGTCTTCCTGCACTATCACTCTTTGAACTGTACAACTGCACTCTTTTCCCGGGTACAGAAAGATAAGTGATAATGTCTTGCGCAGGCTGGCCTGTACGAGTGTTGATGACCCTGGCATTTATGATATGATCCCGGAATTCAGGAAGAAAATTTTGATTAGAAATTTTGTTGTCTGCAACGTCCTGCCATACAAACCTTCTCCAGCCATGTGTCAGCATCAGGTTGTCAGCTGCTTGTTCCACCTCAGCGCTCGTATCAGAAAAATAAAATCCGGGAGATTCAATTCTGCCGCGTAGGTCCGATGTAAGCCATAGATAAATATCAATATCTATCCCTTCTAAAGAATGAGCTTCGCCAATCCGGTATACAGAAACAGAAAGGTCCGCAGGGAGTGAATTGCCTGTTTCATCTTTTGAAGTTACCTGTATGCTCGCTTTGGCACGTGATGAAAACTGCCGGGTACTACTACTTGCTTCAATAAACAACTTGCCAGATGGACGTACAAAATACAAGCGTTCGCACACCGGCTGCAGGGTCTCATTGAAAACAGTAATGTGCGAGATACCATCACCCAGTTTAATTTTATCAAATACAAAATCAGCAGTACCATTAACTAAAGATTTTTGTTCGGATAACTTTAAAACCTGTCTTGTGTGAATAACGAGTCGAACGGTATTTGACGATTGCACATTTGATTTGATGCGCACGCGGATTTTGGCTTCTCCCTCATTTGACACATTCATAACAAAACCCTGTTCACGAATCTGCGGAACCGGCCGTTCTATGGTGGTATCGCCAATGTTTATTAACGCCTTATAACTACTTCCAGCAACTGGTGTCAACATAAAATGACCGATTCCAAATCTTATTGGCTCAAATACTGCAACCGTATCTCGATTTTGATTTACAACTACGCCTTTGGCCTTCACTCCCTTTTCCGATACATCGGTAATTCTGAATGCCAACTTGCTCTCAATGTCTTGAACAAGGATGCCGCCTTCAGGAAAAAATCCAACCTCGTAAGAATTGTTTTTTACAGGAAGCGAATCGAGGCTTCTCGTGGAGTTCACGATGGTTAGAGGCTTTTGAAAAAAATAATCTTCACTGAAGTTTTTCATCCACTGGGTGTATGCCCTCAACCTGTAAACACCGCTGGTGATAGATACAGGTAAATAAAATGAGCCATGACCGGAACCCTCGCTTAAGGAAATTTTTGCCTGAGACACTTGTTTGAAGTCTTTGTCGAGAATCTCGACGTACGCAACCTTACTCACATTCAAAGGCCTGTGAAAGCTTGCATCAACAGAGTATACCTTGAACCAAACAATTTCGCCGGCGAGATAAAAGTCTTTATCGGTATGCAAGAACAGCTTTTCATTTGCCATTTTCTTCCTGTAACTATCAAGCTGGTCTTCAATTTTAGTTCCTGTCTTCTGGGCATAGATCATCGAAGAACTTCCGTATAAGAATAATAGCAGAAAGATTGATCTCATCGATATTTTCATAAGTCAGTTGATTCTACAACAGTATTTTTTCTACCAGAAAGCAGGTTTTATATTCGTACCGCGTATAGTGCAGTCCACGCAAATTCTCGTTCCGCTCGAATAACCGGCAAGCCTGCCAGTAGGCCCATACCACTCCTGGAGCGGTATCCATTGGTCATTTGAAAAAAAGAATCTGAGAGAATCGAGTGGGATGTTTCTCTCCTCGCATTCAAGTCGATATCTCCAGGGCTCAACATCACTTCGTCTTATAAAAAGTCTTTTTTGAGAAACAGCCCCGGCACTTACAAAGCCAATTACCGGTTCGGTTGGATCACTAACGGAATGTATATTCGATAAAAGTTGCGAGGGCTGCGGATCAAAGAGAGTTCCGACCTGCTCGGTATTTTTTTTCATGATCTCCCAAAACTGATAGGCTTCATGTGTCAGCGCATATTGCGTTACAAGAATGCTATATCGTACACTGATCCTTTCAGCGGCCAGTGGAATCAGGTTAAGTTGCTGACTCGAGATCACATCCTGCGATAATTTAGCACTGGAATTAGCAAAGATTCGTCTCGATGCGTCACTGACCCAGCAAAAATAAATGGCAAATGGATCCGGCCTATTAACAACCAGTGGATCTTGCCACCTGAAATTTGATATGAAGTTAGAATGTATCTCCCATGTTTCATCATATTCCCAACGATAATACCAGGTCTTGTTCTGTGGATCGTGAGTCGACACCAAGAGCTGTATTCCTTCGTCAGTCCGTTTCCAATGAACGCTATCAATAGGCGGGGCAATTTGTACCGGAACGTAGTCTGAAAGATACTCTTTGCCCCCTGTTGTCTTAATCCGTAACCGGTACTTCACATTGCTATTCAAATTCAGTTGATTATTGATATACTCTCCCCTCGTGTTGCCTGTAAGAAGAAAAGTCGTATTATTTTCTCCCTCTACTGTTACCTGCGCACGCAACTCAGGAATTATCACGCCCACTCTTGTCGGATCAAAGGTTCTTGATAAACGAATAACTGTGGGACTGGTGCCGCTGTTCAATAGTCCTTCAACAACGAGTAGATTGAGATTCTGTGTCTCCTTTGGCAAAGGGTATTCTTTCTTGCAGGCCATCGCCATCAATAAAACGAAGCACACAGTTATTTTGGAATTCACTTTCATTAAAACCTGATATTGAAATTAACAAATGGGATAAGGCTTCCGAATATTGAAAGTTTATATCCATTAACCCGACCGTTCTCTGTAACAAAATAGACCGAATAAGGATTCTTTCTGCCTGTCAGGTTATAAATGCCGACCGTCCAGGAATTATGCGTTTTCTGATGCACTCTATGATTGCCTTCAATATTCATGGAAAGATCCATACGGAAATAATCAGGGATGCGGTACGAATTCCGGTCTGAATAATGAACACGTTGACCGTTCGCATAATAATACATGGCAACAGGAAGCGTTATCGGACGACCAGTGCTGTAGGTGATGTTTGATGATACACTGAACCGGTGAGATATCTTGATATTTCCCACAAGAGTAAAATCATGTGGCTTGTCATAGTTGCTTGGATAGTACTCGCCACGATTAATCAATTCGCCGGCAATGGGATCATCCATCTTTAAAAGCGTGCGTGCATAGGTATAACTTACCCATCCATTCACTTTTCCTACCACTTTTCTTACCATCACTTCGAGCCCGTAGGCCTTGCCTTCTGTATTGATGACATCTGTCTCGATATTATGGTTCAATACCAGAACAGCTCCGCTTTTGTAGTCGAGATAATTCTCCAATCGCTTATAGTAAACTTCTATCGAGGTCTCAATGGTATTTGATTTGAAATTTTTAAACAGCCCAAATGAGAATTGATCACCGGTCTGTGGCCGGATGTTGGGATCACTTAACTTCCAAATATCTGTGGGTGCCATGGCTGTCGTATTAGACAACATATGAATGTACTGGCGCAACGAATTATACCCGGCTTTAACTGAAAACACTGGGGAAAAGGCGTAACGGATTGCTAACCGATACTCGGGTCCATGGTAGGTATTGATAGCATCCCCTTTGCTATACGTCTTCTCATCAATGCGGTTATCTTCTTTACGTGGAAGCCCGGGCGCATATTCATACACTGTTTGCTCACCGAGGTATTGATAAAGAGAATAGCGTAGACCCAGATTGACGGAGAGTTTTCGAGTGATGTTATAACGGTCGCCAATATACACAGCAGATTCGTGTGCCTGCTCAGGGGCAACTGTAACAGGTTTGGTCAATGATTCCTCCCCGAGAGGCCGGTATGACCCGGGATGCAACTTGTATAACAGGGACCCTGCACCGAATTCAACTGTATGTTTCGCATTGAGATAGTAATTAAAATCCGCTTTCAGGTGCGTCTGGTTAATGTCAAACTGTAAACGGTATGCGTTGATCTTATTTGCATCACTCGAGATATTATAGTTATAATGATCAAATCCGCCCGAGACAATACTTGTAAGCTTGTTATTGTAAGTATGCTTCCATTGCAATACGATGTTTTTGTTTCCGTAACCATAGACGGTGTCGCTATTCAGATTAAACCGGTCGTTGCTTAGATAGCCTGTCAAATGAAGATAATTTCTCTTATTGAACTCATGGGCAGTATGCAGCGTTATGTCATAAAAGGAAGCTTTGCTGTTCTTATATTCCTTAGGCAGGAGATTAAGCAGCCAGTTCGCGTAGGTTGCACGTCCTCCGAGTACAAATGAAGACGTTGAATCACCAAACAGCGGCCCTTCAATATTCACCCTGCTTGTGACGACTCCAATCCCCGCTGAACCGGCAATTTTTTTCTTATTTCCTTCCCTGGAAGTGATGTCGAGCACAGAAGATAGGCGGCCACCGTACTTTGGCGGAATACTACTTTTATACAGTTGAACATCCTGAACAACTTCCGGATTGAAAGTGGAGAAAAAGCCGAAAAAATGTGCAGGATTATAAATGGTAGCTCCATTGAATAAAATCAGGTTCTGATCAACAGCTCCTCCCCGTACATTAAATCCGGTGCCGGCTTCACCAACTGATTTTACACCAGGAAGAGTTAATACGACTTTCAAGATATCGGCCTCTCCAAACACCGTGGGCGTTTGTTTAATAGCTTTGATGTTCAATCTTTCAACACCTAATTGAACGTTGCTTACATTTGTTGATTTCCTGGAGGAAATTGTAACAGATCTCAGAGAGATAATTCGGTCATGGAGGTCAACATCGAGTTTGCCATCGGAGTGAAGCAGGATATGGCGCCGTGTATCTTCCTTGCCCCTGCTTTGAATATTCAAAGTGTGCCTTCCTTTAGGAAGTGTTAGCGAATAAAATCCCGATTGATCCGTCGCGATTCCGATTGCATCCTGGCCTTCCACAAATACAGAGACCCCTGGTAATGCTTCCCCTGTTTTATCATCACGCACAACACCAGCTATAGTGGCCTTCGTTGATTTACTATCATTCGTTTGCCGCCCAATTTCATATAGTTTGTTTTCAAGCCTTGTTCCGGTTGGCTCTGCTGTACTGTCTCCTTCCTGGGGGTCGGCTATACTGTTTTGAGTGCTATCGCTTGTATTCTTTTTCCTGCCAAAAAAGCCTGCAGGAAGTTCAGTTCTGATAGGTTTGCCCTTAGTTATAAAAACATTTTTTTGCTGATCGATGCTAAAGGAAAAACCAGTATTGTAAAAAGCACGCTCAAGTATTTTTTCGAGATGCTCATTTCTAGCAGATACGTTAATTCTCAGAGTATCAAACAATTTTACATCATAATAAAAATTGTATCCAGCCTTCGCCGAAAGCTCATTGATGAACCGATCGATATCTGCATCGCTGACTGCGATATTTAATAAGACCGGCTCCTTCTGCTGTGCCCACGAAGCACTAAAAAGGAAGAAAGTGGAAAACAACAAGACGTAAACTTTTCGCATATTAATTACTTAGACGGTCATAGTATTGAACAGCCGTTAGCACTGCAGTCTCGGGAGCTTTTCGAAATTTAATTCCATTCTTCCTTAGATGCTGCCTAATCGCATCGCTCCTGCTACTGAAGACATTCAACAATCCTTTGAGCGTCTTTACAGCGTGATAAATTCCCTGCTTCTGAATATAGAAGAGATCTTTTTGTTCGGCCACTTTGAGCAGATCAGTGCCTGAACGTTCCTCTACCAGTAGTTTTTTTCGCTTTATGAACAGTTTGATTTTCCCCTCATACATTCTATCATAAAATCCTTCTTCAATCACACCTGCGCTATCTGGGTACAATCGTATGAAATGATGATTAAGCAAATGGAATTCCTGTATCTTTTCTACCGGAAGATCGATCCTGAATATTTGATTAAAATGCCGGATGATAACTTTGTCCTTGACAATGTCGTACAGTATCATCGCGTCATTGAATAGCATCCCCTCATAAATTATTGAGCCCTTGGTGAATTCCGTGGTGTGATAAAAGGGATGGCCTACCTGGATTGTTCCCGAATATTCTACATATTCTCTGCCATTGTAAAGTGGAGATTGTTCACCCATTGCATCGTAATAGACTTTAATAGGGACCTGCTGTAATCCGGACGAAGAATCTGACGATTGTTGCGCGAATGTGACGATGCCGACAAATAAAAGAAGTTGTAAGCAAAAAAGCCTATACATAATCAGTCTTTTCGTTTTATTAAATCCTGTTACAAAAACCAGGCTTTGCCAGGCACATCTTTTTCAAACCCGCCTGTGCTTTATCAATCCATTAAACTACACAATATGCATTACATTATAAACACATACATGCTTATGTAATAATAACAGTATTCCCTGGGTGACTATAAGTTCAGATAATATTTTTCGAAGTTCTACAGCTCTCTTTTTTTCATCTGCGACACTGCGTAATCTACAGCTCTCGCCGAAAACGCCATATAGGTAAGCGATGGATTTTGGGTGGAAGTAGAAGTCATACAAGCACCATCGGTAACGAACACATTTTTGCAGGCATGCATCTGGTTCCATTTATTAAGCATGGATGTTTTTGGATCATTACCCATTCGGACACCGCCCATTTCGTGAATATCCAAACCCGGAGCCGCCTTGCTGTCGGTCGTATGAATATCCGTAAATCCTGCCTTCGTAAACATCTCCGTCATTTGCTCGTGATAATCCCTGACCATTCTTTCATCATTATCATCATAGCTAATGTCAATCTTCAATTGTGGGATGCCCCAATCGTCTTTCAGACTCTTGTCAAGCGATAGCATATTTGTTTCCTTGGGTATCGTTTCGCCCATCATGTGCGAACCTACACTCCATGGACCGTAGTCGGAGGCAGCCAGGTTTTCTTTCAGTTCTTCGCCGAAGCCATTGTAGTTGCGGCTCATATAACGTCCTGCACCAAATCCGGCAGCATAGCCGCGAAGAAAATCTGTTTCCTGCTTTTTCACATTCCTGAAACGGGGCAAATAAGCGCTGGTAGGAGAACGGCCATCCGTTTTGAAATCTTTGAAACCATCATATTTCGCAGATATCCGTGCCCTGTAATTATGGAACGCGACATATTTGCCTAGTACACCACTATCATTTCCCAAGCCATTTGGAAAACGACTGGAGGTGGAATTTAACAGGATCAAATTGCTGTTGAAAGCAGCGGCGTTCAAAAAAATAACAGGCGCATAAAATTCAATCGCCTCTTTGCTTTGGGAATCTATGACCCGCACTCCACTTGCCCTGCCCTTCTTTTCATCATAGATGATCGAATGCACTACTGAAAATGGACGGAGTGTAAGGTTGCCCGTCTTTTCAGCGGCCGGCATGGTCGTCGAATTGCTATTGAAATAGCCTCCGAAAGGACAGCCACGCTGACAAAGATTTCTTTTCTGGCACTGACCCCTGCCCTGGTCAAGATGAACTTTGGTGGGCTGTGTCAGGTGAGCGCAGCGAGCGTATATAACATGGCGGTCCTGGTAGTTTTTTGAGACAACATCTTTAAAATAATTTTCAACGCAACTCAGTTCAAGCGCCGGCAAAAATTCACCGTCAGGAAGAATATCCAGCCCATCTTTATTCCCTGAGATTCCTGCGAATTTTTCAACATAACTGTACCATGGAGCGAGATCGTTATAACGGATCGGCCAGTCAATCGCAAATCCGTCTCTTGCCGGACCTTCAAAATCGAATTGGCTCCATCGTTGGGTTTGACGCGCCCACAATATTGATTTACCTCCTACCTGGTATCCACGTATCCAGTCGAATGGTTTTTCCTGTACGTATGGATGCTCGGTATCCTTCACAAAAAAATGCATTGCATCTTCACGAAAAGCATAACACCTGCTCACCACAGGATTCTTCTCCTGTATCTCAAGAGGCACTTGTCCGCGATGCTCAAATTCCCAGGGCATTTTGTTAGTAGTCGGATAGTCTTTCAGGTGTTTTACATCGCGGCCTCTTTCAAGCACGAGGGTCTTGAGCCCTTTTTCGGTGAGCTCCTTTGCGGCCCATCCACCACTGATTCCCGAGCCTATAACAATTGCATCAAATGTGCGGTTATTATTGTTTCCCATGATTTACAATTACGCAGGCTTTGTGCTTAATGCTTTTACCGGTACACAACCATGGTATCTTGAGGGAACCATTTCGTACACAGAAACCCGGGTTAAATAATACTCAGAAGTAGTGTAGGCCTGTATGGTCAGCCCTTTGGTGGTAGAATAGAAATAAGTCATATCGTCCTTTGCATCTTTCTCTGCCTCGACTTTTTTCAGAAGTGCCTTTCTCTGGTCAGGAGTAGCTTTCACGAATGACGTCTCTAAATCTGCTTTTGCTTTTTTTTCGAACTGCTCCATTCCGTGTACAAATCTTTTTTGATCCTCTTCTTTATAACAATCATCAAGCATTTTAAGTGCAAAAAGGTGGGCATAGATATCTTTAGCCCCGGGCGTTGAAGTTTTGGGAAGAATAGTCTCGGCAAGTTCCTCCAGCAACTTCTCCTGCTCCGCACTGATACGCATCTTCTTCAAAAGGATCGAAGACTTGGTCTTATCTTCCATACAAGCGGGAAGAATAAGTACTCCTGCGGAAATACAGAATAACTGGCGGATAGCAGATCGTCTGTTGACCATAGTAATGGCTGGTTTTGGCGAATAAAGAGAAGGGAAATTAAGGAATTATTTCTACCAATTACTGTTTGCGATTTACTCATTGCCGATACAAGTGATAAACGGCCCGAGCTACAATTACCCGGTACTGTTTTTATCGATTTATACCAACGTTTTTTATGGTTCTTTTTACTGATCCCCCACATTTATGCCTGGCATTTTCTTACTTCAAACTTCGTACTTCAGACTTGACTTATCCACCCTCAGCTGTACCTGCGTAGATCACAAAGATTTTGTTACTTTAGCTTCGTTCTCCCGGCAATATTTGAGTCTCAGGCAGGTAATCGAGCGCATCTTTCATGGGATTTAAATGTAGTATATGTCAAAAAAAGACATACTGATTATTGAAAACCTGGCGTCTTTTGAAAAGCTCATTAATAAAGACAGCCACCCCTACGATATCAACATGATGGTAATGCCGGGCACTTTACAGGATAAGCACAAAGATGTTGATCCTAAAAAAGGAATCCGGGCTTTGCGCAGGCAATTCAATCTCATATATCTATTACAGGAAGGCGTACATGACGTGCACCTGGGTGCCGATTTTCGGTGGCTGAAACCGAACGACCTGGTCATCGTTCCGGAGAATTTTCTATACGCGTCTTTAAACGTACGCGATTGCATCGGTTATTGCATTCACTTCAAATCAGAATTCATCAAACCATTTTTGAAAGGTTCCCTTTCGGAAGAATTTTCATTTTTTAACCTTGAAGCCGAACACGTAGTTAATGTTTCTGAGGAACAAAGCGTCCTGATACAGCAGGCTTTCAAAGATATCATTGCGGAGTACGAAAGGTTTTCACCCGAAAAGGATTATCTTTTGCGCAACTACATATACATCTTGTTGCTCAGGATCCGACAGATCTATCGTCCGCTGGAGAGGAAGATCAATGATGCCGCAACCCGATCCATGAAAATCACAAACCAGTTCAAACATCTCGTCGAAAAAAACTTTATCCGGATGCGGGAAGTGCAGGAGTATGCCAGGTTACTTCATATTACTCCAAAGCATTTGTCCGAATCGATCAAGACAAATACCGGCAAATCGCCGCGAGATATTATCAACTCCATGTTACTGCTTGAAGCGAAGGTGCTGTTAGGATCAACAGATAAAACAGTTACGGAAATTGCTCATGAGCTATGCTTCGAAGACCAATCGCATCTCAGTCATTTTATCAAGAAGCATGCGGGATGTACACCCCTTCAACTGCGGAAAAAACTCTGATTTGTACATAAGTTGCCGAACTTCGTACAAGGTTTAAGCCTGTCTTCATGCTGATCTTTGTAGAGTAAATCGATCATTAACTAAAACAAAGCAACATGAAAACAATGGCTTTTATTGCCACAATTGTGGTTATCACTTTCCTGTCAGCATACAGACCGGACAATCAATCTATCTCTAATGCAGAAAAAGCAACCTTAAGAAGTTTTGGAAAGCCTGATGAAGTACGGGAATTCCCGCTCGGCAAACTTGAACTTGTAAAAATCAACGGAGCCATGATAGGCCGTGCAACCTTTCAACCCGGGTGGAAATGGTCAACTTCGGTTCAACCGATCGCCAAGACAAAAAGCTGCGAAGCTCCCCATTTTCAATACCATGTTTCAGGAACCCTGATGGTGCAAATGGATGATGGAACAATACTGGAATGCAAACCTGGCGACATTTCACTGCTTCCGCTTGGTCATGATGCATGGGTCGTAGGAAATGAACCCGCAGTAGTTGTTGACTTCCAGGGAATGATAGACTATTCCAAAAGCAAATAATTAAACAAAATAATTCATCTTTAAAAACGATTTTATGTTTATTATTCGCGATATATTCCAGCTACGCTTTGGCCAATACAAGGAAGCTAAATCCCTGCTCGACCAGGCCTATAGCAAAGGATTGTTACCAGAAGCAAAGGCTTCCAGGATATTATCAGATTTTACCGGCGATTCGTACCGGTTGATATTTGAAGAAGGATATGATTCACTCGGAGCTTATGAGCAATCCTTACAAGAGAGCATGGGAAAGGATGATTGGAAAAAATGGTATGAGAAATTTAAGCAGCATGTCGAATCTTCTCACCGCGAAATTTTGAAGGTAGTGATGTAAGATGTGTGGTGAATTATCTCCAAGCCTGTGAGGTCTTAAAGACTTCACAGGCTTGGGTTTTTCTGTAGGTGATTATATTTTTTATGTTCTCTGTGGATATTTAAGGTGAACAATGAAAGAAGCATGCTGAGCATCACGGTAAATCCAGGGTGAAGCGTGAGTGCAATCCGTCGGTACAGAAAGCACTTCCTGTGGATCGAACGCTGGAAAATCCACAGACATCAAGCCGGTAATACGGTCAATGGAATAACTGTACGAAATCCTCAATACGGTGCTGAGGGTTGCATTTGTATTGAAATCAAAGCCGGTTAACAGTTCAACTTCACCGTCAATGATGTTTCGTTCACCCTTTGGATTGGTTACATCAGCTTTCACTTCTTTAAACACTTCGCGGGTAAGACGATTCACCATTCGCGAGTCGGTAGCCTGGTTCAGCAAGCCTTCGACGCTTTTACGGAGCAATTTTGCCGCCGATACGGCATAGGTAAAATCCGATACATGCGCACCGAGCTTTCTGAAAGCCAGATCGTTTGCGATGCGATCGGGAGTTACCCCGCTTTTTCTGCGAACTTTGAATCCGCTGGCGGACTTGTAAAAACTTATATCGCCTAACAAGCCTTCGAATTTGAGAATGGATGATTGTTTGGCCATTTTATTAATTTTTTAAATGTTATTGATTCGAAATGTTTCAGGCACATCCCGGTGAAGCCTCATCATGATAGTCGATCGACATGACAAGGATACTGTCCGCCAACACCTGTTTCCAAACGAACATGCGCTTTATGCGCTTTTTGCGTAAAACGGCGCTTTTTGCGTAATTCAGCGCTTTTTGAATAATCAAAAATCCTAAAGCATCAATACGGCAACGGTATAGGAACAATAGGGCTTCAATACAGCTTCATACCATACGGGAACCATACCCTAACTATACGTCTAACGAAAAAGCTTGCTTTGGCTTGGTGGGAATATAATTAACTGCGTGGGGAGTTCGGAGTCACTCAGAAGTCAGAAGTCTGAATAATTTTGAATTATCGTCGTGCACTTTGTGTCTTCTCTTCGTGTTCTTTGTGAACCCACCAATTGTGCACTCAGAGATCCACGAAGAATGTTCAGAATTAAGAATCAAGAATTCAGAAGATTCTGGATGTTGATTTCGCTTAACCTACAGCCTTGCCACAGTCATGCCTCCATCTACCATTATTACCTGCCCTGTTGAGTATGGGAAATAACGAAGCGCTAAGGCGGCGACGGCTTTTCCAACATCATCCGATTCGCCCCAGCGCTTTTGTATTGTAAGTCCCGCATCAATCAGCTTGTCATATTTGTCAGTAACACCTGCAGTCATATCAGTATGAATAATGCCGGGTCGCACTTCATACACTGGAATATTGTATTCTCCCAAACGTGTTGCAAATAATTGTGTCACCATGCTGAGGCCGGCCTTTGCAATGCAGTACTCTCCACGATTGACGGAGGCGACAGTTGCGGAAATCGATGAGATGTTGACGATGCAGCATTCAAACAAATCGTCTTTCTGTTTTTGTTCTATCATCCAATTCGCCGCAGTTTGCGTTAGGAAGTAAGGTCCCTGCAGGTTGGTAGTGAGTACATGCAAAAAGCTTTCTTCGGAACCTTCCAGGATATCTTTTCTTTCTTTTGGAGCCACACCAGCATTGTTTACAAGTATATTTAAGCGGCCATAATGATTCTTAATATCATTGATCATTGATTGTCTTGCATCCGCTGACGAGATATCTCCCTGGCAATAGATCACATCAACATCATGAACCTTCAATTCATCAATCACATTTTGAACTTGATTGGCAGGCCTCACGCCATTTATTGCGAGATCAAACTTATTTTTAGCAAGTTCCTTAGCAATACCATAACCAATTCCTCTACTGCCACCGGTAATAAATGCAACGCGATTCATGAATTCGGTTTTACAATTAAATGGCTGGAATATCTACCCAACATTTTTTCTCCCAACTTTCAATTCCTTTTTCGGCGAGCTGCACTCCCTTAGCACCTTCTTTTAAATCCCAGGGAAACGGTTCATCGTTCACCACGTGTTTTAAAAACAATTCCCATTGTACCTTAAAAGCATTGTCGTACACTTCCTGGTCAGGTATCTTTGACCATCCTTCAAAAAACTTTATCGTTTGCTCAACATCCGGATTCCACACAGGTTTTGGCGTATTGCCATAGTGTTGAGTGTAGCACTCTCGTAAACCAGCAACCGCCGAACCTTTTGTACCATCAACCTGAAGCGTTAACAGATCGTCTCGGCGAACCCTCACTGTCCACGAGGAGTTGAACTGTGCAATGACACCATTCTCCAACTCAAACGTGGCATATGCCGCATCGTCCGCAGTGCACTTGTAGGTGCGACCCTGTTCATCTATTCGTTCAGGGATGTGAGTAGCCCCAAGGCAGGAAACTGATTTCACTTTTCCAAAAATATTATCAAGTACATAACGCCAGTGACAAAGCATGTCTACGATGATGCCACCGTCATCTTCCTTTCTATAATTCCATGATGGCCTTTGTGCCGGAATGCTGTGCCCTTCAAAAACCCAATAACCGAACTCGCCGCGAACGGAAAGTATCTTTCCAAAAAAATCATTCTGAATCAATCGTCGCAACTTAACAATGCCTGGAAGCCAAAGCTTGTCTTGCACAACTCCACTTTTCAATCCGGCATCTGTACATAGTTTATGCAACTCGAGTGCTGTTGCTGTATCAACAGCGATCGGTTTTTCGCAATAAATGTGTTTACCTGCTTTTACTGCTTTCCGAACTCCTTCCGCTCTGCGGCCAGTGGTTTGTGAATCAAAATAAATGATGTTAGATGGATCTGCTAAGACTTCATCAAGATTCGTAGTCATTTTCTCTACACCTGATAACCTGCACAATTCCTGGAGCTTGGAAGCATTTCGGCCAACAAGCACAGGATCAGGCATGATCACTTCATCTGCATTCAATTTTACGCCGCCCTGGCTGATAATCTTTGAAATTGATCTTAATAAATGTTGGTTGGTGCCCATTCTGCCGGTTACACCATTCATGATAATTCCTACCTTATTTATTTTCATTTATTGATAAATTTTGAATTAACAGTTCAGGAGTGATCCAGATAAGCCTTCGTGATCTTACTCAAAAAGGCAGCCTGATCCTCTTCCCAAAATTTTTTTGAAAAAATTTCCACTTCATTTAATCCGTCAAATCCTGCTTCTTCGACCCATCTCCTAATTTGTCTGATATTAATACAGCCGTCTCCCATTAAGCCCCTGTCAAGCAACAGATCTGTTGTAGGAGTTTTCCAATCACAGATATGAAAAGCAAAAATATGTTTGTTGTTTCCGCACCGCTGTATTTCTGTTTTCAATGCCGGATCCCACCAGAGATGATATACATCGATCGCTACACCGACTGTTTCCGAATTCAATTGCTCCGCCATGTCGTTGGCCTGTGCCATGGTATTGATGGCGGACCTTGTATCTGCATACATAGGGTGAAGCGGTTCAATCGCCAGCTTGATATTTGCCGAACTCGCATACGGAATAATGGCTGCTATTCCTTCTGCAATCTGGTCACGTGATTCTTGTAACGATTGATCAGGACTGGCTCCGCAAACCAACACGATCAGCGGTGCGCCAAGTGCTGCTGCTTCATCGATTGCTTTTTTATTATCATCGATTGCGCGAATTCTTTCTCCGTGATCTGTATGAGGAAAAAATCCACCGCGACAGAGCGACACAATCCTAAGATCCAGATCGCGCAACATTGATCCTGTGTGTTGAATATTTTTTCCATCAAGCACATCCCGCCACACAGTTATTCCCGCAATTCCCGCCTCAGAAAAATTTTGTGCCGCAGTGCGTATATCCCATGGCTTGGTTGTGATAGTATGAATGCATAGTCGTGAAAGATCTTTCAACTTCTCCTGGCTCATATTACACAATTAAAAAAGGTATAATATTTTTCATTGTTCATAGCCCGTTGTAAGTACAGCCCCAATTCCCTGGCATGATAATCTCCCCACATACTGGATTCACCATTGGGAATCTTACTTCCTTCAGGAATATAGTCCCATCCGTTCGGACGATGGTAAATCGAATGAAGTATCAGTCCCTGGTGTTCCGAGTCCAGACTTAAGTACGGTTCTGAGAACAAAGAATTCGCAACCGTTAATCCTGCCTGCCAATAATGTCGCCCGGAATCTCCATCTCCTTTGTTCTGCAGATATCTTCCCAGCCGCAAAAGCCCCTGTGCACCGATGGCAGCCGCTGAACTATCAACAGGTTCATGACTATTGTACGGATCGCTTGTGCGTTCGAGATAGTTATCTAAATGGACCAGCCCCGGTGCGCCTGTATCCCAATACGGAATTCCATCAATCGGTGTGTTGGCGATATAATAGTCACACGTTGCCCTGGCCGCTTTCAGCATAAATGATTCAACAGCGGTCTTACCCTGAAAGAATTCCAACTCGTGGCTGTCTAAGGTTTCGATCCATTCCAACTGTTCCGCAAAGCCGCACATCGCCCATGCCAACCCTCGCGTCCAGGTAGTAAATCCGGTGTACCCTTGCTGGGAATTTGGACAGCGATAATTTCCATCTTTGGTATTGAAGACACTTTCATGAGCCGTTCGTCCCCAGACGTCATAAGTATCACGACCCTCGCCGTAATACACAGAATAATCAGCAGTAGCCTTCATGTGTTGAAGAGCCCGCTCAAGTAGGCTTATACGGATATCATTCTCTGCCTGCAAAACATGTCCCAAAGCATGGCTTACAACCAGCGCCCTACATGAGCGAATCGTGTCAACGAAAAGAGAATGGGCCCCATTGAAGGAATGAATAAATCCTCCGTTTTTCACTTTGGTCCACCTACTTGCCTGGATCGCACCTGAAATTTTTAGCGCGAGTTCGTAAAAGTTTTTCTGCCATTCATTCGAGGGAATTTTTCCTTCCTTCATTAACCGAAGCAGATTGCCATAAGTACTGACGTTATTAAAACCGTGATCGTGTACGCCTATATGGCTAATATGGCGAGCCATAACCTGCAAAGTCTTTTGCCGTCCGATCTCAAGGAAGCGCTCGTCGCCGGTAGCATCGAACTGAAGAATTGCAGACCCGTATTGAAATCCCTGTGTCCATTCGGTCCATCCACGGGTAGTGTATTTACCCTTAACAGTAAAAACAGGAGCACCTTTCGAGAGGTCAAATCCGTTTTCGATCATTTCTATTTTCTGTCCGGAAAGTTCCCAGAGCGTCCTGAGCTTTTGTGAAATATCAGTTAGGCTCAATTGGTACTGCGTGATCATTAGAGTTATATGCTTTTGAATCAATTGAGTAAGATAAAATATTTTATCAAATTACGGTGTCTTCGTATTCGATAAAGAAAAGCTTTGCTACAAAATATCGCCCAGAGCGCCTCTTAACATCCGCCGGAAATTTTCACCTGCCGAACAAACAATTTTACAACAAATGATCTCATTTGATTACAGCTTGAGGTAGAAATAGAAATAGAACAAACATCGTTGCGAAGTGACAGTAAACATCGACCGCGTGTTTACCTGTTGAATATTCTCGGGTATTGGTTCCAACGCCTAAAGACAACATCAGGTATACTATTCAGTTACTGTTAGTGTTGAGAAGTACATTCGATGTCAACATATATAAATAAAAAAACTTTATTTATTTGCAGAATTTACTGACTACTCTAGTAACTCTACTATTTGTCGGAAATACTGATCAGGCTAATTTTACCCACTGTTTTAATTTTCCCTGAATATATACTGAACGCATTTTACCTATGGAACTCCCAGGCCCGGAAATTCAAATTTGCAGCTTGGCCAAGTATCTGCATTTTTACCGGGCCTCCTTTTGATAGTTATTTTTCAACATATGATACTTTATAAATTCTATTCGTAGAAATCGAATCAACACCTAATCGAAGCCTCTAACAACGTTTGTCCCAGAAAACATTTACTAAGTGCGTCCCGTGTAATTATGATTTGACTTAGCAAGTTTTCATTCCGCTTAATTGCTTCCTTCTCGTTCGTCGTAAGCTTTTATTTGAATGTTTTCTTTTGTGAAGGATATCAGCATCGCCACGAAATATCCAGCTTAGCTGGTAAGATTGTTGAAGTCCTTGCTGCCGTCGGACACCTGCGTAGTGAAGACTGTAAGAGTATGGGAATGTCTCCTTCGTCACCTTTTTCATCATCCATGCCGATGAGATTTCAACACGCGTAGACAGCGTTAGCCGGTCAGCCGCTTAACCTGGCAAAAATTGCCTGACTCCAAAGGACGCAAGCAACAACCAGACAGCAATGGTTGAAGATTCGTAGCACGCTCATATGCATGAACAGTTTGTCCTTGAAGTTATTTACGGAATTTGAAAAAAGATAATACCGCTGATTAAGTAGACTATTTAGGAATAGCAATCCTGCTTATCAAGTGAGAAAGAATAATTCGCTTTGTAGCAAAACCAAAACGCGGCGAAAGAATATGTCGATCCGACGTATTCACACTAGCATAAAACTATTGCAAACCTCTGCGCCTGTTCGCGCCATTTGCGGTTAAGTCATTCTAGCGCAAAGACCAGGAAGAAGCGTGGAGGTTTGCGAGAAAAAGTAAACACGAACCAGTTAAAAACTCGCAGTAATTGCAAGTGGAATATGTATGTGGAATTTTTTTTAGACTGTCTTGGGAGCCGGTTGTTGAATCATTGCTTTTTTAAGTTCCTCTTCATTTGTCAAATCAAGCCGAAGCGGAGTTATCGACACATATCCTTGCTCAGTGGCCCAGCGGTCTGTCCCTTCTTCAGCGGGTTCCAGGGGAACAACGGTAAACCAATAATGCTTTCTGCCCATCGGGTCGATTCCTGGAACAACTTTACCGTCATACAAACGAACCGACTGTCTTGTCCACTGGATACCCCTGGGTTGCTGGGGAAGATTCACGTTATATAGTGATAGCTTATTATTTTCTAGCAATAGTGCGAGAGATTTTTCGACAAACGGTTCAAGCGCTTCGAAATCAGGCTCTGTTTTTCCAGCAAAAGTGCTGAAAGCGATTCCTTTAATTCCCAATAAAACAGCCTGTTTAGCGGCGGCAAGCGTTCCTGAATGCCACATGGAATTTCCAAGGTTGGGACCAAGGTTAATGCCGGAAAGTACAAGATCTGTTTTGGCCCACAAGTGTGTACCTAGTGCTACACAGTCAGCCGGCGTTCCATTTACCCGGTAGGCATCAATGCTTTCAAAAGTGATTGGAGATTTTTTATAAGAAACCGGTCTTGTAGCGGTAATGGCATGACCCATTGAGGATTGCTCCACATCGGGCGCCACGATACGTACTTCGCCAAACCGCCTTGCCACTTTTGCGAGTGCAGCTATTCCGGGACTATAAATGCCATCATCGTTTGTTACTAAAATTCTCATAACAGTACAAACTATAATATCATGCCAACCTTGGAAATAGTGGTATATTTTTAATACTTACGATATCAAACAACAACAAAATGAAAGTGTCCACGCTAATACACAATCCCGGAGCAGGGGCTGAAAAATATACTAAAGAGCAATTGATATCGAGGATTGAAAACCTCGGATATGAATGTAGATATTCATCTACTAAAAAGAAGGGGTGGAAAGATTTTGATTCGGAAACGGATTTCCTGATCATAGCCGGTGGCGACGGAACGATACGAAAAGTTGTAAAAAAATTATTGGACCGAAAAATTCTGCGAAAACGATACCCTCTTGCACTACTGCCGATGGGCACAGCAAATAATATCTCGAAAAGCCTTGGCATCAGCGGTGAGCCGGAAGACCTTGCTCACTCATGGAAAAAGGAAAGCATTAAGAAAATTGATGTGGGATTTGTTGAAGGATTAAGTGATCCTTCCTTTTTTATTGAAGCACTGGGTTATGGAATATTTCCATTGTTAATGGAAACAATGAAACAAAAGGATAACAAGCTATTCCTTAGCCTGGACACAGAAATTAATTATTCTCTCCAAATTTTCCATGATCTCATCCTCTCCTACAAAACTGAAAACTTACAGTTAGAAATTGACGGGATTGATCACTCCGGAAAATACCTGATGGCAGAAATTATGAATATACGTTCTGTTGGTCCGAACCTATTAATTGCACCTGAGGCAAATCCTGCGGATGGACAGTTAGAAGTGGTATTGGTCACTGAAGGTCAAAGAGAAGATTTGGCAAACTATGTCCTTAACAAATTAAAAGGAATCGAAGATCCGTTCGTGTTTAATTCAATAAAGGCAACGGCTATACGACTACAGGCTGATGATACCCACATCCATATCGATGATGAATTGATTTGGATAGAAGAGCCTGCACAATTCAAAATCGAAGTGTTTGAAGGAGTTTTAAATGTGTTTGTTCCCGGCTAACAAACACATCAGAGTGCGAACGACAGATTGCACTTAGCCCCAGATTACTTTCTCCGATCACTGCTCTTATCTCTTAGCGCTTTAAATTCTGAACCTGGTTTCCAGTCTGGCCAGATGCGATTGTTAGCGAGCCTATTCCCTAACCTGAAATATAGCTCGAGGTCCAGGACTGCGCCTTCAAGGTTCCAGGAAGAATCATATTCATCGGACGGGCGATGGTAATTTTTTGCAGTATAGTCGTCCTGCATTTTTTTTACTTCCTCTTTCGTTTTTCCTTGCATATCCTCTCCTTCATCGAAATGTAGCGAAGGAACTCCACCCTTTGCGAAATTGAAATGGTCTGAGCGATAATAATAGCCCGCTTCTGGGTGGCCTTCATCTCCAAGATATCTTCCCTGCTTTTCTGCTTCTTCCTTTACTAAATCTTCCAGCTCGGACTGACCTTTTCCTACTATTACTATATCTTTTACTTTCCCGTGGTTGCTTAATCCATCCATATTTATATTCGCCAGCGTTTTTTCGAGTGGATACACAGGGTTCTGACCGTAGTACGCGGAGCCCCATAGCCCTTGTTCCTCCGCGGTGACAGCAAGAAATACAATAGTTCGCTCGGGTTTCGGTACGAGCTTTTGGAATGCTCGCGCTATTTCGAATAGGCCAGCCGTCCCGGTCGCGTTATCATAAGCGCCGTTGTAAATTGAATCACCTTTTTCATCAGGTTTGTCAATGCCAAAATGATCCCAATGTGCCGTATAAATGATGTACTCATCAGGATATTTACTTCCTGCAATTTTTGCAATAACGTTTTTTGAATTGTTGTAAGCTGTTTTTATGCTCATGCTGGTCGATACACGCAGATTCAAAGGAAGCGCCTTAAACCCTCGTTGATCCGCTTTTGAAAGTAAGGTTGAATCCATGCCCGCCGCATTTAACAAACGATTGGTAGCAGGAGATGAAATCCATCCAAGAATATTACACGATTGCTGGTCTTTGCCGCGATTATCCAGTTGCAATCTCGACGTGTTATGATTCGCCTGTTGAACGCTAAAAGGATAGCTAGCTGCGACAGTACTATGAATAATCAGGCATCCCTTTGCTCCCTGTCGTGCCGCTTCTTCGTATTTATATGTCCACCGGCCATAATAGGTCATTGTCTTTCCCTTAAATAACGTCGTGTCGCCTGCATTGAAGCCTGGATCATTCACGAGTACCAATACTACTTTCCCCTTTACATCAATTCCGGCATAGTCGTTCCAGTTATACTCTGGTGCAACCACACCATACCCAGCGAATATCAACTCGTCGTTATTGAATGATTGTGCCGAGTCTGTGCGATCGGTCCAAATTGCATAATCGTCATAACCTCTCAACTCAAAACTTCCCTTTGAAGACTGAACCTTCATCGTTGGTGCCGCAGTGGCCATGATGTTGACCATTGGAACATCCTGGAAATAACTATTGCCATTACCAGGTTCGAGTCCCAAAGCCGCAAATTTTTTTTGCAAGTAATCAACCGTTATTTTTTCACCATTCGTAAAGGGCTTGCGACCCTCAAAACTGTCTGATGACAATTCTTTGATAGAAGCAGTAAGGCTGTCAAGGCTGATTCCGGTAATCTCACCCGTACTTTCTGACCCATCATTTTCTTTGCATGCAATTATAAATAACAGGCAGGCTATTACTGAAATTATTGATAGACGATTGTGCATATGGATAACAATTAGTAACTGTTTTATTTTTTTGAAGGCAAAAGATAAAGATTTTGAACAATAGATAACAAACAGATTCGATAACAACCGGATAACACGTATTAAGCGGCAACGATCGAGTACGAGGAATTCTGAATTCAGAATCCAGAATGCACGGTTACAATAGACTCTTTCTCCTAAGCATTGCACATCCCAGGTTTCCTTTTTTGCTATTGGTCACAAATAAAAACGCTGTTGCTTATTAGCGCGAATTTTTTCAAACTGGGGGTAAAATCAACAAACATTGAGGGATTACTCTTGTGAGATTATCGAGGAATGTGTTTGATTTTATACGCGGGCACAAAATTCCGAAGGCCTGTTTGCATCTCTGTACCTGTTCCGATGTAGCCTTAGAGGCGGCTATCTCCACTTGTTTGCCTCGCTCCGTCTTATTTTGATTCTGGGTAAATTTGAGTGGATCGTTATCCCTAATTCTGATGACGATATACGACAGATTACACTTCCGAGCCACCCAACTGCTGATATGGTTTGAGTCTAAAACTGAAAGCACTACCTGTAGGAATGTTGTTATTGAATTCCAAAACCGAACCGTGTAGTTCAAGAATTTTCTTCACAATGGCAAGGCCCAATCCATTGCCGCTTTTCAAACCGGACGTGTCATCGGGCTTATTGACAGGACTCAAGATTCTTTCCTGATCAGATCTTGAGATTCCCGTTCCTGTGTCGGATATAGCGACCTCAATCTTTTCATTAATCAACCGGGTGGTTACTGTTATCTCTCCCCCGGAAGGAGTGAATTTGATCGCGTTATCAAGGAGGTTTTGAACAACGCGTTCAACCAGCGAAATATCGGCTAATATGGGAGGAAGATCTTTCGATAAAAAAGGTTTAATTGAGATCTTCTTAGCTTCAGCCAGCAGATGATATTTATGGCTTATATCACTTACCAGTTCACTGATGGCAACAGGCTCCATCTTCGCCTTCACCTGGTTGGCTTCCAATTTGGATAATTCGAACAACTCACTAACCATCTTCTTTAGACCAATGGTGCTTTCAAGGATAATATTCATATAACGTTTCTTATCTTCTGCGGTAAGACTTTTCTCCTTTATTTGGAGAGTTTCAATATATCCATGAATTATTGAAAGAGGGGTTCTAAGATCGTGGGAAATGTTTCCTATCAGTTCACGGCGAAGTACTTCAATTGTTTTTAATTTCTCAATATTACCTGTTAGTACATCGGCCATTTCATTAAAGAAATCTGCCAGCATTTTCACATCCCCGGTTGAACGCACTTTCACACGCGCGGTTAAATCACCATCCTTGAATTTTTGCATCACTTCGATCACTTCGCGGAAACTGCGTGTGAGCAACCGGAAACTGATCAATCCAATCACGAACGCAGCAACGAGGGTCCATATCATGCCCCCGAAGCCCAACTCCAGAAAAAAATTTCCAAGCAATGACTCTGAAGCTGCATCATAATCTGCGCTCGTCAACACCACATACAGGTACCCGGCAACTGAAGCATTATCCTTAATTGCAGCTGCGGAAAAAACTTTTTGAGTATGGGGATTTCTTGGATCATCCCCAGTCATATACTTGTTTTCCCTTTTTTGAAGGAATTCGTTGATCAACGTGAGATTAACCTGCCTTAGTTTAAGCACCTTATCGCGGGGATAGTATAAGAGAATGACACCTTCCGTATCGAGCACATAAAATTCAAGATTAGGATTGATCGACATCGCATGTTTGAAGATTGAATCGAGAGCATTTTGACTGAACTTTACCTTTTGAAGTGAGGGGTAATTTGAAACGATATTTGCAGCCACGTCATGATTCAAAGTTTGATTTACATGTTGAAAATATATTCTGGAATAATACACAGTTATGATGATGTATGCAAAGCCGATGACCGCAAGCAACACGAGAAAAGTCAGGGAAATCCGCAGGTATAAACTATTCAGGATGGAACTTTTCTTTTTCATTCTCTTTATGATCGATGCTGCAGTTCATCGTTAAACCTGTATCCAACGCCCCATGTCGTCAAAATGTATGCAGGTTTAGAAGGATCAAGTTCTATCTTTCCTCTTAACCGATTAATATGCGAATTAACTGTGTGCTCATAACCCGAAAATTCGTTTCCCCATATAATGCGCAACAATGACTCCCTTGAATAACTTTTTCCGGGAGTAGATGCAAGCAGATATATTAAATCAAATTCTTTTGGAGTGAGTTCAATTTTTGTGCCCCTGACAATGGCTTTCCTTTTTTGTGGGTCAAGACTAACATCAGAATAATTAATGATCTCATGTGAAGTCTTGAATGAATATTCCTGTATAGTCATGCGGCGAAAAATAGCCTTTATTCTTGCTATCAGTTCCCTTATACTAAAAGGTTTTGTCAAATAATCATCCGCGCCGATTTCTAATCCGATAATTTTGTCCATCTCCTCGGATCGCGCGGTAAGCATCATGATAGCAGTTGTGTGCTTTTCCGCCCTGAGCCTTTTGCAAATTTCCAGACCATCCATATCCGGTAGCATGATATCCAGAATAATAAGGTCGAACGAAATGTTCAATGCCTGAACAAGGCCTTCCGCACCAGTATGAACCTTTGTGGTTTGGCAGTATATGTCTCTAAGATGAATATCCACCAACTCACAAATGTGCGGATCATCCTCAATGATCAATACCTTTTTCATGCAATAGAAAATTTGCCGTAATGTTTGGCGGCAACAGAGCTAGCTGTTTTACAATTGGGATTAAATCTGTTTGCAAACTTAGTGCATGATAATTGAAGAACAATCATCAACTGATTCATGAAGTGACGCAGCCACGTCACGACAATATTAGGTATCACGAAAGTATCACGAACCAATCACGTTTCAATACTTGACCTAATTCGTCTACAAGGAAAGGTTTAAAAGAAAAGATAAGCGGGCAAATTCATTAAAACAATCATCCTATCTCGTTGGCATACTTATTTACTACTGCTAATTATTCCCGGGTAAGAATACAATCGCCTATCTGATCAATCAGCAATAATGCAATTCATCACTCTCAAAAATGTTACACAAATGAGAAAGCTATTTTTCATAGCGCTGGTAGCGTTATTCGCCGCCAGTTGCGAAAAAGAAACGGAGCATCGTCCGAAGAGTACAGTCATCTACATTCAAACCAATAATTACGAGGAGAATCAGAATGGAATCCTTGCTTACAAACACAAGGAGGATGGAACATTGGAGGCACTACCGGGAAGTCCATTCCTAACGCGAGGTGCGGGTGTTGGCAACCCGAAACAGATTCTGGGGCCAAATGATTCAGACACTGAAATAAAGATTTCTGAAGATGGAAATTTTCTTTTAGCGGTAAACTCCGGAAGCAACACAATTGCAGTCATGCGGATACATCAGGATGGAAGCGTCACGCATGTTGAAGGTTCGCCATTTCCATCGGGTGGCCAAACTCCGGTAAGCATTGATACTTATGGAAAATATGTTTTTGTTGTAAATAAAAGCCAGGATCCGTTGCATACAATAACCCAAAATCCGAATTATATTACGTTTACAATTGATAACAATGGCAGGCTGTCTCAGGTTCCCGACTCTAAAATAGAAACATTTCCCGGTTCATCACCGGCGCAGGCATTGGTTTCAAATAATGGAAAATTTTTATTTGGAGCAGATTTCTTAGGATTTATGCTCAATCCGCCCCGGGGAACTTTGCGGTCATTCGCAATTAATACTACTGGCATTCTGACGCCACTGCCGGGTACACCTTACACAATTCCAGGAATGGGTGGCGCTTTGGGATTATGGCAACATCCGAAGGAAAGCATTCTATATGTAGGATTTCCTCTTCAGGCCAAACTTGGAATTTATAATATTAATAACTCCTCAGGAACTCTCACATTCCAATCTGCGGCTGAGGCCGGAGCAGCGGTTTGCTGGGTAAGAACCAACAAAAATGGAGACAGACTTTATGTTTTAAACTCGGCAGAGAATACAGTTTCGATGTATAACTCCTCCACCGGCTCTTCACCGGCTTCTATGGGAAAATTGATGCTCAAACAATCAGGACCGACCTATGTCGCCATGGAAATGGAGTTCACCACCAGTGAGCCTTTTTCGTTTGAATTTTCTCCGTCGGAAAAATATTTATATGTTGTAAACCAGCACACGAATCCAGATTTCAGTGTCGGTAATTACAACTATTTCCATGTGTTGCAGGTAGGGGAAGACGGCAAATTGACAGAAGCCGGGGAACCTCTGCAATTGCCCGTTCGAAATATCTACAGACCCAGAGGAGTTGCAACTATTTTGACCAAAATGTGAACCGCATAATAAAGCTACGGCTCCGGAGGCCTTGACTTTCTCGATGGTCTCCGGAAATTGTATTTCACTGGTCGGTTTTCATCTTTTGACCGGGATGGCCTTAACTTTGTATTGTCTTATGTAAACGTTGGTCATGATCGAAAAACAGTCCATTAATGGCAAGGAGGTATGGGTGGAAATTGAACCCTATCATGTTGAGCGAAATAATCCTAAGACAATTCCTACCGAGTACTTTACAGCGAAATATTATTTGAATGAGCCGAACTCCGCTACAGGGGAATCTTTTAAAGATGAGAAGGGAGACCTCCGGCTCTTCGAATCGCCAGTGGCTGCACTTACATTTGCGAACAAGAAACTGACCACGATGCTCTTGTAACTTTAGGACCGCTTAATTAGTGCTGAATATATATTTCCGTTACTGTACCTGGATCGCAGTTCATGTATTTTTTCAATGTAGTCAAAGCCCATTTCAAAAAAGAAATCCTTCAATGAGTAAAAACTGATTGGATATGGAACCCATGCATTAGCCGCGTTAGTATCATATTCCACGATCAGAAACGATTCGTGCTGTCTGAAGTATCTGGCAAGTCTGTTTATGAATTCAATCTTGCGAGAAACAAAGTGAAAAGAGTTTGCCATTAATATTCCATCAAGATTCCCAACATTTAGAGCATCCAATACAAAATCTGATTTCACTTTTTCAAACATCACCCCTGCGTGTTGATCCGCTTTGAATACCTTAATATTTTTATCGACGGCAAATATCTTACTTCCATATGCCAGTTGATATGAAAGCGCACTTGTGAACAATCCTGCACCGCATCCAAGATCTGCCCAAGTTTGGGGGACATCAATCGAAATGTCAGGATGATTCAATAAAGCTCTGGCATCTTGTAAATTCATTGAAAACAAAAAACGAAGATAACGTCATCACGAGTCACCGGCCTTCATTACTTTGTAGTGAACAAAAATTGCATGTAATAGCTGTTTCAATTAACTTGATTCTATAATCCTGATGGTATGTTCAGATTTCGTTGTATTTTCTTTTTGATTTGTTTCCTGGTGCAGTCTATTGTGATTCTTTCACAGCAAGTCCGCTATTCTAAAGAGATTGAAGATAAGATCACCCTTGTCGAAAACAGTTTATCAGGATGGGTAGTGTCTCCCGACAGCAACTGGAATTTGCAGAGACGCATGACCTACCACAATATCCACGGGATTAGCATTGCTGTAATCCATGATTATAAACTCGAATGGGCGCGTGGCTACGGCTGGGCAGACACTTCCGACAAAAGACCCGTTACCAATCAAACCCTTTTCCAGGCAGCTTCTATCAGCAAATCGCTGAATGCAGTCGGTGCGCTAAAGCTTGTTAAAAACAAGAAGCTGGACCTCGTGAAGGACATTAACTCTTATCTGACATCCTGGAAATTTCCATATGATACGTCCAAAACACATAGTATCCGAATTACTGTTAGCCAGTTATTAAGTCATACTGCCGGCTTGACTGTCCACGGCTTCCCAGGTTATAAATGGACTGACAGGCTTCCGTCGGACGATGAAATACTTGACGGAAAACCGCCCGCGAATACCGCTCCTGTACGCTCCGAGTTTGAACCGGGAATGAGAGTAAAATATTCAGGAGGTGGGACTACCATTTCAAAGAAAATTATTATGGACATATCCGGGCAGTCTTATGATGAGTTTATGGCTAAAGAAGTTCTTCAGCCTTTAGGAATGTTACAGAGTTTTTATACGCAGCCTCCACCGCCGGGTGCTTTTCCATACCTGGCTACCGCATACTACGGGAATGGAACTCCAATAACCGGAAAGTTTCACATTTACCCCGAGCAGGCTGCTGATGGATTGTGGACCAACCCAACAGAGCTGGCAAAATATATTATCGAAATGCAATTAACTTTTGAAGGGTTGTCAAACAGGGTATTGTCGAAGGAACTTGCTCAAACCATGTTCACACCTACAATAGACAATGCAGCACTAGGCGTGTTCACAGAAACCCGCGGTTCTCGTAAGTATTTTGGACATGGCGGTTCCAACGCTGGATTCCGGTGTCAGTACTATGGCAGTCTTGACAAAGGTGATGGGGTTGTTGTAATGGTCAATTCAGATAACGGTGCCATCATACCTGAAATCATCAACGGTGTGGCATCAGTATACAGCTGGACTGGCTTTAATAACCAGGCTATCAAACAAATCTTTCCAGTGAATGTAGATACACTGGCAACTTATACTGGTACTTACAACTTTGAATCGACAACGTTGCAGGTGATTCAAAAGGATCAGTTATTATTTCTAAGTCAGAACGAATCAACTCCTGTAAGGATGTATTTCACTTCACCGACAGATTTCTTCATAAAGGAAGTAAACGGTGAGTTGAAATTTCAAAAAAACCAACAGGGAGTTGTCGACGCAATCCTTATCAAACAATCAGGACGTGTGGTCAGCGTAAAACGAAAGTTATAGATGCTGGATACTGTACGCTGGAGACTGAATGCTACATACGGGATTCGATACCAGCTTCTAATATCTTGCAGCTGCCATCAAGTATAAGGCATCCGGTATCCAGCATAGTCTGAACAAAAAGGTGGATATGGACAAGAAGAAACGATTCATCACAATTTTATTACTGGGGTTTTTAACAGCGATTGTTCCTTTCACTATTGATATGTATTTGCCCGGCTTCCCGGATATTGCGCGATCGATGAATACAACCGTTAGTACGGTAGCGCTTTCGTTGTCCTCTTTCTTTATCGGTATGGGATTGGGACAACTGATGTATGGACCTCTTCTTGATCGGTTTGGCAGGAAAAGACCTTTGTACGCAGGATTACTTCTTTATTGCATCACTTCCATCGGTTGCGCCTACGCGTCCTCTATCGAGACATTGATTGCGTTGCGCTTTGTGCAGGCCATCGGCGCATGCTCAGCAACGATCTCCGCCACCGCAATGGTGAGAGATATTTTTCCTCTGCAGGAAAGCGCAAAAATCTTTTCTTTTCTAATTCTGGTTCTCAGCGCCTCGCCAATGCTGGCGCCGTCAATTGGAAGCTGGCTGACGATTGCGTTTGGATGGACTTCCATTTTTTTCGTTCTTACCATACTCATTATCGTCATTTTTGTGGGCGTTGCATTTTCCCTTCCTGAGAGTAAGGGACCTGATAAAAAGTATTCCTTACATATTTCCTCCGTCTTGAAAAATTACGGTTCTGTATTGCGCGAATCCTACTTTGTAATCTATGCACTTTTGGGAGGGCTTGGGTTTGCAGGCCTGTTTGCCCACATATCGAGCTCTCCAGGTGTCTTCATGGAACATTTCAAACTAAGTCAAAAACAATACGGATTGCTGTTTGCGTTTCTTGCGTCTGGTCTCATCCTGGCCTCACAGGTAAATACCCTATTATTGAAGCGCTATAAAAGCGAAGGCCTTATCGAGCGCTCCTTGATCTTTCAAAACGTATTCGGCACATTGCTGTTGATAGTAAGTTTATTTAACATCGACAATTTCTGGCTAACGACCGGATTGCTTTTTTTATACCTTTCTTCTGTTGGACTGATTATGCCGAACGCATCAGCATTGGCCATGAGACCATTCGAACAAAACGCAGGAAGCGCCTCTGCGCTACTTGGATTTATACAAATGGGACTTGGATCTCTGGCTACCGTATTTGTTGGTGTGCTGAATATTAAAACCGTTTTTCCACTCGCGGCAGCCATTATGATTTCTAGTATGCTTGGGCTAACGCTCGCGATGTGCTCCAGGAAATTTCTCCATACGCCCGGTAATAGAAATGAATCACCGATAGAATGATGCCGTAGCACTTTTCGGTGCCGGCTCTATATTAGTGATAATTCGCTCTAATTCGCGCCATCCGTGTTAAACTTTTTCAGTCGGACTGCCAACATCGAAACACCAAGAGCAATCAGAATCAGTATCCCAAAAGCGGTCTGCATCCCCAATTTATCTGACAACGCCCCGATGATTAATGGCGATGACAAAAAACCGATATAGCCAATCATCGTAACAGAAGCGATTGCATAACCGGCAGACATCTTTGAAGATTTGCCAGCAAGAGAGTACACAATCGGCACAACGATGGAAGAACCTAATCCAATCAGGGAAAACCCTATACTGGCAGACAAAACAAATGGAAAGCTTATGACAATGATGATCCCCGTAGTCATAAGCAAACCATTGAACAATAAAACATTCACGGGTCCGAACCTTTCTATGAACCTGTCACCGAACAATCTTCCGGCAGTCAACATAATAATGAAACCGCTATAGCCAAAGGTTATGTAATTCTTATCGGCTTTAATCACCTTATCAAAATAATTAATACTCCAGTCGAACATTGAACTCTCACAAAACATAGCACAAAAAGCAACGCACCCAAGTAAAAATAAGTAGCGATCGGGCTTGACGAAGAAAGCCCTTTTTTCCAAATCTGTAATCGCTCGACGGTCTTTTCTCTTAAAAATTAAAACCGCGATGATGATGAGTAGCCCTATACTTAAAAAGTGCCACAGCGGTAGGACGCCTTTTGATATCATCAATGCGCCGATAGCAATCCCCACAAAACATGCCATGCTCCAGATCCCGTGAAATGTAGCTATGATGGGCTTTTGAAATAGCGCCTGAACTTCTATTGAATTCGTATTGGCAGACATGCTGACAAGGTTCCGAAAAGCCCCAAAGAGAAAAAGTAGTAAAACGAGAAGGTAAACAGAGGAAGCAACAGCAAGCAATGAAATAAGGACGGCAAAGATAATGGTAGATACTGTCATCATCTTTTCTGAAGAATATCTTGCAATTAGCCAGCTTGATATCGGTAGTGCCAGCACCAAACCCGCAGAAATGGCAAACAAAACACCGCCTAATTCTCCATTCGACAGGTCTAGTTGCCTTTGAATATCAGGTATCCTTGATGACCATGTTGAGCTAATAATTCCCGAGAAAAAAAAGAACGCGGCTGTTGTCCACCTGATTTTATTTTTTACATGCATCGTAAATACCATCTTGTAACTCAAACCGCTAAACAAAAAAGGATGCCTTACCAACATCCTTTTTTATACACTTTGCTTTAGTGGAGAATACCGGGCTCGAACCGGTGACCTCTTGCATGCCATGCAAGCGCTCTAGCCAACTGAGCTAATTCCCCATTTGTTGTTAAATATATTTCATCATCATTTTGCTGACGGATATGTTGCATTCTATGCTTTTGCAACTCTTGTCACCGCGCCAACGGCGAGGCGCTCTAGCCAACTGAGCTAATTCCCTTTGCTGTTAAATACTTTGCGAATTTGCACACTGCCCCGGAAGTGACTTTCCGTACAATTCAAACCGATTTCCCTCGTTTGGAGGGAGTGCAAATATAGACGTTTTTACCGCATGAAAAGTTCATTAACCTTGCATATCTTACCGGGGACCGATATGGTAAGGAGCTTAAATTGTATACCGAGGTATGCAATTTGTACCGATTACATGATTCATGATTAACCCCTTGAAATATAGCGTTCAAATACTTTTTTGCCTGCTTATGCTTTGTTGTACATATCAGAAAGTGCAGGCCGAAAGATTATTTCGGGAGAGCAGAAGCTATCAGGAAAAGGACACAGTTCCTGAACCATCCATATTCCGGAAAATAGGGCGATACATGGATTCGCTAATGTACCGGCGTTACCGCGATTCAGTTCTGCAGAAAATTAGCCGGCAAAATGATTCGATCATCCCGGAAGATAATAGTGTGCAAAAGAGTGAACAAATCTTTTCACCCCATACCGGCAAGGTGATCCGGCAGATATATTTCCGGAGAGTAAAGGTTTTCGGTCCCCGAGATATTAACGACACCACGTTCTCCAGCTCTATGAAACTGCTCAGGATTGCAAACCGTCTTCATTACGATTCACGTGAATGGGTGATCAGGCAGTCATTGTTTTTCCGGGAGAATAACAAGTTGAATCCTTATAATTTGGCTGACAACGAGCGATATCTCCGGAGCTTGCCTTTTATCCAGGATGCAAGGCTGAATATTGTAAATACGATGTTTGCAGGCGACTCTGTAGACGTCGAGGTAGTTACTAAGGACGTTTTTGAATATGGGTTCACTCTTAGTAAATTGACTACATCGGCCTTCGCGGCACGAGTTTACAATAACGATCTGTTTGGAGCCGGCCAGGCACTCCAGGTTGGTGTGCTATGGCGCAACGATTATAATCCTACCTGGAATACGGAAGTAAGGTATACGAAGTACAATATTGCTGGTTCTTTAATTGATGGATCTATCGGCTACAGCACACTAAACAACTATATGCCTTTGGACACCGGTGTATACGAAGGATCCTATTATATTTCAATGAACCGTCCTTTATATCGTACCACGGCCAAACTTGTTGGTGGCCTCACTTTTTCACGCAATCATTCCATCAATATACACAACCAGGGAATTGGCCTTTATCGTGATTACGAATACGAGGTTTCTGATGTTTGGGCAGGCTACAACTTTCGAAACCAGTTTCGGAAAGATGGAACAGAAAGATCTCAGCCGAATTTAGCGATCCTTGCAAGAAATTATCATCTTCACTTCGGCAAAAGACCCACACAGGTGATATTCGCAGAAGATCCTTACTATAACAACCGCCGATTCTGGCTTGGTCAATTCGTGATATTCCGCCAGCAATTTTTCAAAACACACCATTTCTTTGGTTTCGGCAGAACTGAGGATATTCCCCTCGGATATACTATTGCTTTGACTGGAGGAAAAGAAAATTGGATTGGAAGAAAGCGCTTATATGCAGGCGTGGAAGGTGAGAAATTCTGGTCTATCAAAAGGTCGGCGTTACTACACACCCAACTGGGTGTGGGAAATTTCTGGCAATATAAAAGCGCCGAGGATGCAGTGATTCATGTAGCAGTTAATCATTATAGCCGGTTGTTTAAATTGAAAAAAAGCTACCTCAGGCAATTCACTTCAATAGATTTTCTAATGTCGCCTAATGATCATTTTTATAAACCGCTTAATATAAATTGGGAGCGTGGCATCTGGGGATACAAGGACACGCGCATTAACGGATACCAGCGAGTAAACCTCAGATCCGAAACAGTATTGTATAGCGCCTGGAAAGTGTATGGTTTCAAATTTAACTTCTTTGGATCGTTCCAGGGTTCCTTCCTGGCTGACAAAAACGAAAATATTCTTAAATCGAGATTATATTCCGGAATGGGCATAGGAGTGAGAGTACGGAATGAGAACCTCCCGCTAAACACCCTGAAGCTGGCGATCAATTATTATCCTTCTCCCCCTCTTACCGTGAAATCTCTATGGTTTGAAGTGACAACAGTTACAGATTTCCGCTTTAACATTTCAGCATTGAAGGCACCAGCTTTTATAAATTTTCAATAAGCGCTTCCTATAGATGAAAAAAAGCTCCAAAAAAATTAATTATAATAAAGCAACAGACCTTAGATTTCTTCAATCTGGTGAGGAATATTTTACAACGCTACTGGAATTAATACACAATGCGCAGAAACTGATCTATCTGCAGGTATACACACTTGATCCCGATGGCACAGGCAACATGGTTATACAAGCATTGGAAGAAGCCGCGAAGAGAGACGTAAAAGTGTATGTTTTGGTAGATGCATATGGCTCAAAAGCATTAACGACAAAACGAATCAGGCAGATGCAAGGCGCAGGCATACACTGCAGGCGATTCTCTCCGATCGTTTTTTTAAAGTTCCGTGCGGGAAGAAGATTGCACCATAAGATTACCGTGGTAGATACACAATCAGCGATCATTGGCGGGATAAACATTTCTGATAAATACAGGGGTGATGACAAAAATCTTCCGTGGCTCGACTTTGGTCTATATGTTTCCGGACCAGTTGTAGTAGGCCTGCAAAGGCTTTGCGGAAGGATGTACTATCCCGACCGCATACCAGATTCAATAAGGCGGCTCAAAAAGAATGTTCAGGGTACGGGGGAATATCCGGCCTGTGTAGTTCACAGTGACTGGTTCAGGCGAAAGAACAAAATCAATTATCATTTTAAGCAGGCTATCAGGCATGCTGAAAAAGACATTATTGTTATTTGCAGCTATTTCATTCCGTCTTTCAGATTGATCTCCCTACTCAAAAGCGCTTCGAGGAAAGGAATTAGTATACAACTCTATTTGCAGGGAAAATCTGATATTCCAATTGTAAGGAATGCGACGCGCTTCTTCTATAGAATTTTCTTTAAACACGATATGAAGATCTACGAATTTCCCGAAAGAATATTGCATGGCAAGCTTTGGATGGTTGATGACAGGATCTTGAGTGTTGGATCTTTTAACTTCAATCATCTTAGCGAGTATACCAGTATCGAAACAAATATGCAGATAGCACATGCGCAATTTTGTGAAGAGGTGAAGAAACAATTGGAGATGATTTTTAATGATTATGCTGAGCCTGTTCCGGAGGAACTTTATGTAAAAAAACTCAATCGCTTCAATCGATTCAGGCTTTGGACCTCATATACTGTTACGACTGTTCTAATGAAACTCGCGTTTGCCTTTACCTCTAAAAGTTCGTAATTAACAAAATGGATTCCATCACCCATATAGCTTTAGGCGCTTGCATCGGCGAACTTTTTGTTGGAGGTAAAGTTGGTAGAAAGGCTATGTTGTGGGGAGCGGTGGCACAAAGCTTTCCGGATATTGATTTCATTGCGGGATTCTGGATGGATACCACCAATGAGTTGCTAGCCCACCGTGGATTTACACATTCGCTGCTGTTTGCAGCTTTATTAACTCCAATATTGGCCTTGCTTGCAGAAAGATGGCACCGACCGCACAATATTTCGCTGGGAAAGTGGACACTCTTTTTTGGAACTGAAATTCTGCTTCACATATTTCTGGACGCTTTCAATGCCTACGGAACTGCATGGTTTGAACCGTTCTCGCATATACGCTTCTCGTTTCATACATTATTTGTTGCGGAGCCGTTGTTTTCAATATGGATAGGCATTGCCTTTGTGGCCTTATTATTCATCAAAAAGAATCGAAAAAAAAGAAAGGCCTGGTCACTTTTCGGTTTAGGAATGTGCTTGCTTTATTTACTGATCAGCGTTGGTAACAAGGTCATCGTTGAAAGAGATGTAGCAAAAGCGCTCACGACGCAGCAGATAAAACATACCAGGTATTTCACGACTCCGACTCCTTTGAATAATTTACTATGGTTCATCGTAGCAGAAAACGATTCAGGCTTTAATATCGGGTATCGGTCAGTGTTTGATAGGAAACCGATAATACATTTTGAATATTTCCCGCGGAATACATTATTGACAGATAGCATCAAGCTAACGAGGGACTTCTTAAACCTTATACGCTTTTCACAAGGGTATTATACGATTGAAAAATGGAACGACACATTAGTCTTTAATGATCTCCGGTTTGGACAGATGATAGGTTGGAAAGATCCAAGAGCAAGATTTTCTTTTCATTACTTTCTACAATATCCCGACCAGAATGATATAGTTGTTCAACGTGGAAGATTTGCGAACTGGGACCGCGCGGCTTTCAAGTCACTTTTCGAAAGGATTAAAGGAAACTGAGTTCCAGTCGGGAGTCAGGAGTCAGTCAGGAGTCAGGAGTCAGTGTGGAAGATAACTTCTTTCAATCCTCACTCCCGGACTCCCGACTCCACTATTCTCCCCAAATCTCCGCTTCTCCCTTCAGCCACTTCTTAATTTCTTCCGTCGTCACAGACTTCGGTCTTTCAATGGGGAAGCCTAAAGCCCGGTCCCAAATGAGGCTGGCCAGTACACCGAGTGAGCGACTAACACCAAACAATACTGTATAAAACTCGTATTCTTTCAGTCCATAATGTACAAGCAAGGCGCCACTATGCGCATCAACATTAGGCCAGGGATTTTTTATTTTTCCCAAAGATTGTAAGATCGGAGGTACTACTTCATATATATTCCACACTGTTTGTACAAGAGGGTCATCCGGCATATGTTTTTTGCCGAACTCCATCTGCGCGGTAAACCGGGGGTCAGTTTTACGTAACACCGCATGACCATAGCCGGGAACTACCTTACCCTCGGTTAATGTTTTCTGTACATATTCAGCAATTTCCTCTTTTGATGGTTTGTCGGTTTTTAGTTCACTGCGCATATCGAAGATCCATTTGATCACTTCCTGGTTAGCTAATCCATGCAACGGACCGGCCAGTCCGTTCATGCCGGCAGCTAGTGACAGGTATGGGTCACTTAGCGCAGATCCCACGAGGTGAGTAGTATGCGCGGAAACATTTCCTCCTTCATGATCGGCATGAATGGTCATATAAAGCCGCATCAATTCCTTACAACTTTCATCATTATAACCAAGCATATGCGCGAGATTACCCGCCCAGTCGAGCAATCCATTCGGATGAATATGGTCGTTGTTCTTATACTTCCTGCGATATATGTAGGCGGCAACCCTCGGCAACCGCGCAATCAGATCCATTGCATCATCGAACACCGCGTCCCAATATTCTTTTTTGTTCATGCCTTCCGCATACCGTTTCGCGAAATTGCTTTCAGTTTGCAAGGCCATGATCCCGGTAACAAACATCGTCATAGGATGCGTCGCAACAGGCAAAGCATCGATTGCCGCAAAGACATGATTTGGCACATGAGATCTCCGTTGCCATACAGACGTAATATGAGCAGCCTCTTCATCGTTCGGAAGCTCACCAATGAGCATCAGGTAAAACAACCCTTCCGGCAACGGTTCTGAACCATCTTTTGCCTTGGGTAATTGCGCCTGTAACTCGGGAATTGAAAAGCCACGAAACCGGATCCCTTCGTGCGAATCAAGCAGGGACGTTTCACTCACAAGACCAGTCATTCCACGCATACCCTGATAAATCTGCGACAATTGAACTTCCCCAATTTTTTTTGAGCCATGTTCTTTTAATAATTCTTTGATTTCGGTAGATGCTGCATCAGACTTTGCTTTAAACCGGTCTTTTAAAATTCCCATGATGTTATATGCTATAAATGGAGAAAAAGTTTTGGAGGATTAAAGTTAAAACAAACAGGGCAAGTATAAAAGTTATTAAGGGTGATGAGTCGACCCTCTACCGACGACGGTCCACCGACGGTATAAATTCAACTATTTGTCAGTGAAAAAGACGACTTAGAATGTGAAACATCGCCGACTTGAATAGGGCTTTGTTTGCAGTCGACTGTCGTCGGTGGTCCTTCAACGGTCTTCGTTAAGTCAAAAATCATTTCGGGGCGCGGCGGTAAAGGAACACAGTCACAAAGGTGAAAATTATGTTTGGAGCCCATGCGGCCAACATGGGATGCAGATCGCTTTTGGTAGAAAATGTAAGAGAGAATTTATCCATCACAACAAAAATTGCCGCCAGGATTATGCCTAAAGCTATATGTAATCCACTTCCGCCGCGTGTTTTGCGCGAAGCGATCACTGCCCCCATAATCGTAAGCAAAATTACGGAAACCGGTGTGGCATCTCTCCTGTGACGTTCCACACGGTAATCGTTTAATCCTTCGGTTCCTCTAAGCTGCTCTCTTTTGATAAACCTTGCCAGTTCAGGAGTTGTCATTCTATCCTTCAGATATTTATCGGGCTTGATCTCGCTTGGATTTACATTCAACACAATGTTCATCGAAGGGATTACTTTAATTTCTTCATCGAGGCCATTGATCTTTCGCTCAACTACATTTTCGAGTTTCCATTTTCTTGTTGCAGTATCCCATTTCAAATTATCCGCGCGCATGTTGTAAACGACCTGCGTGCCTTTAACACGTTCCATAAAGAAACCACCATAAGCCGTTTTTGAGGCCGTATCGTAGTTGCGTAAACCAGCGAATGTATTGGGATCAATACGGATATAATAATTACTCCCCTTACTTAAATACTGCCCAACCTCATAGGAACTTTTGCTGTCAATGTACTTCGACTGAAAACTCGCTCTTAAGACATTGGCTTTTGGAATCAGGTATTGCGAGGTATACCAGAAAATACCGCCCAACACCACAGCGCCGATCACATAAGGCCGTAGAAACCGGTTGAACTTAACCCCTCCGGCCAGAATTGCGACGATCTCCGAGCGACCAGCCATCTTGGAAGTGAAAAGAATTACTGCAATAAAAACCATTAAAGGAAAGATCAGCGAGATAATGAAGGGTATAAATCCTGCGTAGTATTTTGTAAGAATATAGTACGCGGATACCCCAGCTTTTACAAATTCTTCCGCTTTTTCACTGGCATCGATCATACCGGCAATGACTGAAAATATCAAAACCATAAAGATGGTCGTGGAAAACATTTTTTTCAGTATGTACCAGTCAATTTTTTTCATTTGTCCTTGCGGATTGTGCGGTAAATGTAATTGAAATTGCACCAAAGGATACCAGTTTTAACAGTGAACGGAATGCCAGAACTGGATGCTGTTATAATAAATAAGTTGCCACGGGTTACACGGATCAATCTGTGTTATTCGGTGTAATCCGTGGCAAAAACTTTACAACCTGGTTTGGAGGAGAGAAACCTGTTCATTCTTCCAACTGTCAAAATCTCCCTGTAAAATATGTGCGCGCGCTTCCGCTACAAGGTGAAGATAAAATGCCAGATTGTGTACACTCGCAATTGTCAACCCCAAAATTTCCTTTGATTTAATGAGATGTCTTAGATAGGCCTTACTGTAATGGTTACTCATTTCACATGCGATGCCGTCATCAATTGGGGAGAAATCCTTTTCCCATTTCTTATTATCGATATTAATTATCCCTTTAGAGGTAAATAGCATGGCATTTCTGCCATTTCTGGTAGGCATCACACAATCGAACATATCAATGCCCAGCGCAATGCATTCGAGAATATTCCACGGAGTGCCAACGCCCATCAGGTACCGTGGTTTTGCAGCGGGCAACTGTTCGCAACACAATCCGCAAATTTCATACATGAGTTCCACCGGTTCCCCAACACTCAAGCCACCAATGGCATTTCCTACCGCATTTTTTGAAGAAACATAATCACATGAAGCCTGACGGAGATCATTGAATGCACTTCCCTGTACAATCGGGAAAAGGTTTTGAGTGTATCCATACTTGTCAGCAGTGCTATTAAACCGCTGGATACACCTGTCAAGCCAGCGATGGGTGAGCGCCATCGACGTCTTTGCGTATGTATAGTCCGTGGGATAAGGCGGACACTCATCAAAAGCCATGATTATATCGCCGCCGATAGTCCGTTGAATATCCATTACATTCTCAGCGGTAAATAAATGCCTTGAGCCATCAATATGTGACTGGAACAGCACACCTTGTTCAGAGATCTTCCTGGTTCCAGCAAGCGAAAAGACCTGATACCCGCCACTATCAGTCAGAATTGGTTTATCCCATCCATTAAACCGGTGCAATCCTCCTGCCGCCTCAAGCACCTCTAATGCCGGTCTTAGGTACAAATGATAGGTATTTCCGAGTATAATCTGGGCCTTCACATCCTCTTGAAGCTGTTCCTGTGTTACAGCCTTCACGCTGCCTGCAGTACCAACCGGCATAAAAACGGGAGTCATGACATTTCCATGATCTGTTGAAATCTTTCCTATCCTCGCCTTCGAATTCTGATCGGTTACCTGTAGTTCAAATGTTAGAGCAGCCATGAGTTTTAATGTGCTAATTTGCTTATGTGCTGATATGCTAATATATCGTAAACAACAATCTTTTTAGAAGGCGCAATTTACCTCGATCTGCAATAGGAATATTACTTTTCATCAGCACATCAGCATATCAGCATATCTAATTAGCACATCAACCATAATTATTCACATGTTCTCTACCATCATATGAAATCGTTGCAGACAGCCTATTTTCGCGGATAGCGCTGGTTAATGCCTAAACCGTAGCAAAATATGGATTTATTGAAGTTGTTTACTCATTGGTGGCAATTCCTGTTCTATGCCTTTTGTCTCGTGAGTATAATACAATTGTTTTATCATTGGTTTTTCTTCCGGCGGGTTGCTCTCTTCAAACCTAAGACGAAGGACAAATCACAGCAACATCCTGTTAGTGTAATCGTATGTGCCAAAGATGACGCCCCAAACCTGGCAAAAAATTTACCCGGGCTGTTGGTGCAAACCTATCCCACAACACATGAGATCATTGTAGTTAATCACAACAGCCAGGACGAGACGAAGTACCTGCTCGAAGAATTTCTGAAAACGTTTAAGACTCTTCACATCGTAACGCTATCGCAGGAAGCGAAAGGAATTCCTGGAAAAAAATATCCGTTATCGATGGGGATCAAGGAAGCAAAGCATGAGATCGTTCTTTTAACCGATGCTGATTGCGTACCCGCTTCT
>DAINQQ010000014.1:0-44647 GCA_036742645.1 Flavitalea sp.
AGTTCTTCGTATCGTGTGTAATATTTATTGCGAATCAATTCCGCCTGGGCATCTAGTTTTTCCTTTGGCGCGTTTTTGTCATACAACATTGCCAGTTCCCGATATTCTTTCTTGTATACCGGTAAAACATACTCGTATAAGGGCCGGGAAGCTTCTAAGATCTCTTTTGAGTCTTCTGTAATTTTCAATGTCTTCAATTTTGCCAGGGTTGTTTCTACGAATTGAATCTTGGTATCTATAGCCTCACTGCGATTCATGACAACCACTTTACCATCCTTTTCTGACATTTTCATGGACGGTGATTGCAACTCTCTCAACTGCCCGTTTTCAGCGAAGCCTACGAGGAAGTTGGAATTTAAAACAGCGACATCAAAGTATTTCTCAGGAGTCAGCGGGCTGCAGGCAGAAAATAAAATGGAAAAGAATAGAACTGCAGGCGAGATAATTTTTTTCATATATCGTAATTGAGTCGTAAAAGTAACGATGGCGCCGGGTGTATGCAAAGAAGCATCTGGTAACAGGCCGTTATCTGGCAACAGTTGGCTTATATATGGAATAGGTGGCGTCGCTGACACATACGCTGAAAAATAAAGGCCCGCAACATTTATTATTCACCTATGTCCACTCTCTTGGCAGAGGACATCCTCGTTTTGAGATGGACGAATGGTGGTCATTCAATATTACAGGGAAACCTGCTTACGAAAACGATTTTGTTGTTTGTTGAATTTCTTCTTTCGCCAATCCTTACATTTGTTTGGTGAGGCTCACGATTGCATTTTTTATTGCTATTTGTTGTATAGCCGCTGGTAGGCGGCCCACGGTAAGGAAGTTTCTGATTACGGGGGAGGGCCAGGGAACCACATACCAGGTTATTTACTATTCACTGGATAGTGTCGTTACAAAGAAACAGATTGACAGCATCATCGACAGGATTGACAGTTCGCTTTCTTTATACAAGCCATATTCACTCATTAACCGCTTCAATCATTCTGATTCCGGAATTATCGTTGATGATCATTTTCTTGCGGTATTAAATAAATCACTAAAAACTTTTCGCGATACAGAGGGCCTATTTGACGTAACAGTTCAGCCCCTTGTTCAGGCCTGGGGATTTGGTGCAAAGCCGATTACCGAGCTTCCGGATTCTCATGCAATCCGTTCATTGAAGGAATGTGTCGGTTCTCAACATTTGCAAGTACTTGACAACAGGATCGTCAAAAAAAAATCCTGTACCCAGATCGATTTGAATGGAATCGCTCAGGGATACACAGTTGATGTTATCGCCGGATTGTTAGATCAACATTTTCTTTTAAACTATATGGTAGAATTGGGAGGTGAGATACGAGTAAAGGGAAGAAAACAGCCGGACAACGAAAAAATGAAGGTTGGTATTGAAACACCTGGCGACGATGAATTTCAACGTCGCATCATGCAAAAGGTCATTACTATTGATCAGGGCGCTATTACAACATCAGGCAATTATAGGCGGTACTATGAATCACAAGGAAAGAGAATTTCCCACCTGATTGATCCGCGCACCGGCTATCCTGTGCAAAACGAATTAATCAGTGTAAGTGTTTATGCAAAGGATGCGATGACTGCCGATGCTTTGGATAATGCATTAATGGTAATGGGTCTTGAGAAGGCAATCAAATTCGTGGAGGATAGAAAAGACTTGGCAGCGCATTTCGTGTATAAGGCGAAGAACGGCTCGATACACGATACCATGAGTACACGGTTTTATCAATTGATTAAATAGTGCACTAACTTTAAAATAAAATATTTCCATTAAATCAGTAGACGGAGTTTCACAATGGAAAGCTGGTTATAATCTTTCAATATAATCAAACATGCTTGCGAAAAAAGCGACCACTACAATTTGTTTAGTTTTTGTAGTTACGATTCTTAATGCACAGGGACCTGAAAAGGGATGGAAAAATTTGTTCGACGGTAAATCCTTCACAGGCTGGAAAAAACTGGCTGGTACTGCAGAATATAAGATCGAAGACGGGGCAATCGTAGGTATAACAGTGCCGTCATCACCAAATACTTTCCTGGTTACAGAAGAAGAATACGGAGATTTTATAGTTGAGATGGATGTAAGGCTGGAGGACACGACAATAAACTCGGGCGTTCAGTTCAAAAGCCAATATGATTCAGCGGGGCGTGAAGGAAAAGGTCTCGTTTATGGTTACCAGTTTGAACTCGATCCTTCCTCGAGAAAGTGGACTGGCGGTATTTATGATGAATCAAGAAGAGGATGGCTTTACCCGCTAACATTCAATCCGAAAGGACAAAGTGCTTTCAAACATGGCGTCTATAATAAAATCAGAATAGAAAGTATTGGCAATACAATCAAAACATGGGTAAACGGAACATTGACAGGATACCTTGTTGACACCCTGACTGAAGAAGGGTTTATCGCGCTCCAGGTTCACAGTATCGGTAAGCCTGAGCAGGTCGGGAAAAAAATGTATTGGAAGAATATTCGAATCAAAGTGGCGAACCTAAAGCCAAAGGCTATCCCAAAAGAGATGTACGTGGTCAATCTCATTCCGAACAGCCTTACTAAATACGAAATAAAAAATGGATGGCAGCTATTGTTTGATGGGAATTCAACTAAGGGTTGGCGTTCGGCAGGTTCGGACAGTTTCCCCTCAAAAGGGTGGGAGATCAAGGATGGAACGATTAATGTTCTGCCTTTCAATGGGGGTGAGTCAGCCAACGGAGGTGATATTGTAACACGAGACCAATACGGCGCTTTCGACCTGAGCTTCGAATTTAAATATGCGGCCGGTGCGAATAGTGGAGTGAAGTATTTTGTAACACTCGCAGAAGACAGCAAAGGATCAGCAATTGGACTCGAATACCAGATATTGGATGACAAACTACATCCGGATGCGAAGGCAGGAAGAGATGGGAATCGCACACTGGCTTCATTGTATGATTTGATCAAAGCAAACAAGCAGGAAAGGTTCTTAAGACCTGTTGGCCAGTGGAATCATGGGCGTATTGTTGTTTATCCCAACAATCTCGTAGAACATTATTTGAACGGCATCAAGGTAGTAGAATATGAACGTGGCTCACAAGCTTTCCGTGATTCGGTCGCAATTAGCAAGTACAAGGTGTGGCCAAATTTTGGTGAAGCACCGAAAGGCCATATTCTGTTGCAAGATCATGGAAGTGCTGTCAGTTTTCGCAGCATCAAGCTAAAGACTTTGAAATAAAATTTCCGCCGATTCTCGACGGTCAAAATTTAATTATCCTAAGCAAATAGTTATGCAAAGAAGAGATTTTATAAAAGACGCATCCGTCTTAACCGGAGGAGTTACCATTCTCAATTTTCCCATCTTCGGAAAAAATGCTCCCAGTAATAAAGTGATCGTTGGTGTGATGGGTGTCAATGGCCGTGGAGCATACCTGGCGAGCTCTTTTGCGAAACTTTCCAATGTGGAAGTGGCTTATTTATGTGATGTAGAAGCGAAAGCAATTGAAAACGGATTGAAGCCTTTCAAGGATGCAGTAAAAAAACCGGTAATCGCAAAAGACATCCGTGAACTTGTTCAAAAGAAAGATTTTGATGCTCTCGTCATTGCAGCTCCGGATCATTGGCATGCTCCAGCTGCTTTATTAGGAGTAGCCAATGGAAAACATGTCTATGTAGAAAAGCCATGCGGCCATAATCCTTATGAAGGCGAGTTGTTGATCCAGGCGATGAATAAACATGGAAAGCTCATACAGATGGGTAACCAGCGTCGTTCGTTTCCAAGTCTCATCGATGCCGTCAGGGAAGTACGAGAAGGCATTATTGGCGACGTCTACTTTGGAAAAGCATGGTATACGAACAATAGAAAACCAATTGGGGTGGGGAAAAAAGTGCCGCCACCAGGTACGCTCGATTTCAATCTATGGCAGGGGCCGGCGCCGAGACTAGAATATCGCGATAACCTGGTTCACTATAATTGGCATTGGTTCTGGCATTGGGGTACGGGTGAAGCTTGTAACAATGGAACCCACGAGATTGACTGCTGCAGATGGTTTCTTGACGTAGATTACCCCGTTAAGGTCACTTCGTCAGGAGGAAGGTATGCATACAAAGATGATTGGCAGACACCAGATACTCAGGTCGCGAGTTTTGAATTTGACAAGGGTAAGGCCATTTCCTGGGAGGGAAGAAGCTGCAATAACTATCCCGTTGAAGGTTCAGGTAGAGGATTTATTATTTATGGCACTAAGGGAACGCTGGTCAACACAGGAGGCGCTGACTATAAGATATTCGACGACGAGAACAAAGTAGTAAAAGAAGTGAAATCAGATATCAAGGCCGATCCGAATAACCCCGTCAGTGCCAGCGGCGACCACGATCTATACCATCTGAATAATTTTGTAAATACTATTCGCGGCGAAGCTAAACTAACAGGCCCGATCGATGAAGGCCACAAGAGCGTACTCCTCTGCCACCTCGCCAATATCGCCCAAAGAACAGGAGCTACGTTACACTGCGATTCTAAAAATGGGCACATAAAGGGTAACAAAGAGGCGGAAAAATTGTGGGGCAGAGAATATGAAAAAGGGTGGGCGCCTTCTCTCTAATTGTGCTTAAGAAAACAATGACCAGATCAGTCGCTGGTTCTGAGAACAACAATTTCCTTTTTAACTGTATACGACTCTGTTTTTATGCAGCTTTATTTGGATGTTGTTTATCGGTTGCTATCCATTCGCGGTCATTGCTGTGTTAAGTCCATTCGCGATCATTCGTACCCCACATTCGCGAAATTTCGTGTAATAAAAAATCCCTCCATTGCTGAAAGGATTTCTGAAGAGGAAGAGATATATAATCTTTTGTAAATTAATAATCCCTGTTGTAGCCGCCACCGCCGCCGCCTCTGTTAAAACCACCTTTTTTGTAGCCTCCTCCGCCGCCGCTTCCGCCACCACCGAAGCTTCTTTTCTTAAATCCGCCGCCACCGCCGCCATTTTGCGGTTTTGGTTGGGCCTCATTAACGATGATTTTGCGACCGAGGACTTCCGAATCGTACAGGCTGCTCAGTGCGTTTTGCGCTTCTGTATCATCAGGCATTTCAACGAAACCAAAGCCTTTGCTCCGGCCGCTTACTTTATCCTTCACAATCTTGGCGGATGTAACTGAACCGTACTGCTCAAAAAGTGTTCTTAAATCCTCATCGGTCATTTGCCAGGAGAGGTTTCCTACGTAAATGTTCATTGTAACAAAAATTTTAAGTTCTGAAATCCGATTATGACAGTAGTTGCTACAATGAACGAAGAAACCGTGATACAGGTAAAAAACTTCAGGACACGAGAACTAGCTACATTAATCAGATATGAAGGTAAGAAAAAAACTATCTATTAGAACAAAAATTCTCTTCCTGGGAAATTTACGGAGTTACGATGTAAACTTGCTATATACAACCAGAAAAAAACCCGCGTAGAACGCAGGTTTCAATGTATTCGAAAGATAGAATGAATTACTCGCCGGCTACTTCAAATTCAACCTCAGTATTGTTGCCATTACCAAAGTCAATCGAAGCTTTATATGTGCCCACTTCTTTCACCTCATCAAGAATATGAATTTTCTTACGATCGATATCATATCCCTTTTGTTCCCTGATTGCACGAGTCAACTGTAAAGAAGTTACACTTCCAAAAATCTTTCCACTGGTACCTGTCTTCGCACCAATCTTCAAAGGAGCTTCCTTTAGTTTTGCAATGACAAGGTTTAAGTCAGCGAGCATCTTGGCTTCTTTTTTCTGAAGCTGCTTTGTCCTTTCCTCCTGTTGTTTTCTGTTGGAAGGATTTGCTTCAAGAGCCAATTTTTGCGGAATCAGGTAATTCCGGGCATAACCATTGCGCACTTTCACCAACTCGTTGGCGGCACCAAGGTTATCTACATCTTGTATTAATATTACTTCCATGATGTCCTCCTACTTTAAAAGATCGGTTACATATGGCAAAAGTGCCATTTGACGGGCTTTTTTTACTGCCTGCGATACCTTACGCTGGAACTTCAATGAGTTCCCGGTAATGCGACGGGGCAATAGTTTGCCTTGTTCATTTAAAAATTTCTTCAGGAACTCGGCATCTTTATAATCGATATACCTGATGCCCATCTTTTTGAAACGGCAATACTTTTTCTTAGGCTTATCAGCCTTGATCGCCGTCAGATACTTAATCTCATTTGCTTTTGCCATAAATTAAGCCTCCACTTTTTCGGTTCCTGTAGGTACGCCCCTTCTCTTTTTTTCATTGTACTCGACGGCGTATTTATCGAGTGCGGTGAACATGTGGCGCATGACATTGTCGTCACGCAGAAGCTGGATCTTCAGCTTCTCATTGAAGTCGGATGGCGCTTGGTATTCCAACACCCAATAAAGACCAGTGGTCTTTTTGTTGATTGGAAACGCCAGTGATTTTAGTCCCCATGGTTTTTCGTGCAATACTTCACCACCGTTTTCTTTAACAAACGAAGTGAATTTTTTCTGAGACGCTTTGTAATCATCATCAGAAAGCACAGGGGTAAAAATCACCATCAATTCGTAGTTGTTCATTGCCCTGTTTTTGGTTATAAAATAATAAAATTCAAATGGGTCGCAAAGGTAGGGGAATCAGGCCAAAAGGCAAAGAAAGGGCAACAAATTCGTGCCTATAAGCGTCAAAAATATATGTCCGGGAATAAATCCAGAGTCAGAATTCAATTATTGACCTAACATTGCGATTCTAACCTGACAAAATTTCTTTTTTTTTAACTTATTCGCTAATGGCACCTTCTTTGGTAGGCCATAGTAAAATTTATCATTATGCAAAAAGGAACGATTCGGGTTCAAACGGAGAACATCTTTCCGATCATTAAGAAGTTTTTATACAGTGATCATGAAATCTTTGTTCGCGAATTGATTAGTAACGCTGTAGATGCTACACAGAAGCTCAGGACGTTATCGTCAATCGGCGATGTAAAGGGCGAGGTGGGAGAACTTAAGATCGATGTGAAGCTCGACAAGGAAAAAAAGACGTTAACCATTTCAGATAATGGTATTGGGATGACAGCTGACGAAGTTGATAAATACATCAATCAGGTTGCTTTTTCTGGTGCAGAAGAATTTCTAAAAAAATACAAAGGTCAAAACGAAGCGAATATTATAGGCCATTTCGGGCTTGGATTTTACTCTTCTTTTATGGTAAGTGAGAAGGTTGAAATCTTTACCAAAAGTTATAAAGAGGATGCAAAAGCAGTCCGTTGGGAATGTGATGGAAGTCCCGAGTTCGAACTTGAAGAAACAGAAAAGGAAACCAGGGGAACAGACGTCGTCTTATACATCAATGAGGAGAGCCAGGAATTTTTGGAAGCTGACCGTATAAAAAGTATTCTTGAAAAATTTTGTCGTTTTCTACCAGTGCCGATTTTCTTTGAAGGCACTCAAATCAATAATACACAACCTGCGTGGACAAAAAAGCCCTCGGAATTAACCCCAGAAGATTATCGAAATTTCTACAAAGAAATTTATCCTTTTCACGAGGCACCTTTGTTCTGGATCCATTTGAACGTTGACTATCCGTTCAATCTTACGGGCATTTTATATTTTCCGAAGATCAAGCAATCTTACGAGATCCAAAAGGACAAGATTCAGTTGTATAGCAACCAGGTCTTTGTTACCGATGAAGTGAAAGATATTGTCCCCGAATTTCTGATGTTATTGCATGGCGTCATCGATTCGCCGGATATTCCTCTCAACGTAAGCCGTAGTTATCTACAGGGCGATCCGAACGTACGAAAGATTAATAATCATATTACAAAGAAAGTAGCCGATAAACTTGAAGAAATTTTCAATAAGGATAGACAAGAATTCGCGGAAAAGTGGGAGAGCCTCGGGCTATTTGTTAAGTATGGGATGATGACGGATGACAAATTCCTTGAGAAAGCCAATAAGTTTCATATCATGGAAGATGTTGAGGGAGGAAAATTTTATACGCTGGACGAATACAAAGAAGCAACCGCAGCTCTTCAAACGAACAAAGATGGTAAGCAGGTTATTTTGTATACCACCAACCCGGTTCAACAACATAGCTATATACAGGCAGCTAAGAATAAATCTTACAAAGTCGTAAAGCTCGAAACACTGGTTGATGCAGCGTTCATTAATCAAATGGAGATGAAATGGGAAAAGGTGCATTTTGTTCGGGTGGACTCTGATATAGCAGATAACCTGATTGATAAAGCTGAGCTGGTAGAAAGTTTGTTGAACAAAGAAGAAGAAGAAAAATTAAAAGGCTTGTTCGATTTCCAGGTCCCTGAACTGCATGTAACAGTAGAAATAAAGGGGCTTAGTTCCGAGGCGCCCCCTGTTGTCGCCACCCGTCCCGAGTTTATGCGACGGATGAAGGATATGTCGGCGATGAGCGGAATGGGAAGTTTCTATGCGAACATGCCCGACGAAGTAACACTCACTGTTAATGGAAATCATCCAATTTATCAATCGGTATTAAAACAGGGTGACCAGGAAATGCAAACAAAAGTCGTTCGCAATCTTGCTGATCTGGCTCTGTTGTCTCAGGGACTGTTGAAAGGAAATGATCTCACTACATTTATCGACAGGAGTATTGAGTTGATGAATAAAGAAAACAAGAGCAAGATTATAATCGAAGCCTAATTTTCTGTAGAGTTAATTCAACTCTAACTTAAAACCTGTGACGTCTCAAAGGACTTCACGGGTTTTTTATTTGTGGTAATTCATATCCTGAGCTTGTTGAAGATCCGTGGAAAAAAGCCACTAAGGAAGCTAGTTAGTTACTGAAACCGCTGATGCAGTATTTGATTGTTCCTGTACACTCCTCGATTCAGCCAATCGCAAATCAATCACTTTCATTTGCAAATGACACTGATTGTTCCACTCATTTTGTTCCAGCGTGAAAACAACATCCACCGGTTTATGTAAGTGCAGCAAATGGAATTTGTCTGCTAAGCAAAATCCAATCCCGCTAAAGACTATGTTACGTTGTCTCAAAGAGAATTTTATATGTTCTTCCTTCACAATTTTTGAGTAACCCGAATCCACGACATTTTTCACAACAAAGACCGGGCGTAGACTATCCGGTCCAAAGGGTTCCATCTGACAAATAATGTTATAAAAGCTTTGTTTCAGATCTGAAAACTGTATTTCGGCGTCTATTACAATTTCAGGGATTAGTAATTCGGGAGCAATGGTGGACGAAACGATCTCTTCAAACCTTACCTGGAATGCTTCTACTTTGTCCAGTTCGAGGGTCATGCCTGCAGCATAAAAATGACCTCCGTATCCAAGTAAAAGATCTTTGCATTGATGAATAGCTTCGTACACGTTGAAACCAGCCACACTCCGTGCAGATCCGGCTGCATAATCGCCCGACTGTGTAAGAACAATCGTTGGCCTGTAATAGCGGTCGATCAACCGCGAAGCTACAATACCAACAACCCCCTTATGCCAGTGAGATTGAAAGACAACAGTCGACTTTCTATTGATGAGCTCTGCATTATTAGCAATCAGGTACAATGCTTCTTCCGTGATCAACTGATCCGCCTCCTTTCTATCGGTATTATCATCATGGAGCATTTCGGCAAATAACAATGCTTCTTCATAGCTTTTGGCAACAAACATCTGCACAGCTTTCCGCGCATCATCCATACGTCCCGCTGCATTCACCCTGGGAGCGATCATGAACACAAGGTTATTGATATGAAAATCTTTCTGTAATCCGCTTAATTGTTTCAAAGCCTTAATACCCAGGTTTGGATTTTCATTTGCTTTTTTTAGCCCGTAAAATGCAAGAATCCTGTTTTCGCCAGTCATAGAGACGATGTCGGCGGCAATGGCTGTAGCAACCAGGTCCAGGTATTCATAAACTTCCGAATCCGGCAGTTGTAATCTCTGAGAAAGAGCTGTTATCAGTTTAAAACCAACCCCACAGCCACAGAGTTCCTTAAACGGATAAGTACAATCAACTTGTTTTGGATTAAGAATAGCGACCGCGGGAGGCAAGATCACATCCGGCATGTGATGGTCGCACACAATGAAGTCAATGCTCAGTTCTTTCGCGTAGCGAATCAGGTCAATCGATTTAATGCCACAATCAAGCGCTATAATCAGTGAATACGAGTTCTGATTCGCAAAATCGATTCCCGCTTTTGACACTCCATAACCTTCTTTATACCTGTGTGGGATGTAGAATTCAACCTTATTGGCGTCGTAGTGCTTTTGAAGGAATCGTAACATGCAGGCAACAGAAGTCGTGCCATCAACATCATAGTCTCCGAATACAAGTACCTTTTCACCTTCGCTGAAGGCCTCTAAGATACGTTGAACAGCTTTTTCCATGTCTTTCATAAGCCATGGGTCGTGCAACATTTCCAATTGTGGTCTGAAAAATTGTTTTGCTTCGTCAAAAGTGTTGATGTTACGCTGAACCAACATCTTGCAGATAACCGGATTCACTTTAAGCGCCTCATGTAAATGAGCGACCACCTGCTCGTCTGCCTGCAATATTTTCCACCGTTTTTGCATGTCAAAATTTTCTGTCGGTTGTAAATCGCACGAGTTCTTCAAGCGCATTCTTCACAGTGATATTTTCAAATGTATTCAAAATGGTTAACGCTTCATCGCGGTATTGCACCATTTTTTGCTGGGTATAATCGATACCGCCCGTGCGTTTCACGGTGTCTATTACGTGGTTTACTTTTTCGGTGTCTTTATTTTGATTTTTAATGATGTAAATAAGTTCGCGGCGGACCGGTTTCGGCACCTTGTTCAATGTGTATATTAACGGTAAAGTCAGTTTTTTTTCCTTGATATCGTTACCAGTCGGTTTCCCAATTGAATCGTTTCCATAATCGAAAAGGTCATCTTTGATCTGAAAAGCGATTCCGACCTTTTCGCCAAACAAACGCATTCGCTCTGCAATGTTTTCGTTTTGAGAAGTGGAATATGAACCTGCCGCACATGCAGAGGCAAGCAAGGAGCCGGTTTTATTTTTGATGATTTCGAAGTAGATGTCCTCCCTCAAATTGAGTGTCCTTGATTTTTCGATTTGAAGTAATTCGCCTTCACTCATTTGACGTACCGCTTCTGAAAGCAATTGAAGAATTCGAAAATCATTGTGATCAAGTGAAAGCAGTAATCCCTTTGCCAATAGGTAATCGCCTACCAAAACTGATACCTTTGTCTTCCAAAGAGCATATGTAGAAAAAAAGCCCCGTCTTTCGAGCGATTCATCTACTACATCATCGTGTACAAGAGTTGCAGTATGAAGCAGTTCAACCAATGATGCAGCCCGATATGTTGATCGATTAATTTCTCCAAATAATTTAGCCGACAATAACACGAACATTGGACGCAATTGCTTACCCTTGCGATTTACTATGAATCGCATAATCCGGTCAAGTAAGGGAACCTGACTTTTAACAGCTTCACGAAATTCCTTTTCAAAGATGACCAGTTCATTCTCCAGTATTTGTTGGGATAGTTTCATTCAGTTGATAGTGCGGCAAATTACTACTTTGCATTTTATTCGCTGGCAAGATATTTTTATATGGGAATTTTGTCTCTGATGCCTGAAAGACTTTTAGTTATGCGCATGTGTGTTAGCTAAAAAAATTTGGAATTTAGGTATCAATTGATATTTTTGCAACCAGTTCCTTCAAATCGTATTCTTAATCTATCACATAAATTTTAGTTATGGCAAGCAAAAAGTACACACAATTGTTCATCGGTTTACTATGCCTGTTCGTGTCGAGCACGTTTGCCCAGGAACCCAGTGGCTACCGCGTACAGGACTCCTCTGTCATACCAGCCAAACGACTACCTCAGCACACTGAATTCATGGCAAATAACCAAGCGTTTCCTGCAAAGCCACGTAACCAATGGGAAATTGGAATTAAGGGCGGTTTGTTCAACGTATCCGGCGACGTGAGGTCAAAATTATTTACTCCTGGTATCGGTCTACATGTTAGAAAAGCTCTTGGATATGTATTTTCTCTTCGTGGTGAATATACGATGGGATGGGCAAAAGGTTTAAATTTCAGCCCTTCAAGAAGCTATACTAAAAATCGCGCATGGCAGGGTTATAACCCTCAAACGCAACCAGTGTACTACAACTTCAAAACCAATGTTTCTGAACTTAGCTTGCAAGGTGTAGTTACTTTGACGAACATACGTTTTCATAAAGCAAAGTCCGGATTTAATATTTATGCATTTGGTGGTATCGGTGGAATGATCTTCGATACTAAGATAAATGCTTACAACGATGGGTCCGGAACATATCAATTGTACAATTTTGCACCTGCTTTGGCCATTCCTCCTACTTATGACAATCGTAAAGACATTCGTGATGAGTTGGACAATATCATGGATGACAGTTACGAAACACATCCGGAAGAAGATCCGGGACAGCCGGATGTATTCCAGGAGCCTTTCCGCCCTGTATTTGTGGTGGGAGCCGGTGTCCAGTTTAAACTATCTAATAAAGTCAATCTTGCCGTAGAAGATAAATTCTCCTCTCCGAAGACGGATTTAATTGACGGTCAGCAGTGGCAAGAGAATGGCCCTGGTGTACAAACAGCTCAAACACGTGACTACGACACTTACAATTTCTTCTCTGTAGGTTTGAATGTAAACCTGGGTGCTAAATCAGTTGAGCCTCTTTGGTGGTTGAACCCACTTGACTATGCTTATAACGAGATCAACAAGCCTGTCCACATGAAACTTCCAAAACCTATTTTGGATGATGCAGACGGCGATGGTGTAACTGATCAATTCGATAACGAGCCTAACACTCCAGCCGGTACTCCGGTTGATACGCATGGTGTTAGCCGCGATACTGATGGTGATGGTGTTCCTGATTCTAAGGATAAGGAACTGATAACACCTACACAGTGCCAGCCAGTAGATGCGGATGGTGTTGGTAAGTGCCCAGAACCTGATTGCTGTAAGTTCATCGATTCATTACGTCAGGGTCTGATCAGTATGACTGGTCCTTGTAACATCGGTGATTTACCAAGCATTACCTTCAGCGGTCGTTCAGTTACACTGAGCAATGATGCAAGAGCATTACTTGCCAGCGTAGCACAAAAGATCCGCGACAATGCAGCTTGTAAGATCGCTGTGGTAGGATATTGCTCTTCAAGCAAATCCGAACAACAGTTAAGCTGGGATAGGGTGAACGCAGTAATTAATTACCTGATTGAAAAAGAAGGTATTGGTGCTGACCGCTTTATCTTCAAGTACGGCCAGGAAGGTGGTGATTGTAACACTGTTGATTTGAAAGATGGAACCAACGAAGAAGGTCCGACAACGGTACCTGCTCCACATCCGAATCTCAGACGCAGAGGATAATTCAGAACCTATCAAAATAAATATAGAGCCCCCGGCATCGGGGGTTTTATATTTTAATTAACCGCGTGATTTTGTTATACCCAATCTATACTTACATATTTGCCGGTAAAACCTTAATTTCGCAATCTTTATGAGATCAGCCCTCTTAGCTTTAATTGTTGTTTTTAGTATAACCTCCTGCTCCAAGTTTGCCAAGGTGCAAAAGAGCACCGATTATGAGTACAAGCTTAGAATGGCTGAAAAGTATTATATCGAGAAGAAGTACAACAACGCACAGATGTTGTATGAAGAGCTATTCCCCATTTATAAAGGCGATCCCAAATTTGAGGATATCTTCTATAAGTATGCTTATTGTTCTTACTATCTGAAGGATTGGTTACAGGCCGAAAACCTCTTTAAGCAGTTTGTTGAAGTGTTTCCATCGAGCCCAAAGGCAGAAGAGATGGAGTATATGCGGGCCTATACGTACTTTAAACAATCGCCCAAAATGGAGCTGGATCAAACCAACACCGGAAAAGCGATTGGGTTGATGCAAACTTTCATCAACATCCACCCGGGTTCAGCCAGGAACAAGGAGGCTACTGCAATCATTGATCAACTTCGTGGGAAACTTGAGGTGAAGGATTACAATAACGCTCAGCTGTATTACAACATGGGCCATTACAGGGCTTCGGCTATCGCGTATACCAGCCTTATGAATGATTTTCCCGATTCGGGGAAAAGCGATGAGTATAAGTTCCAGGTCATAAAATCATATTACCTCTATGCAAATAATAGCGTGGAAGAAAAGAAGGCTGCGCGATTCGAGCAAGTAGTCACCGAATGCAATGATTTTATAGATCGCTTCCCAGAAAGTAAACTGGTCGATGACGTACAACGTTATTCAAACCTATCCCAAAATAATATAAAAGCAATCAACAAATGAGCAGGTTAAGAAGACAAATTAGCGCCAGTACTGCAAACACTGCAGAAACAAAGGACCTCAACGTAATCAAAAGGAAGACTGGTAATGTGTACGAGTCTATTGCGATTATTGCTAAGAGGGCTAACCAAATCAATATCTCTTTAAAAGAAGAGTTACACAATAAACTGGAAGAATTTGCCAGCCATACGGATAGCCTCGAGGAAATCCACGAGAACAAAGAGCAGATTGAGATTTCCCGAGCATACGAGAGAATGCCTAATCCCTCCCTGCTGGCTACTCAGGAGTTCCTGGAGGACAAAATCTACTATCGTAAAAACGAAGATGATCTATTCAGCTAATACAGATTTTCAATAAATTTTTCTTCGGCGGCGGTCTTTACTGTCGCCTTTTTAGTTTAATTGCCGTTCTTTTATTAAAAAGGAAAACACTTAATTTTAACCATGTTTCAGGATAAAAAGATTTTGCTTGCTATTACTGGTAGTATAGCGGCTTATAAATCAATCTTATTAGTCCGGTTATTGGTAAAAGCTGGCGCTGAAGTGAAAGTGGTAATGACGCCTGCAGCTAAAGACTTTGTCTCGCCACTTACTCTCTCAACCTTGTCTAAGAGCCCGGTTGTATCAGATCTATTCAATAATGAGTCATGGTCGAACCATGTGATGCTGGGAAGATGGGCCGATATAATGGTTATAGCTCCCCTGAGTTGCAATACGCTGGGTAAAATGGCTCACGGGCTTTGTGATAATATGCTTCTGGCCACCTACCTGTCCGCAACCTGTCCGGTGGTTGTTGCTCCAGCCATGGATGAGGACATGTGGCACCATCCGACTACAAAATCAAATCTTCAAAAGTTAGAGTCGTTTGGAAATAAAATTATTCCCGTGGAAAAAGGCGAACTGGCAAGCGGCCTATACGGAGATGGCCGGATGGCCGAACCTGAAGCAATCCTCTCCTTCATTGAAGACAATTTTTTTTTGAAAAAGGATCTCACCGGTAAGAAAGCTCTTGTAACTGCGGGTCCTACTTTTGAGCCCATCGATCCTGTACGCTTTATTGGTAATCATTCCTCTGGTAAAATGGGAGTGGCAATATGCCAGGAATTGGCCCGGCGCGGTGCTGAAGTGCATCTGATCCTCGGTCCATCGTCAATTCAGGTTGAACAGGAGAATATTCACCTGCATAAAGTACAAACGGCTGAGCAGATGTATCAGACCAGCGTCAAATTGTTTCCTGAAGCGGATATAACGATCATGTCTGCAGCGGTGGCCGATTATACTCCTGTCAATGCTCATCCTGACAAAATCAAGAAGTCCTCAGAAACCTTAACGGTAGAACTTACAAAAACGAAAGATATACTCAAAAGCCTTGGTGAAAAAAAGTACAATGGCCAAATCCTGGTAGGTTTTGCTTTAGAGACGATGAATGAGAAAGAATATGCGCTGAGTAAACTTAAGACCAAGAATGCGGACATGATTGTTTTGAACTCATTGAATGAGGAGGGTGCAGGATTCGGCTATGACACTAATAAGATCACAATTTTTGAAAAATCTGGCAAAGAGATTTCTTACGAAAGAAAACCTAAGCAACAAGTGGCGAAAGATATCGTTGATAGAATTGTAAATATGTTGTATGCGAGGTAAAGGCTACTTATTAATAATACTCATAACCACGTTATATCTTCAATCAGCGGCACAGGAAATCCAGGCGCGCATTACGATCAACTCAAGCCAGATAAGTTCCCAGGTAGATAAGAAAGTATTTCAAACCCTGCAAACGGCTTTGAATAACTTTTTAAATAACCGGAAGTGGACTACAGAGACATTTCAGAGCAATGAAAAGGTCAACTGCAATTTTCTTTTGACTATAAACCAGGCCAGCGAGGCAAATATTTACAAGGCGTCGTTAACCGTTCAAGCTGCCCGACCAGTATATAACACGTCCTACGAAACGCCGCTGATTAATTTTTTGGATGACGCGGTGACTTTCAAGTATGTCGAATATCAGGCACTGGAATTCAATGAGAATAGGGTCGGCGGAAGCGATGCCCTGGCTTCAAACCTCTCGGCGACGCTTGCTTTTTATGTGTACATAATATTAGGATTGGATTTTGATTCTTTCACATTGAGAGGCGGTGATCCTTATTTTCAAAAAACTCAGCTCATCGTTAACAATGCGCCCGAAGGAAGAGACGTGTCCGGCTGGAGGGCCTTTGATGGATTGAGAAACAGGTACTGGCTAATGGAAAATCTTACAAACAACCGGTATGCATTGATTCATGATGCGTTCTATAGCTATTATCGGTTAGGTATGGACTTTATGTACGAAAATGAAACCGCCGCACGGACGGCTATCATGAATACGCTTAGTCTATTAAATACCGTGAAGAACGACATACCGAATTCAATGGTCATTCCTTTCTTCTTCCAGGGTAAGGCGAATGAAATAGTTCGGGTATTCAAAAAAGCGCCGCCGGAAGAAAAGCGGCAAGCGCAAGAAATGCTTATGAAGCTGGATGTCACCAATGCGAACTTATACAAACAGGAGTTAAGATGAAAGTCATCGTTATAACCATGATGACTATTTTTTTAAGCGGGTGCACGAACACTACTAAAGTGCCAAACGATATACTTTCCAAGAAAAAAATGGAAGTAATTTTATGGGATATGATACAGGCCGACCGCTTCAACGCCTTATTTCAGCTCAAGGATTCCGCTTCTAAAAATATTGAACTTGAGAAATTCAAGTTATACGAACAGGTGTTTGCAATACATAAAACATCGAAAGATGACTTTATCAAAAGTTACAAATACTATCTCAGCCGTCCGGATATGGCTAAGGTCATGTTCGACTCAATGACAGCAAAAGCTGAGAGACTTAAGGCCGACAATTATAGGCCTGTTCCCCTCAAATAGATTGTAATTATCATTTACCTTGATCGTACTTTTAGTTTAAATCTTATTGCATGAATAAAGTCGTGTTCAATGCTGACGATGCTATAGTAGATATAAAGGACGGGCATACAATTATGCTTGGAGGGTTTGGATTATGCGGTATTCCCGAAAATTCGATTGCCGCACTCGAAAAAAAAGGAGTTCGGAATTTAACTTGTATTTCAAATAATGCCGGGGTCGATGATTTTGGTCTTGGCCTTTTATTAAAAACACGACAGATAAAAAAAATGATCAGTTCTTACGTTGGGGAAAATGCAGAATTCGAACGCCAGTTATTGAACGGAGAGTTGGAGGTTGAGTTGATTCCACAAGGCACGCTGGCTACTCGAATACAAATGGCGGGGATGGGTATTCCAGCCTTTTTTACGCCTGCAGGGTTTGGAACCGAAATAGCCATTGGCAAAGAAGTCAGAGAGTTCAACGGAAAAAAATATCTTATGGAACACGCATTAACCGCCGATTTCGCCATTGTAAAAGCGTGGAAAGGGGACGAACTCGGAAATCTGGTTTTCCGGAAAACCACACGGAACTTTTCGACTTCAATGGCCAAAGCCGGAACAATAACCATCGCTGAGGTGGAATATTTAGTTAAGGCCGGAGAAATAGAACCTGATCACGTACAGGTACCTGGTATATACATTCACCGGATTTTTCAAGGGGCCGGCTATGAAAAAAGAATCGAAAAGAAAACCGTTCAGATGGCTGGAAAGCTAAGTAGAACCTAATTAAACTGCCCCTCAACATCAACCCACCGATCCCATGTCGCCAAGGCGGCCTGGAAAAATATTATCAGTCAAGAACGCCGCTTATAGCGACGAATTACCGCTTGACGTACTATATTATACATAATAGTATGCATTAATAGATATTTGGTATATTATTATATTAATCTATTTTATGAGAAAAATCATTGCGGTCGTACTTGTGTTGGCTTGTGGCAAAGTAAGCTTTGCGCAATGCGGTAAAGCAGTCATTCTGACCTCTTCTAAAACCGAATACCTTGATGGTGCTAATACTGTTCAACGAACGGTGGACGAAAAAAGCACCATTGAGATCAATAAAACTGAAATAATTATCACACCCAGCAACGTTGAAAGAAAGATGACAGGAATCATCAAAGCCGATTCTTGTAACTGGACGAAATCATTTAAGGATGGCAAATCGGTGATAAAAGCTGAATTTGTAAAGGAAGGCGAAGATGCCAGGAACGCGACGATTACTATTGAAGGCAAAGAAGGAAAGGTTATCTTTTTAATGGAAGTCGCAGAAATGCCTGATCGAAAAATCCGTGTCTTGGCGGAGACGTTTGAAGAAAAAAAATGATGGGCAAAATTCGAAAACTTAAAGATGAGAAAGCTTTTTATTTATACAAGTCTTACTTTATTGTTTCTCTCTTCGGTCCCCCAATTAGTGTTTAGTCAGAAGGCAGAGAAAAAATTATCAGAGACAATTTTACTCAAGGATAGCCTTTTTTGGAAAGCCTATAACAGTTGTGATACCGCGAAGTATAATGAATTCATCGCTTCTGATGTTGAGTTTTATCATGACAAGGGCGGCATAACACTCGGGTTAGAAAAACTCCTGGAAATAACCAAGAAGAATTTGTGCGGTCCTAACGATTTTCGGTTGAGGAGAGAAGCTGTACCTGGAAGTGTCAAAGTGTTTCCTATGGAACGCGGAGGAGAAGTCTATGGTGCCATTATCTCCGGAGAGCATGTCTTTTATATTCGACAGGCTGGTCAGGAAAAGCTCGACGGTCTTGCAAAATTCACACATTTATGGCTCCTGAAAGATGGAGAATGGAAAATGACTCGCATACTTAGCTACGATCATGGGCCGGCACCGCAAGTGAATAACAAAAAAGAAATTAAACTTTCCGAAGGCATCCTCGCGCAATACGCGGGCAACTACGAAGGACCGAAAACCGGTGCAATGAAGATATCGCCAGGCAGTGGATCACTGATATTATCAATTCAGCAACAAAATTTCACACTATATCCCGAAGCAGAAAATAGGTTTTTTATTAAAGGCCGCGATCTGAACTTTGAATTCGTGAAGAAGGAAAATACAATCCTAAAAATGGTTGTTCGCGAGAACGGGCAGGTTGTAGAAGAGGCATTGTACGTAAAGAAAAAATGAACAACTGATTATTCGAAGTTGTGGCGTTGACTTTTCCGGTAGCCTTACAACGCTTGTTCAGTGGCTTGCCGAGAAGAAAGCCTTTTAAGAACTGCTAATGCACCTTCTTGTTGCAGGGAATGAATCATTGTTGTTAACGTTTCCACGAAACCGGGCAGTTTCGAAAGATCAACCTCCCACAAATTTTTATCGGCAAGAACCTCTTTTACAAAGACCCCTGTTTCGAACCGGCCCCACTTGTCTGCAATGATGGCGACATTATCGTCGTTTATCGAGTAACTTTTTTTATTTGCAGTTCCATGGAACTTCCCGTCAGATTGCTTTTCAGCTTTCAAGAATAACAGAAAAGCCGCAAACCCCAACGTCATTAACTCCGGCGTTGTTCCAAATCGTTCGTAATATTTTTGTATAACGGGAACATTGCGCATCCGCATTTTTGAAGTGTATTGAGCACTAATGCTTAACCACTGATGCTCAATATCCGGATTTCGGTATCGATCTATTACTTTATTCGCAAAATCTCTTGCCATGTCTGGGGTTATTTGGTTACTAACAAGAGCAGGCGAAATTTCCTGATGCATAAGGCCAGTTATATAACTCAGGAAAAATTTGTTATCCATTGCTTCCTTTACGGTATTGAAGCCACACAAATAAGCCAGCCCGCAACTGAACGTATGTGAGCCATTGAGCAATCTCAGTTTAAGTTCTCTAAAAACATTAATGTCACCAGCTATCACGATTCCCGGATTAGCCTGGCTAAAAGTAATTATTTGTGCAACTTTTGGTTCATTCGTTTCAATTGCCCATAAGCGGTAGGCTTCTGACATGATCATCAGTTCATCCTGATACCCTAGTTGATTTTCCACTATTTGCTGCTGGTCATCTGTCAGTTTTCCAGGAACAATGCGATCAACCAGGGAATTGCAGAAATAATTGTGATTAGATAGCCAGTCAACAAATGTGTTATCCAGTTTATGTTGGGCTGAAAGCTCAAGCAAAATGTTTTTTAGCTTCTTTCCATTGTCTATGATCAGTTCAGTAGGAACAATCACCATTCCCTTGTCTTCAGCGCCATCAAATATTTGATAACGTCGATACATGAATGCAAGTAGCTTGCCCGGAAAAGATTCAGGCGGCGAAGCATGGATATTATCATCAACAAGAGTTATCCCAACCTCTGTAGTGTTTGAGATAACGACCTGCATTGCCGGATTGCCTGCACATTTTAAAATTTCGCCCCATTGACTTTTTGCCGATAAAACCCTGCTTATTGATGCATTGATAATATTTTCTTCGGTCTTGGTTTCTCCTTCGATGCCTCGCACGCAGATTGTGTACAATCCATCCTGCCTGTCAAACGCATCTACTCCTCCCGCTGCCGTGGATTTGATTACTACAATGCGACCATTAAAAATTCCCCGTTTATTTGCCTTATCAATAAAATAATCAGGCAGTCCTCTTAGCAACACACCAGTACCAAACTGTAATACTTTTTCAGGAAGCGAAAACAAATCCTCTGTGAGCGCAATATTACCTGAATGAAGAGAAATGGACTTGATATTTTCTTTTGAAAGGAGCATTTTAAATTAATTTGAAACAGGATTCCATTTGTTTCCAAAAACCCATCGCGCATCAGCTGTAGAAGGATCAGGATTTCCCGGTGCGGTGGAGAAATTATCGGCATGCCATCGGTAATCACCTCCCTTCCGGTGGCAATTGAAATAATATATTCTTCGTCCCCATTGGATAATATTATTTGTCGGTACGAGAAAAATGTCGCGGTCTGCCATGTTTTCTTCGAATTCACAATTGATCAAATAAAATTGTGCATCGCGGTGGTATCGTCCGAGGTTGAAGCCTTTGAAACCATCGAAACGACAATTTCTTAATACTGTTTTTGAATCCTGGTGTCTCGATCCGTCATGCCAGATGGCTGCTGTTCCGGAGTGTGTGATAAAAACGCAATTCTCGGCATATGCCCAACCTCTCGGGCAATAAAAGTCAACGCCGCCTTCCATCACACAGTCCTTAAAATAAAAGAGGCCGCCTTCAACATTCCATGGGCTCACAGTATCCCCACCGAACGCTTTAAAATGGCAATTGATCGCTTTGAACCTCGTTGCTTTCATTGTACGTAACGCCATCTGGTGGCTGCTTCTGCCTATTCTTTTTTGTCTGGTTACAGTATCGGAAGGACAAATGATGGTTTCATCTTTTGTCCAATCAAAGCCATAGCTGTTAATGATCGTCATGTTCTTAAAAGTGATATCATTGCCATCGATGTTCACGCTTGCAACTCCCCAATCGTCGTTATGAATGCATCTCCATTCATCCCTTGCAATTGATTCAGTGAGAATTGTTTTCTCTCTGTTTTCTCCTTCCAAAATGATATTGTGCTTTTCGATGTAAACTTTTTCTTTATAAGTTCCTCTTTTAATAAAGATAGTTCTGGGTGTCGGAGCAGAATCAGTTAAGCTGTTGATGGCTCCCTGTATCGTTTTATAGTCGCCGCTGCCGTCCTGGGATACAATAATTCTTTTTGCAGCGGTCTGCGCGTTTACATTTTTCCACCCCACAACACAGATAAGAAGCCAAACAAAAATTTTAAATGATAGTTTCATTTTGTCCGACTATTGTTTAATTAGCCATTGTACCAGATCTGTAGCAGCGCCATAATTCTGATATTCGGCTGGCAGTTTCCTTCCATCCACGTACTCATTATAAATCCATGGATCACCGATCGCAAAAACAACACCCTTACCGGACCTGGCCGTGGCCATAACAACATAATTTCCTTTTTTCACCAGGGGTATAGCCGGTTTGTTTACAGCAATGCTCGAATATTCTTTCACAAAAATTTTAGCCGGCTTTCGAAAAACGGGATTACCTGCAGGAATTCCTATCTCGCCTTGTGGGTACTGATCGTTGACAACCTGGTTTTGATTATCCGTATTAAACTTCATACCGAATTTGTCAGCTAATTGGTTGAAATGCTCGAACTCAGCGTTATTCATATCATTTCCCATCAGGACCAAAATACCACCTGATTTAACCCAGTCTGTTATTGCTGCTGCATGATCCGGTTGAATAAAGTTTGGTTGATCAGTTTCTTTTTTTGTGTCAGGGTCAACGATGATGTATACGCTGGCACCCTCTAAATTGTCGCGAGTTGGAGCTGTCTCTAATGATGTAGTTTTAACGCCATATATATTAAAAATATCACCCAACATTGAGAAGCCGCTATTGCTCTTATCGTTCCACGTGTAATGGTACCGGATCATCTTCCCGGTACCGTCTTTTTTCCACTCGTTATTAAAATAATTATCAAGCAGAACAGTTTTTCCTTTGCCAGTATTTAATGTCGGAAGCATTTCAACCTCTACTGCGCACTTAATAAACGCACCAATTCCTTTTGGATCGTTTACAATCACACGTTCGCTCATATAATATTCGAAACTTCCATCGCGATAAGGATTGCCACCCAGTCCGGAGACACTTACAGTACCGTGCAGGTTCACCTGGCCGTTCTCGTTCTTGATAAATTGTTTGATAATGCCATCATAACCCGTCCGCACATTTTGCATATAAGAGGAGGGCAGGTAACCCTTTCGCATTCCTTTCGCCAATGTATAAATCAGCATCGAAGATGCTGAAGCTTCGAGATAATTCCTGGGTGTAGTCTGCATGTCAACGATATCATACCATACACCTGTTTTTGGATCCTGGTACTTCGTGAATGCTTTCGCGAAGCGATTCAGGATAGCGATAATAGAATCCCGACCCGGATGTTTTTCGGGAAAATGATCAAGTGCATCTACCATTGCCATTCCATACCAGCCAAGGGCTCTTCCCCAGAAATGAGGGGAGAGGCCGGTTTGTTTGTTTGCCCATTTCTGCTGGAGTGATTCATCCCAACCATGATATAACAGGCCAGTTTTTGAATCTCTCGCATGCCTTTCCATTAGTATAAACTGGCGCGAAATGTCATTGAAAGCTGTATCCTCGTGAAAGACTTTCGCATATTCGGCGTAGAAAGGCTGCCCCATATACAATCCATCCAACCACATCTGTGATGGATAAATGTTCTTATGCCAGAATCCACCTTCTGATGTTCGCGGATGTTGACGTAATTGATCACGAAGCAAATCGACGGCCTTCTTATATTTTTCTTTTCCCGTTACCTGATACAGTAATAGAATCAGTTTTCCATTATTAATATGATCGATGTTGAATTCGTCAGGTCTGTATCCATGGATACTTCCATCCTCCTGAACATAGTGATCCATGCACTTCTGGATGTATCGAAAATAATTTCCGTTGCCGGTCGCATTCCAAATGCCTTCAATGCCTTTCAAAATCACTCCTTGGTCGTAACTCCATCTCGCAGGCTGTCCAGGGCGCAACGAAAAGGAGTCTTTCCAGATGGTCATAACGGTACGGGCCATTTGCCGGGACCATGGCTCGCTTTGTGCGTTGGCAAGGGTTGCCGCTATAAGGAAGGCAAAGAAAAAAGAGATTTTATTTTTCATGACTATACTATGTGTGAGTTCTTATTCTGTTCCTTCTTGTTAGGTCAGACAATGATCCGGTCTGATGTCCTCGTCTGACCGCCTTTCAATTTCCGCTGACCACCGCCTTATCATTTGCACCATAAGATGTTTCAAGTTTCTTCTTTGCTTTTGACCCATCGGTATTGATCAACTGAATTCTGCTGCTCTTTTCCCCTGATACATTTAGCAGCAGATCGGAACCTGCTTTATAACCGATACGATCGAGCGTAATATTTTTACTATTATGGATATTCAGGACAGGATTTGTATTTGACGTCAGAAGTTGCACATTTTTCAAAGAGATGCCGGAAGCCTCAGTAAAATCCAATCCCTGCTCCGCCTGCAATACCATGTCTTCGAGGAAAACATTTTTGACATTCATTTCCGGTAGCCCGCGCACAAATAGAGCCTTGGCCGCACCATTACAAACCACATTCCTGATATAGAAATTCTGAAACTGCGGAGTGGATTCTGATACCGGCAGCGTTTCTACCTTTGGCGGCTCCCTTTTTTCCCCGGCAAGGGGAATAGGATCCTGCGCGGCATAATACATATCGAACAAAATCGCTTCACCAGGAATATCTTTCATTGTGATATTATTGATGAAAATATTTTCGACAATCCCGCCACGACCCCTGGTGGTTTTAAAACGCAAACCGATATCCGTTCCGATAAACGTGCAATTGTCAACGTAAATATTTTTTGCGCCGCCACTCATTTCACTTCCGATTACAAAACCGCCGTGCGCATGATAAACCACGCAATTCCTTACAATCACATCCTGTGTCGGCATTGCTCGTTTTCTCCCGGCTTCATCGCGGCCAGACTTGATACAGATGCCATCATCGCCAACGTCGAAGACGCTGTTTTCAATCAGTACATTTTTGCATGACTCAAGATCAATCCCGTCGCCGTTTTGAGCATGCCACGGATTCTTTACCTGTAAATTCCTGATTGTAATATCCTCGCTCATGATCGGGTGCAAACACCAGGCGGCGGAGTTTTGAAACGTCACTCCTTCAAGAAGAATTTTTTTGCAGTTGGCTAGTACAAGTAAATTCGGACGAAGAAAATCTTTTACTTCCTTATAGTCGTTTGCAGTCTTGTCGGCTTTGATCTCGCCGGGATTTTTCAGTTTAGAAGCTTTGAGTGACTGTTCGGTCGGGTACCAGGTTTTATTATCGTCGCTTAGCACGCCTCCGGATGCAAGTAATTTCTTCCACGCTGTTTCCGTGAGTTTTTCTTTCTTCACCATTCTCCACGCATCCCCTGCACCATCGATGATCCCGAAGCCCGTGATCGCGATATTTTGTTGATTGGTTGCCGATACAGGCGATTGATTACGCATTTGCGGCAAGCCTTCCCAATTACCCGCTACAAGTTCGTACTGGGAAAAGTCAGCGGTAGATTGCAACACTGCATTTTTCTGGAGATGCAGATTCACGTTGCTTCTTAATTCTATCGGACCAGTGACCCATAACCCTGGAGGTATTAGAACAATGCCACCTCCTTTTTTATTACAGTCAACTATCGCATCATTGATGCTTTTCGTGTTAAGCGTAATGCCGTCGGCCTTTGCGCCATACTTAATTATATTGAATGTATCTTTCCTGAACTGTGTAGCTTGTACTACGGGCAGCTTGTTTTTTTGCGCAAAACAAGCTGCAAAAGAAAGCAGGCAAACAATCAACAAGCATGTTTTTTTCATCTGGCAAATTTATGACGCTCAAGGAATCTTCAATGTACAAACTCTATGTACAAAATCCGCTGTAATAGCGGCTTTGGGGTTAATTGTTTACGCAATCGTTGCCGCTTGTCTACACGAATTATCACGAATCAATTCTGTACAACAAGACGATGCCTTTGTTTCGTTCGCCACGAATTACACGAGTTATGACGAATTAATTCATGGCAAATTCGTGTAATTACGGCAAGAGTTTCTGATTTGGATGTTGTCTCCGTAACCGTCCTCCAAGATGCTTGAATTCCTGTCACGGCTTAACAATTCGATCGCCTAATTCCAGGTTTAATATTTTGACTTCGGCCAATACGATCTGTGCCATTTTCCGGGCTCCGAATTCACTAAAATGTGTATTATCATCTTTTCCTACAGGATAATTGGGATGTTCACCCGGTTGAAGCTGCAGGAATAAGTATTTTGAAACGTCTGGGCCCAGTTCCTGCAATAACTCCTGGCTTTTTTTATCGAGATCGATTAGTGGTACGTTGTTTTGTCGGGCAACTTCTCTAACTGCATCAGAATATGGATCGTGCGTCCCAACTACTTTACCCCTTTCATCAAACTTCCTTCGGGCAACCGGCGTTAACAAAATTGGAATTGCTTTTTTACTCCGGGAGTTATTCACGTAGCGAAGAAGATTCATTTTGAATTCGTCTAAAGTCGTATATCGTCCAACTTTTTCTTTCACTTCGTCATTATGTCCAAACTGAATGAATACATAATCGCCTTCACTTAAATTAGTAACAACTGGTTGCCAGAGATTTTCTTCAAAAAAACTTTTCGTGCTTCGTCCATTCTTTGCGCGATTATCTACTGTAACGGTTGAATCAAAAAAATAAACGAATGGCATACCCCAACCTGTTTCGGGATAATATTTTTTCTCTTTGATCGACATCGTGGAATCACCGATCAGGTACACCGTAATCTTCCTTTTCTCAAACAAAACATACGACGTGAGAAAGAGACAGCATACAACCAGCAACGATTTATAACACGTGTTCATCATTCAATTTATTATAATGGATGCTTTACCAATTCATTCAGATATACCTCGACATTTGTGAACTGTTTACTGAGCGAAAAAGCTACAGCATCAGTTTTGTCCGAGGGATTCAGCTTTCGCTTTTCTTCCCATTCATCAGGCATCCCGTCCTGGTCAATATCTTTTGGAGGTGTTGTTGATTTTAACGCCGGCCATGCACCAACCGTTTCGAAATACGGCGTGCCGTGTGGATACCCTCCCTGTACGTCGATCAGCTTTCCTGTGCGGTTCATTACATCCTTAATTATCCTTGCGTCCAGCGTGTCTCTTGCAGGCATCACTGCGCCGGCGTTTTTCAATATTATCTCATAGGCTTCAGAAGCGCCATGAGTCTGTATTGCTACACAAGGAAAGGGCTGGTTCAAGGTTGCATCCTGGGCATCCACAGCTGTGCCTTTATCCATTTTAACTCCAGACCAGTTATTTTTTGTTACAGTTGGCGAGCCATCTACAAAGTTCCCATCGATATAATACTTTCCAAACCTGATCTCCGGTAGCTTGTTGAAAGGATTGGCGACCCTGTACATCACCGTTGTTTGTGTCGAGGGGCCATATTTATAGTAATTGTTTACGATATTGTAATTGCCACCTTCACCTGCATACACGTTGTTGTGTCCCCAATTATAAATTACATTGTTTCTATAGTCGACATTTTCGATGGTTGAATTGCGTATACCGTCGAAGCGTGGAGTACGGCTGTTGCAATGAGCAAATAAATTGTGATGCGCTGAAAGATGTTTACCGCCCCAAATACCGCCGTAACCATGATTTTCAAAATCTTTATCTCCTGTTTCAAAATGATAAGAATAATTCAGTGGCTCCGAGATGATATTCCATTGAAGGGTAGTGCTGTCTCCTGCGTATATCGACATTACTTCATCAGTACTCCAGCTTACCGAACAATGATCGATGATGATGTTATTTCTTCTTGTTCCGCTCAATGCATCGTCACTACCCCCGCCGTCGACTTTGCCTTTGTCCTGGTACCTATCGCCCATGCGGAACCGCAGATAGCGGATGATGATATTATTTCCATTTAAGACTACTGGATGATCGGCAATGCAAATACCGCCTCCAGGCGCTGATTGACCAGCAATTGTAACGTTGGAGGAAATATTCAATCTTGAAGTTAGGTGAATCGTTCCTGAAACCGCAAACACGATCACGCTCGGTACCTTGTTCGTAACTGCATCCCGCAGGCTGCCGGGTCCATTGTCGTTGAGATTGGTAACAATCATTACCTGCCCACCCCGACCTCCAGTAGTGTATTGACCAAAGCCTTCCGCTCCGGGAAAGGCGAGAGCTTTGTCTTCGATTTCACTCCCGCCATTACTTACTCTTTGCTGGCTACATCCGTTTAAAAATAACGCACAATAACAGGTGCTGATCAGAAGAGTTTTTTTCATTTTTTTTACCATGAGCAACAGGCCAGTTTACAGACTGATATTAACAGGTAATTTTTGTTCAAGATCGTATTACGTGTAAAACAAGATCAGCGTAACATTTACCATTCTACGCTGACTTTTGCCTTCCGTTAATAATTTGGGTTTTGTTTTAATTTACCCTGGTAGGCGTCCATGGTCGCCTGGTCATATGGAAACAACTCGCTTTTGTTTGGCGTGAAAAATCTTGCCATTGCCTGGTGTATTGGCAAGCCGTCGATCACATTCGTAGTGAGATGTTGCCTCCAGTCTAATCTCGTCCATCCTGTAGTGGGCGACGGTGTTTGAGTTGGCTGATAAAATGGAGAAGCAGCATAAAACTGTATTTCTTCGCCATTGTTTTTCCAGTAAATGTATTGGGGAACACTAGAATACGGGGCCGCAGCATCTCTGATTTGTGCAATTTTAGTTCTTGCTTCCTGAAGTTTCGTGGTTAACAGATTCCAGCGGATCAGATCATATTTGCGAATTGCTTCAGTTCCGAATTCAAGGTACCGTTCGCTAACAATAGCATCAAAGAATGCCGCCTTGTCTGTCGGAGTAAGTGGGATTTTGGTTTCATTTCCTTTGAACGCACGTTTCCGTACTTCTTCCAATGCTGTTTTTGCTGCCGTGGTCGGACCGTTTATTTCATTCTCAGCCTCAGCGAACATCAGCAATACGTCAGAAAATCGAATAATTGCCCAGTTGAACCCCGGGTTCAACACAGTACCCGGAAGAAGAGGAACCCGCCAGTCCCTTCTATATTTTCCGTTTGTTAGCTCCGCGAGTCTGCGCATGCTTTTTACATTGGAGGACCCAGTAACCTGGTAGGTTGTGATCGTGACATCCCGACGCGTATCAAGAGTATCAAAAGAATAAAAATAATTAGGTAGAATTACAATACCGCCGCCACCGGCTCCATACCGGGAAGCCGCATTCAAACTCGGCCCGTCATAGTTTCCCATGCGGCTGTCCGAGTTTGCGTTTCCCCCTCCGGCACCGACCTCAAATAAGATTTCACCGAAGGGATCCATAGTAAAAGAGGTTACTTTCCGCCAAACGTCCTCGAAACTTGGGTTCAAGGTGTGTTGATCTCTTCTTGCTATTATCTCTGCACACTCATCCCGGGCGATTTGGTAATAAGTTTTGTAGTCACTTCTGCGTTCCATTATTTTTGACTCTGTACGCAATGAATAGCCGCCGCGAAACAGTGCAATCCTCGCGCGCAACGCTTTTACTGCTCCCTTTGTGATGCGCTCGTTACGAGGTACCTCCGTTCTCCAGGGAACAAGATCTTTGGCAATTGCCAAATCTGCCAGGATCCGATCATAACTAGAATCGCGGTTCGCCTGAGGAATGAAGAGGGTCGATTGTTTATAAGAAGGAATGAAAGACGTTGGCACATCACCCCAATGTCTCATTAATTCAAATAGGAACTGTGCTCGCAGAGTTAAAGCTTCTCCATACAAACGTCTAAGATCGCGTTGTTCCGCCTCTGTTCCGTTGGCGTACATATCCATTGCAGGAATTTGCTCAATCACGAGATTGGCTTTCTCAATTCCCCGGTATAATTGGAGAAAAGGATTGCGTAATTCCGCGTTTGATAGTAGCAATTGGTATCTTCCAATTCCTCTGCGGCCATTGTCAAGATTACCCGAAACGATTCCTTCATCGGAATCATATGGATAATATAGCGAAATTCGAATCCCGTAACCAGCATCTCCCTGCAACTCATCATATACTCCTACAACAGCGGTTGTTGCATTTGAAACATCAGAAAAAACCTGTGGCACATCGTACTGCGATACGGGTTGAACGTCCAAATATTTCTTACATCCTGTTGTCATTAACAGGACAAGAACTACTAAGACTGCTGGAATGATATTTAAAAATTTCGGTTTCATTTCTTGAGCTTTAAATTTTAGAAAGTAACATTTAACCCAAACACATAGGTCCTCGACCGCGGATATGCGCCAAAATCAACGCCGGGTGTTAGCGGGTCGGTTCTCCGCGCTGTAACTTCCGGATCAAATCCCGAGTAATTGCTAAAGACAGCCAGGTTATTCACTGTTGCGTACAGCCGGAACTGTGATAAATGTATTTTCTTTGAAAATGTAGCAGGTATTGTATAACCGAGTGTAACGTTATTAATTCGCAAAAATGATCCGTCTTCGATTGCATCCGATCTTAAAAAATATCGGTTGGCATTTGTCGGAGAATAGGTGCTTACATTGGTATTTAGCTTCGCCAATTCGGTAGGATCTGTTACCACTTGCCCCTGGTCATTTACATTTCGCCATCTGCCCGTCATGGTTTGCAGCAGATTAAGGTTCGGGAAACTTCCATCTGTCCATTCGATTTTATTAGCATTGTAGATATCTCCGCCGGAGACAAAGTTTACAAATATGCTAAAATCAAAACTTTTATATGCAAATTGATTCAGCCAGCCTCCTGAAAACCTTGGGTTTGCATTCCCAATTACAACACGGTCGCTATCTGTTGTGATCGTACCATCACCGTTAGCATCCCGGATTTTGAGAACACCTGGACGAAGCGGGCCTGATATATTCGTGGCATTTGGTACGCCTGTTTTTAGAGTATAGGTCGCGGTTGTTGCGTTGTAATTGAAGTCGTCGATACCATACCATCCATCAGTTACGAATCCGTACATGAGTCCGATCGGTTCACCCACTTTAACAAGATAATCGTCAGCGCCATCTGATCCCTGCCAACCGGAGTTACGGGTTTGCTGCGTTAGTCCTCCAAGACTTTCCACCTTGTTCCTGTTAAACGAAATATTGAAATTCGATGACCACGTAAAATCTTTCTTCTGAACTGCAACTGCATTGACCTGAAATTCCACACCTCGGTTTGAGGTCGTGCCAACATTTTGAAGTTGACTAGTATATCCGGAAGTTGGAGGTATGGCCACAGCCAGCAGGAGGTCTTTCCCTTCATTTTTATAAACATCCACGGTAAATTGGATGCGGTTCTGTATAAATGAAAGATCGAGTCCAATATTCTGGGAAATCGTTTTCTCCCACTTCAGGTTTTCGTTTGCTAAAGCAGACGGCGAAAAGCCGGGCAGCAGGGTATGGTTCAAGGCATATTCACCGTTGACGCCGTAAAGTTGCAAATAGAGTAGGTCTCCTATTCTGTTGTTTCCCGCAGTTCCATAACCGATTCGCAATTTTGCGTCTGAGATCCAGCCAATATTTTCCATAAACTTCTCTTGTGAGAATCGCCATGCCAATGAACCTGAAGGAAAATATAGAAGCCCATTTTCATATTTAAATTTACTCGATCGGTCAGCTCTTAAAGTAAAGCTGGCTAATATTTTATTGTCGAATCCGTAATTCACTCTTCCAAACAAAGAGAAGATGCGGTTTGGCGGAGTTTCGTTGCTAACAGGTCGCGGCTGGGCCGAACCACTTGGCGGCGAACCGAGGCTCATATTAGCCAAAGCTTTATCGGCTGAAATATCGGCAGGAAAGTACCGCGTCTCAACTGTATTTGATTTTGCCCGCGTTTCATAAATTTCTTCGCCAATCAATACATCAATATCATGATGATCACGGTAGTCATTCACGGTATACTGGAGAGTATTTGAATTGTTGAAGGTGATACTATTTTGATTTCCGATTGAGGCTACAGGGAGCGACGCAAAGTTGCGAGCAGTACTGGTTATCTTACTCCAAAACTGGTCCATCCGCGTACTGGTATTATCAAAACCTGCGGTCGACTTGAAGGTTAAATTTTTAAGAATTGCATAAGAAAAATAACCACTCAGATTTATGCCCTTTGTGGCACTGTTTTTATATTCCGCCGAAGTAAGTATAACAGGGTTGACAATATTTGCCGACCTGATATAATAGTCTTCATCGAATTCGTCAACGTCCGTTACAGTAGGAATGTCGAAAGGCCTGTATTGAATGCTGTGACGAAGTCGGTTTGTAGTGCGTGTGCCACTGTTCGTAGTACCGGCACCCTTGATGACCTGATCAATGTAGCGGGTCGTGAATCCTATGCGTAATTTATCCGATGCCTTATGGTCAAACTTGAAATTAACGAGCTTTCGATCAAATCCTGATTCGAGTAAAATTCCATCCTCATTATTGGCGGTAAGGCTTAGATTGAATGTTGTATTTTGGTTGCCACCACTTACAGTAACATTATGATTTTGATATCCTGCATTTCTTCCGAAAACCTCTTCCTGCCAATCTATGAAGGGGACATTTTTATAATTCTCCAGTGTATCCCAGGTGCTTCCATATGTTTTATTGAACGAAGTATCATTATTCAATCTCGCCCTTTCATATTGCCAAACAACGAAGTCGTAGGGATGTAACACATCCATCTTTTTAAAAATCTGCCTGAAACCAGCGGATCCGTTATATGATACCAGGGTCCTTCCGGCCTTACCGCCCTTTGTCGTTATAATCACGACACCATTTGCGCCTCTAGCTCCGTAGATCGCCGTAGCCGATGCGTCCTTCAATACGTCTACCGAGGCGATATCTTGCGGCGAAATAACTGACAGCGCATTTTCAACCTGAATGCCATCGACAATATAAATAGGCGCGTTGTCTTGTGTAATAGAGCCGCCTCCTCTAACCCGGATGATAACATCGGCTCCAGGTGCCCCTTCAGTAGAAGTTACCTGAACTCCCGCTAATCTGCCAGAGAGCGCTTCTGCGGCTGAGCTTAGAGGGTTATCCTTTAATTGTTTTGCTCCCACAGACGAAACGGATGCAGTCAAATCTCTTCTCCTGGAAGTTCCATAACCGATAACAACGACATCCTCCAGCGCAGAAACCTCTTTTTGCAGGGTCACAGACACTGGTTCACTCCCGGTAACTGTAAGTGTGACGGGCTTGTAGCCGGCAGAACTGAAGGAAAGTTCTGCAGCACCGGGTCCCGGAACGGACATAGAAAATGTGCCATCTGTTTTTGTCTGGCTCCCCCCGGTAGTGCCTCGAATAACAATAGTCACTCCGGCTAAGGGGTTGCCATTTTCATCAGCAACCTTTCCGCTAATCGTCCGTTGGGCGAAAACGTTTGCGCAGATACACGCAAGAAAAATCAGAAACAGGGATTTTTTCATTATAGCTATTTTAATCGTTGGTTAGGCATCAAGCGCCAGTGGTCTGAAAGAATTCGAATATTGTAATGCAGCAGGGTGGCTAAAGAAGAGTATTCTTTCACATAGCAGGCAGTAACAACAATTCGAAATACAATTCTATGCTGATTTTGGGATTTCCAATACTGTTTGAATTCTTTTTTTCGTGCAATCGTTCTCATTAAATTCAACTTTCCGCGATAAAAGAATAAGGCAACTCATACATCTACATGTCTGAATTGCCTTAAAATTACTTGCCACCGATAACTGCAGAGCAGGGTAGCTCAAAGAGTCTTGAATTCAAGATTCTTATACGTTCTCTACAGTATCAAAAAGTTGGGCGCTAATACCCCATTTTATCAGATTCTGCTACTATAAGCTTTAATACCTTACCGGTATTTCCTGTGGGTCCTCCCATACTCGAAACAGTAAGATAAATTTCGCCCTTGAGATCCTGACCGAACCCTTTGAGGAAATAGCCCAGATCGTTCGGATAACTTTTTAAGGTCAATTCATCAAAAGACCACAAACCTGGACCGCCCGGAGTTGTAATGAACAATTCCGCGTTGGGTACGTTTGCTGTCTGTGAATATGTTCCAAAAATGTATTTTCCATCGAAGCCGCGTATCTTTTTTCCACGATAAACATTTCCGCCAATAACAGTTGTTGCCCTGCCGCCCTTCGGATTTTGGAAATTATTCAATTCAATCACAGGGTCCGTGAGTGGAATTCCGAACACATCTACCGATGGACATGAAGGCAATTCAGTCAGGTTATTTGCTGCATTGAAGCAGTGCGTACCTTCTTTTACATTCCATCCATAGTTTCCTCCTTTCTGCACCACACTGACTTCTTCATACAGAACTTGGCCGGCGTCGCCTGCATATAACTGATGCGAGCCACCCATGTCAAATGAAAAACGGAATGGATTTCTGAATCCGTAGGCATATATCTCATCCCTGCCGGGCTTGTTTACAAATGGATTATCTGCCGGTATCCCATATGGATTTCCGCTGTTCACATCGATCCGCAATATTTTTCCAAAAAGATTTGCTTCAATATTCTGTGCATTGCCGCCAGCGTTCACCGGATACCAATCCTCCACGTGCCCGGGGGCTACATCGTTTGCAGCACCGCCATCGCCGATAGCTATGTATAAGTATTTATCGTGGCCAAATTCAATTGTTCCACCATTATGGTTTGATTGAGGATCGTCCCATTCAAGCAGCACTTTTTCAGTTGCCATATCAGCCATGTTTGGATTCGATGCTGATACTTTGAATTCGGAAATCCGGCTCAGGTTATTCCACGCAGTGCCACCTTCGGGTGCACCCGGCCGCGGAGGAAGTTGGTAGTATATAAAGAAACGTCCGTTCGATTTAAAGTCAGGATGAAATGCTAATCCCAATAATCCTCTTTCATCATAAACTGGATTCAACGTTACCATTTTACTCGTTACATCAATCAGTGGTGTTGATGACTTAACACCATTTTCATCGGTTAGCCACACTCGTCCGATTTGATCAATGATGGCCAACCTCTTGCTATTGTCGGGAACGGCTACCACCCCAACAGGAGAAACTAAGCCGTCAGTGAACAATCTTGCATCCACTTCCTGTTTTCCGAAGAGATCATCGACTTTTTTACATCCGGTGAAAAGGATCAGGATGCCCAGTAACCATACAACAGGATTATAAGTTTTTAGTTTTGGAGAATGCACGATCTCCGTGAAATTCATTTTCATAATTTGGTTTTTTAGTGGTCTAAAAAGCTTAACAGAGTATTGAAATGTTTGGGGAATAAGAAGGGTCGTTTCATCGCAGGGTCGGTCCTCTAATGATTTTCATGTTTTGCTCTTTCCTTGTGAATAGATATGTGGCAATCGTTTTCGAATGGCAGGATTTTTTGATAATAGCAGATTATTAGAGGGGAAAAGAGGGGCGATGATGTTACGTCAATTTTTGGTTGCGGGTTGCGTACTGAATGATTGCCGAGGAAATTTTTCTTTGGTCTTCCTGGCCCTTTCACTGAACTTTAAGAAGCCAAAGACTTGAAGGCACAAAGGAATACATCGAACACATCAGGCGCTTTTTAAATCAACATTATTGGTTGCATGAATTCACTCTATGTAAAATCTTATCTTTAAACTACTAAAACGACATGTTATGACATACATCAAAAGCATTTGCCTCGTGATCGCTATTCTGGTATGCTCTGCATTCGAACCGCTGCATCATGGATGGGCAAATTATGACCAGGAGAAAACACTTGACTATAAAGGGACCGTTCAGAAATTGATTTATGAGAATCCTCATGCCACAGCGAAAGTCAAAGAAAAAAATAAGGTCTGGACCGTTATTCTTGCACCTCTTACCCGGATGGAAGCCCGCGGACTCAATGCCGATATGATCAAAAAGGGTTCCACTATCCAGGTTGTTGGGTATCCTCATAAAGAAATCAAAGATGAAATGCGTGCAGAGAGAATTTTTGTGAATGGAGAGAAGTATGAACTGAGGTGATAATTTTTGAGTCGGGAGTCAGGAGTCGGCAAGATACTGGATTCCTGATACTGGATACTTGAGTTGCCGGGACAATTTTACGTCTCAAAAAATCTTGCGAGTTATCGACGTAGAAGATTCGCGTTCATTCGCTTCAATTAGCGGTTATTGTGTAACACTTTTTTATTAGGGCTTATTAGTGTACTCCAATGGGTAGAAGATAGTTCTTTGGCTATTGCGATCAGGAGATCAGCGTGGTTGTATCCGGCGCTTGAGATCGTACATATTTCCGGAATCGTGTTATTGGTTGGGCCGGCATTTATGTTTGATCTACGATTACTGGGTTTTGCACAAAAAATTTCTGTCGATGTACTCGGCCGATTTTTACTTTCGTGGTCGAGGCGTGCACTGATGCTCGTAATTCCTTCCGGCATTCTTTTATTTATTACCAATGCAACAACCCTGGGGTATGATCCGGTATTCTGGACAAAAATGGGATTACTTGTTGTCGCGGGTTTGAATGCATTTGGATTTCACCGGTACACATTGCGAATTGTTTCTTCTTTAGACTATACCTCGTCTTTGCGTTTGCAAGCAAAACTTCATGCCATCATCTCTATTGTTGCATGGCTTTCGATTATCGCCTGCGGGCGCCTGCTTGCTTATTGAGTATTAGAACAGAACAGGTTGCTTTCGTCGACATAAAAATTAGAAATCATTTCTACACCTTTTTGATTAGCAGGCGTTGTGTACGTGTGGAATGGTTTTTTATGTTAGTAGGGAAATATTTAAACAATGAAGCGTTTCCTAAAAGATAATGGTCTTTCCCTCGTTTTCTTCATTTTGTTTTTGATCACAATCGCGGGGCAGGCGATAGCGGGATTGGAAGAACATAACCAGGAAATGATTGAGGAAGGAGGTCAACCTGTAAGAATGGGCGAGTATATTAGTTCCGGTCATTTCTTACAATCAACATTTGAGAATTGGGAAAGTGAATTCCTTCAGATGGCTCTTTTCGTCGTCCTCACAATCTTTTTATACCAGAAAGGTTCTTCGGAATCAAAGGACCCTGAAAAAAGTGAGCCAGTCGATCGCGAGCCGAATCCGAAAAAGAAAGATGCGCCCTGGCCGGTAAAACAGGGCGGACTAATCCTTTCAGTGTATAAGCATTCACTTAGTATCGTACTGTTCATTTTTTTTGCAGTATCGTTTGTGGTACACTGGTATGGCAGCATGAAAGACTACAACGAAGAGGAAGTGCTGAAAGGGAGGCCAACGGAAACAGCTATACAATATCTGAGCAACAGCCGTTTTTGGTTTGAGTCGTTTCAAAACTGGCAAAGCGAATTTTTATCCGTGTTCACAATTGTTCTGCTCTCTGTTTTCCTGCGGCAGAAAGGATCCTCGCAGTCAAAGGCGGTGGATGAGGCGGATAGTCAGACCGGCGAATAGCGAGTTCTTAGTTCTTAGTTCTTGCTTCTTAATTCTGAGTTCTTAGTTCTGAGTTTTCCGTTCTGAGTTTTTGAGTTTTGAGTTTGACTGTGCAATTTCTGACGTCTCACTTGATAAATAACAACTGTGAACAAAACTCAGAACTCGACAACTTAGAACTTAAAACTCAAAAAACTCAGAAGTAAGAATTCATAACTATGAACTGAGAACTTAGATCTAAGAACTGAGAACTGAAAACTAAGAACTCAGAATTAAGAACTAAGAAGAGCTAAGAATTATTCGTTATGAAAAAAGTATCAATGGTTTTCCGCGTTGCAATTTTTTTGGGAGCTGGTGTTTATGCGCAGGATAGTAAAATTGAATCGGACAGGCCTGGAGAAACGAACGCAGCATCGTTAGCCGAGAAAGGCTATTTACATCTTGAGACGGGCTTCAGAAAAGATTGGCAGAAGCATGGAGATTATGTTTTATTAAATCCTGAAGCAACGATAAGATATGGGTTGGTGAAGCGCATTGAACTGCGGGTGAAGCTTATGGCTGAAACTGATAAGTTTTATTCGAAGCAGGATTATCGCTATGGCCTGATGCCAGTAAAGTTTGGATTCAAAGCGCAAATTGCAGAAGAAAAGGGGCTCCTGCCACAGACATCTTTTCTCGGCGAGGTGGGGATACCAAAACTTGCGTCTGAATCTCATCAAACCGACCACGTTCCCGCCGAGCTAAGACTGTTGTTTGAGAACACGCTCCAGAAGAAGTTGAAGTTGAATTATAACGTCGCTACGGAATGGGATGGTGATGGCACAGACCCTGATTGGTTGTACAGCATATCCCCGGAATTTGAAATATCTGAAAAGTTGTCGGTCTTCCTGGAGGAGTACGGAATTATGCATAACGGCGAAAAGCCCGAACACTATGTCGATGGGGGAATTGAATACTATCTCGCCAGAAATATAAAGATAGACCTGTTCGGTGGAATCGGCCTCTCATCAGAAGCGTCCGACTATTTTATTTCATCCGGTGTTTCTTTCCGGTTCAAATAACGAGTTCTGAGTTGTCAGTGCTGACTTCTGAATTTTGAGTTCTGAGTTTTGAGTTCTAATTCCGGTTCCCATTTCTGGCCTCTGACTTGATAAAATAACAACGGGGAACTGAGAACCCAGAACTCTGAACTCAAAACTCAGAACTAAAAATTCAGAAGTAAACACTAAGAACAAGAAGAAGTTCGTACCTGGTGTTTCATAATTTTCTAGTTATAAGCAAAAGACCGGCGTTTTCATTTCCAGGATTCGCCACCGGGCTTATTTCGATGGTCATTGTCTGCAACTGAATGGTGTGTCGCTCTGGGTCTACGAGTAAATCATCCTTCATGATTAGCTGGATGGTTTTATTGATGTGTTCCTGATTTAGCTGGGGAATTAGATCAAACAAATATTTACCGATTGCTTCTGATTTTGATTTACCATGTATTTCTTCGGAACATCTATTCCAGATGATGCATTGCAGGTCCTGATCGTATACGCTGATTGCGTCTCTGTCTGCCTCCAGGATTCTTTGAACCAATTGTTCATTTTGTGAAAGCTGTCGTCTCAGCGATACATTTTCCGTTACATCATTCACCGTACCGGTAACATATTTTCCGCTCCCGGTTGTAGAGACTCTCCCGCCCGTGTGCAAGTATTTCAGCTTCCCGTTTTTATCAAATATCCTGTAATCTATCATCGGCAGAACTCCTGAATCCATCTTTTGTACTGCTGCCATCGCCTCGACGACAATTTTTCTGTCATCAGGATGAACCATGGACACAAATTTTTCAACCGACGGCTCAAAACTATATGGAATGTGTCCTAAAATCCTAAAGAGGTTTTCGCTCCAGAACACTTTGTCTCCAGTTGTATTCCACTGCCAGGTACTTACATTACGAATGAGTTCTGCCTGGCGCGCCTGCTCATACTGATTTCGAATCGCTCTGGTCTTTTCTTTTAATTCTTCGTGTAAATTTTTTTGTTCGGTGATATCCAGCATGGTGCCAATTACCCTGGCAGGCTGGTCGGAACCGTCGGATATTAACTGACCTATTGTTTGGATATGTCGAACCCTGCCATCCATGGTATAGATCCTGTTTATAAAGGAATGCGATTCTGCTGTGACTGAAAACAATTTTTGTATATCTGTGTGATGTTCAGGATGACTGGTGGTTATATAGAAATCAACTGTCGGCTCAAAGCTGTCGGGTTCATAACCGTACATCAGGAAAATTTCTTCCGACCATGAAAGTGTTCCTGTAGCATGGTTGTATTCCCAACTTCCCAGGTGCGCAATTTTCTGTGCTGCTTTTAGGCGGGTTTCGCTGATCACCAGTTGTTCTCTGGCCTGCATGATCTCCGTCAAATCGTGCATCACCCATAAAATCCCCGTGACCTGGTCTTTTTCATTTTTAATCGGTATCAGGTAGCTTTCGCTATACTTATGTGTATCGTTTTCCTTTACCGGGATATGTATGGTTTCTCCTGTCAATACTTTTTTGCATTCCTGGTATACCGGATCTGTTTTAAACATCGGAAACAATTCCAGCACGTTTTTCCCTATGATATCCTGTTTCCTGATTCCATAATATTGTTCACAGTTCTTGTTCCAAATAATATAGTTGAGATTATTATCCAGCACCATAATACGGTCGACACTCGACTCAACCAGTTTTTCAATAAAGGCGACGCGCTCTTTCAATTGTTGCTCTAATTGGTGTTGCTGTGATACATCATGCAACATCATAAATACCCCGATCATCTGGTCATCGCTATTTTTCAACGGGCGGATCAGGAGATCATGGTAACCTTTTGTGAGCACAGACTTTGCCGCTTTCACCGCGACGGTTTTGCCCTGGTAAGCATTCCTGATATGTTCAATCATCTGTGAGGTCTTCAACTGCGGAAATACCTGGAAAATATTTTTGCCAAGTACCTCGCTTTTTTTAAACCCATGTATTTTATCACCCTGCTTGTTGCAGGCCAATAAGTTGTTCGAAGTATCGGTTATTATGATGATATCATGTATAGTATCACTAAGTAATTCTGCAAAACTCATCCGCTCGGATAGTTGTAACTGCAGCGTCGTTTCACGGGTAATGTCCTGAATCGTTCCGATAACAATCTTGTGTCCATCAGGTGACTCTACCACTTTATTCCGGTTCCTGAGATACCGTATATGGCCAGCCGAAACCAAAATCCGAAATTCGCTATCCACTACGTTTTCTTCCGCACGCATCCGCCGGATGACATCCTGGAACACTTCGCGATCTTCCGAATGAACAAACTTCAGGAGGCCTTCTATTTTGGATGGAAGAGCATCACGTTTCACATCGTAGATCAAGTGAAGATTTTCAGAAAAATTGGTGACACCAGTATCAAGATTCCAGAACCAGTTTCCAATTGACGCCATCTTTGAAGCCTGTGCAAACCATTCGCTCTGCACCAGCAGTTTTTCGTCGATCTCCTTTAACTGTGTTCGCGCACTATGATGCTCTGTTATATCCTGGATGACACCCATTAAGAGTTTTTCATTGGAAGCATTAACGCTAAATTTTGTTATCTGTCTAAGCGACCTGCATTTTCCATCCGCACGAATGATTCGGTATTCAGTAAGCGGCACATCCTCGCCGGCGATCATCTTCGAGTTGATTTCTGCCATCCGCTCCCTGTCTTCCGGATATATAAAAGCAAAAAATGAATCAGGCGATGGCAGTAACGATTGCGGTTTTACACCATGTATCGTGTATACATTATCCGAGTAATACACTTCCAGCGTTTGAAAATTCAGCTGCCAGGTGCCAGTTGATCCCAATTGTTCCGCGTGTTGAAAAAGTTGGTTCTGAATCTTGAGATTATCATAGGACTGCTCCAGGGCCAGCTCCAGCCATTTTTTTTCTGTGATATCATGTGTTGTTCCAGTAAGCAGTTGCTCGCCTTTTTGGTTTTTAATAATACTGCTTACAACTTTCATGTATCTATCTTCCTCATCATGCCTTATAATACGGTACTCGAGGTGAATCGGAATTTTTTCATGGTAAGATTTTTCGAACGTACTTATTACGATCTCTTTGTCTTCAGGATGAATGAACCTGACAAAACTGTCGGGGTGCGGATTAATCGAACGCGGTTGGACCCCGTGAATTCGGAACATATTATCTGAGTAGAAAGTTTCGTATGTGGTGAGGTTGATCTGCCATGTTCCTGATTGAGCTATTTCCTCGGCGCGGTCGAGGATGTTTATTCGTACATCCTGTTTATGTATCTCGTCGAGGAGATAGTGATGAACTTCCGTTTTTTCTTCCTGGAAGCTTCCCCGGAATATCGGCCTCCCTGCAGAATTATAGATTGCCTTCCCCTGTGCATAGACCTGTTTCGCTTTGCCGTCGGCTGTGACAATGCGGAATCTTGCTTCTGCCAATCCAGTTCTGTGTAAATCTTCCCAATAGCTTTCCACTACTGAAAAATCGTCCTGATAGATCATTTGGTGAGCGGCTTCGATGGTTATGTACCCATCCGAGTAGGGGGTAAGGCCATGCAGGAAAAACATCGAGTCTGTCCAGAAATATTGGTCTGTTTCCGGTTCCCACTCCCAGCTTCCTGTAAGATGGGCGGTTTGAGTGTCATTTAGTAACTCGGCCTGGCGGGTCTGTTTATTTATAGGCGCCTTCTCTGAAGTAAGGTGGCTTTTCATTCCCTACTGATTGTTTGTAAAAATACTGAAATAATTCGGCCAGATGTGGCTGCCAGGCAGGAAACTATTGAAAAAAAGCAAATTAGGGATTGCAAAAAAAATAGAGGCCCGGTAAAGCTCCTAAATAATTTGAAACTAAATAGGAGACATCCTCTCTACCGGGCACAAAGTTATAGCTGCTACTAATCGGGATATCTTTCTTTGTTGATTGGGATGAAATTCAAGAGGGTCAAACGCGACCTATCTCCTCTTTCGGGCCTGCTGAATGGATCGATACTGATTAAATCATCAGTTTCCAACGTGTATTTTGTTTCCACGTAAAAGTCCTGCACCTGGTACATAAAAATCCTTGCGGTCTTTTCGGTGATTTCGCCGATCAGAATTCCGAACTGAATAAGAATTTTTAATTGATCCACTTCCGCCAACTCCTGAAATTGTTGAACTGTCATTGCGTTTTTTTGATTTCATTAATAGGACAAGTAATAGGACAAGCTAAGAGGACAAGCGATTCATAAGTCGACTGGATACCAAAAACAATTAGTCTATAAGGTCTGCCCGCAATGTAATGGTGTTTACAGAAACTTCGGGGAGGAAGATCTTCACACGAGTATTTTCTTTCGTTTTTACCGCTGGGTTTTAGTGTGTGAATAACCAGAGAATCAAACCTTATACGGATGAGTCGGGGAATCGGCGTTCTCATCACTCCACATTAAAATGAAATAAATACACAGTTTGAGAAAAACTTGCATGGAAGGCGCTGTAATATCAGCGGTATTGTTTTTTATCGTACTAGATACCAACCTATTCTTTTAATAAAAACTTTTTGTAATGCCAGGAATTCAAAAGGTGGCCTCGCCCGGTAAGGCTCCGGAAACAAAGGCGGAAACAGGGGAGGTAAGCAAAATACTTCAAACCGGGGCTTCGCATACATGGACGAAGAAAAGTGAGGAGAGATCGCCAGCAAAGGCGCTAAGCATCACAAAAAAATAATAAGGGAAAAGGCCAGGAGGAACTCAAAGTGATACGCTGGAACAATGTTTGTTTAAGTTGGGTGTGTTAAACGACTGCCTTAATCCAGTTCATTAACCACTAAATTTTATCCAATACCATTAATCATTAAACTTTAATTTATGCCACAAGAATCGAAAGGTCAGGATAGCCGGGGACAAGAAAAAAAAGGAAGTAATGGGAATGGTTCGAAGCGCGGGTTTGCGTCGATGGACCCTGAACAACAAAGAAGAATTGCCCGCGAAGGCGGCAAAGCTGCACATAAACTGGGCGTTGCCCACGAGTTTAATTCTGAAGAAGCAAGACAGGCCGGTCGTAAAGGCGGAGAAGCAGTTAGTGCAAACAGGGAACATATGGCACAGATAGGCAGAAAAGGAGGAGAAGCGTCTCGCAATAGCAGGGCAAGTAACAAACAGGAATAGGCAAAGATCAACAGTTGAGCAGGACCTTTTCATAACACCACCTGGTGAATGGAAAGGTTTTTTTGGCTCACGGAAACTCTTGGTAATTAATATAGACAAAGAGAGGTTTATGGAACCAGAAACCGGAAATGTTCCGCCAGCATTTGTAGTTGTAGTCGGATGCTCGGCCGGCGGTTTAACTGCTTTGACCGAATTAATTAGTCAGCTAAAACAACGGATGGACGCATCCATATTTATTGTCATGCATCTATCGCGAAGGGGAATCGGCGATTTTTTAATTCATCGGCTGCAACAATATACTTCACTGCCTTGCGAGATCGCTAAACATGACGCTCCAATTAAAAAAGGCCACGTTTACATTGCTCCACCCAATCATCATTTAGTTATAAAACCAGACAGGATGATTCTTGGCCATGGGCCGGAAGAGAACCGTTGGCGGCCTTCCATCGATGTGCTTTTCCGTTCTGCTGCAGTGGCTTTCGGAAATCACGCGATTGGCGTCATTATTACCGGCCTGCTTGATGATGGAACCGCCGGAATGGTGGCCATTAAAAAATGTGGCGGTATTTGTGTCGTTCAGGATCCCAATGAAGCTGAATATCCTGAGATGCCTCTTTCAGTGTTGAATCAACTGGAAGTAGATTATTGTATTAGCCTGGCGGAGATGGGCTTTACACTACAGGAATTAACCAAAAACGGCTTGCCCAAAAAAGTAGAAGTCCCTCCAGAACTCGTTAAGGAAGCAATGATCGCTGAAAAGACGGCGACTGGCATAGACCAAGTAAATCACCTCGGTGAACAAACTGTTTACGCCTGCCCTGATTGCGGTGGTGCTACCTGGGAAATAAAGCGCGACGGAATAACTCGTTACCGTTGTCATATAGGTCATTCATATTCTGAAAATGACCTTCTGTTGAAACAGGCCAGTGGTCTTGAATCAACGCTGTGGCTCGCGTTGAGAATGATGGAAGACAGAAAAAATCTTCTAATGAAACTCGCGAAGGACACCAAAAAAAGGGGCGCAGTCAACATCGGCATGACTCAGGAGGAGAAGTCGAAGGAATTACAGCATCATATTGATAAACTGAAGGAGATCTTGTTTTCTACGCAGGAGAATAGTCCGTAGGGTTTGTGTTCGGGCCCTGATTATGTAAATCGTTGCCACGAATTCCAGCGTCTTGGAGGAGATGATTTATGGAGACAACAGCCAAGTCAGAAAGTATTGCCACGAATTAATTCGTGATAAATTCATGGCCAACGAAACAAAGGCGTCTTCTTGTTGTA
>DAINQQ010000015.1:0-44580 GCA_036742645.1 Flavitalea sp.
ACCTGAGCTATAACTATTCAGGTGCAAACCTCCCCACCGGGGAGATGGAGGGGCCATGATCAAAAACTATTTCAAGACTGCATTCAGGAATTTGCTTCGTAACAAAACGTACGCAACTATAAATATAACGGGACTGGCTGTTGGAATTGCTGCCTGCCTGCTGATCTTTCTTGTGATTCAGTATGAAACCAGTTTCGATACGTTTCATAAGAAGAAAGATCACATTTATCGAGTAGTATCGGAATTTAAATCCTCTGACGGGACTTCTCATTCACCAGGAGTACCATTCCCCGTTTCAGAAGCGTTGCGACTCGATTTCCGGCAATTAAGAAAAGTAGCCGCGATTTTTAACGATGATAATGGAATGGTTACTGTACCGCAAGACAACAAGAATGACCCCCCGAGAAAATTCCGTGAAACCGGCGTATTTTTTGCTGAGCCACAATTTTTTGAAATGTTTGATTTTGGCTGGCTCGGTGGCGTAGCAAAACAAACTCTAACGGCTCCGAATAATGCAGTATTAACACAAGAAACTGCTGAGCGATATTTTGGGGACTGGAAAAATGCTGTTGGCAAATCCATCACATTCGATAACAAGCATGCATTCAAAATAACCGGTATTCTTCAGAATGTTCCCAGCAACACCGATTTTCCACTAAAAGTAGTCGTGTCTTTTTCAACCCTCAGGAATATCAGGGACATGAATGATTGGAAAACCGTTTATGGCCAGGCATATTGCTTTGTAGAATTGCCGGATAACATCTCTACAGCGGATTTTAATTCGATGTTAACGGGTTTTACTAAAAAGCATAAACCAGCCGAATATATAAACGATGGCATAATCGCACATCCGTTAAAGGAAATGCATTTTGATGATCGTTTCGGAAACTTCAATGAACGGGTTTTTGGCAAAGACCTGATCACAGCATTATTTGTAATATCTGTGTTCATATTGATTATCGCGTGTGTCAATTTTATTAACCTGGCTACTGCACAAGCTGCAAACCGTTCCAGGGAAGTGGGGGTCAGAAAAGTACTGGGCAGCAACCGATCGCAGCTCGCTGTACAGTTTTTGAGCGAAACATTTTTAATAACCGCTTTCGCTTTATTCGTTGCTGTTGGTGTTGCCAGGATGACACTCCCCTATTTAAACGAGCTACTTCAGGTGAATGTTCAGATGAGTTTTACAACAAACACCATGATGCTGCTATTTATAAGTGCTGTAACAGTACTCGTAACTATGCTATCCGGGTTGTATCCGGCCATGATCCTTTCCCGCTTTAATCCGATCACTGCTTTAAAAAGTAAAGTATCTGCAAAGATTATTGGCGGTATTTCCCTGAGAAGAGGGCTGGTAGTATTACAGTTTGCGATTTCGCAGGTATTAATTATTGGGACACTCATTGTAGTAAGCCAGATGGATTATTTCAGAAATGCTTCGCTTGGCTTCACCAGGGAAGCTATATTAAACGTTCCCATTCCTTCCGACAGTGTTAGCAAGACAAAGCTGGACTTTATCCGTAACGAATTATTAAAAAATCCCAAAATTCAAAAAGTCAGTTTTAGTTTTGCCAGCCCTTCCGATGATGGAAACTGGAATAGTGAATTTAAATTCAACAATTCCACGAAAAACACCGAATTCTCTACCAATCTTAAATGGGCAGACACTGCATTTTTTTCAATTTACGATCTCGAGTTCATTGCCGGGCGACCATTTCATCAGACTGACACGGTCCGCGAATTTGTGGTAAATGAAACTTTGATCAGAAAGTTAGGTATCCGTAACCCTCAGGATGCAATTGGCAAGAAGATAGATTTTTGGGATGGAGAAATCACAGCGCCTGTTGTTGGAGTGATAAAAGATTTTCATGTGTATTCATTGCGCGATCCTATATCACCGGTAGCATTGGGTTCATGGAAGGCTCTTTACCGGACGCTCAATATTAAGATCAACCCCGAAAATACCAAAACAACACTCGCCTTCATACAAAATCTTTGGAATCAAACCTACCCCGATTATGTATACGAACACCAATTCCTCGAGGAGAAAATAAACAATTTTTACCGCCAGGAGAACCAGCTTTCTCAACTCTACAAAATTTTCGCAGGTATAGCCATCTTTATTTCATGCCTGGGTCTTTATGGACTGATCTCGTTTATGGCTGTACATCGTACGAAAGAAGTAGGAATACGGAAAGTATTGGGTGCAAGCGTCGGAAAGATCATTTTCCTTTTCTCTAAGGAATTTATGCTTTTGATCCTGATTGCTTTCGCGGTAGCCGTTCCTATATCTTATTATATTATGCATCAATGGTTGCAGGACTTCACGTTCAGAATAAAATTGGGAGCAGGATTTTTTGTATTAGCTATCCTGATCTCTATTGCCATCGCATGGATTACCGTAGGCTATCGATCGATAAGCGCCGCGTTGGCAAACCCGGTGAAATCATTGAGGACGGAATAGGTTTGAGGTTTAAAGTTATTCTACTACGATTACTTGAATCTTTAAAACCTTAAACCTTAAACTATAAATGAGAATTATGCTTAAGAACTATTTAAAAGTCGCCTGGAGAAATGCGATGAAGAATAAAACCTTTTCTTTCATCAACGTATTTGGTCTATCCATTGGTTTGACTTGTTGCCTGTTAATTACCATATACCTGCATAATGAACTGAGCTATGATTCATATCATAAGAATCTTTCACAGTTATACCAGTTGGGAACCACATTTGTTAAGAATGGAAAAGACGACCGCACGGCCAACACTCCTTCTCCAATGGCGAAAGCCATGCAACAGGAATTTCCTGAAATCATAGAAACCGCGAGATTAATGAGCCTGTTTGCAGAGGACAAAACCCTTTTGCAGTACGCTACGCCAAACAATGAATTCAAATCATTTTACGAAACAAGAGGCTTTCTTACCGACTCTACTTTCTTTAAAATGTTTAGCTACAATTTTAAAGAAGGCAATGCTGCGACTGCACTGGATCAGCCAAACACGGTTGTATTGTCGGAAGAAATAGCAAATAAATTTTTTGGTGATCAACCTGCGCTAAACAAAACTATCCATATCAGCAGCAGTTCCAATGGCGATCATGATTTCAAAGTGACAGGCGTGTTTATTCCAAACAGGATTCCATCCCATATTGATGCAAGGTTCTTCATGTCTATTCCAGGCGGTGCGGTGGCCAATTACATCCGTGAAAGAACTGATCTGGCATCCAATAACATGTTTTATACTTATTTTTTGCTTGCACCGGGAACGAATGCAAAAAACCTGGAGAGCAAGTTCCCTGCATTTATCGATAGACATGCCGGTGAAGACTTAAAGGCGATGGGCTTTTACAAAAAACAATTCCTGATACCCGTAAAAGACATCCATTTGCAATCGGATATCAAAAAGAATGTTACCCCACCCGGTAGTGTAACTTATTTGTATATCCTGGGATCTATTGCTCTGTTTACCTTAGTGATCGCCTGCATTAATTTTATGAACCTCTCCACAGCCCGCTCATCAAAACGATCGGCTGAGGTAGGTGTGCGTAAAGTTCTGGGAGCAGAAAAAAAGGCGCTTATACGGCAGTTCCTGGGAGAATCAGTAATGATGGCATTGATAGCTTTGGGGTTTGCTATACTGATCACGCAGTTTTTATTACCGCTTTTCGCACAGGTGTCGGGGAAAGATTTCACGATGCCCTTTAAACAACAGGTCTTATTATATTCAGGATTTTTTGTTCTGGCATTCGTTACTGGTTTACTGGCTGGCAGCTATCCCGCTTTTTATTTATCATCCTTCAAACCTGTAAAAGTTTTAAAGGGCAAATTTTCGAATTCACTGGCAGCGGTATCACTTCGCAAATCACTGGTCGTGTTTCAATTTGTCATTTCCGTGATTTTGATCATTGCATCAGTAGTGATCAGCAATCAAATGGATTACCTCCGGTCAAAAGATCTTGGGTTTGCCAAAGACCAACAGATCGTTCTTCCACTGCGCAGTTCCACAGCGAAGGATCTATACGCTTCTCTGAAGACTGAGTTAAGCAAAAATCCACATATCGTTTCCGTAGGCGCGTCTTTTTATTATCCCGGAATTTTTAATCCGAGCGATATGCCGCTATACAGAGAGGGTGCAACCATGAACGAGTCGAAACGGGTTTATATGAACTGGGTCGATGATAGCTTTTTACAAACCCTCGATATTAAAACGGCTACGGGCAGACTATTCTCCGCAGCATTTCCCGCCGATACAAATCTTCGGATGATAATGAATGAAACAGCCGTCAGGCAATTAGGATTTGGAACAGCGGAAAAAGCACTGGGCAAATCTGCTGTGATCGATTGGCAGGGGCAGCAATATAAATTTGAGATTATCGGAATTACCAAAGATTTCCATTTCCAGGATCTGCATATGCCGATCGAACCGTACGGCTTTCAGCTAAATAATAATAATAATAACTATAGCTACATGATCGCCCATGCGAAACCTGGGAATATTAAAGCAACTTTAAAATCGATCGAAAGAACCTGGCACCAACTAAATCCGAATGAACCGTTTGACTACAGCTTCCTCGACCAAGATTTCCAAAATAGCTATACGGCAGAAACGAGACTTGCTTCAATTGTGGGATATTTTACGGTTGTCGCGATACTGATTTCATGCCTGGGACTGTTTGGTCTTGCCACTTTCAGCGCAGAACAACGTACCAAGGAGATTGGTGTGCGTAAAGTACTGGGTGCAAGCGTAGCAGGCATTGTGAGCTTACTGTCGAAAGATTTTATGAAGCTTGTTGCTGTGGCCATCGTCATTGCTTCACCACTTGCCTGGTTTATTATGAACAAATGGTTGCAGGATTTTGCTTATCGCCTGGAGATAGGCTGGCCGGTATTTCTGGTTACGTCTATGATTGCTTTGTTCATTGCATTACTTACAATCAGTTTCCAGGCGATACGCTCGGCCCTGTCGAACCCAGTGAAATCGTTGAGAACAGAATAACCAATTCTTAGTTGTGAGTTCTTAGTTCTGAGTTAAAAAAAAGAGACTTTATGTTTAAAAATTATTTCAAAGTTGCTTTTCGTAATCTGTATAAAAACAAGTTATACTCACTGGTAAATATCACTGGTCTTACCATAGGTATTGCAAGCTGCTTACTGATTGGGATTTATATTATCCATGAGTTAAGCTACGATCGTTTTCATGCGAACGCCTCCCGCATAGTAAGAGTGACGATGGAATATAACTTCGGCGATGCTCCGGTGCAAGCGGCTACTACTGGCACTAAGGTCGGCCCGCAATTTAAAAGAACGTTCCCGGAAATTGAGGCGTATACCAGAACCTTGAAAATAAGCCGCGCTGTGAAATACGAGGATAAATTATTTGAGGAAGAAAATTTTTTTTATGCTGACTCCGCGTTTTTAGGAACATTCTCTTTCCCTCTCCTCGCCGGGGATCCTGTTACTGCATTCAACACAGCCGATAAAATCCTTGTTACACCTGCAATAGCGAAAAAATATTTTGGAATGGCTGATCCCATCGGCAAAGTGCTGCGGGTTGGCGAGAACAAAGACTTTATAGTTACAGGGATCATTGCGTCGCCTCCAGCGAATTCCCAGATTCAATACGATTTTGTGGCCTCCTTCACATCGCTGAACGCGGCAAAAAAGGAACAATGGAACGAAGCGAACTATATCACCTATTTATTGCTTAATAAAAACACAAGCGTCAGCTCGGTACGAAAAAGAATCACCAGGTACATGAAGGAGGTTTCCAAAAAAGAATTAGACTTGTCGGGAAACAGTTATCTAACATATCGTGTCGAGCCATTAAGCAGGGTTCATCTTCATTCTTCCTTGCAAGGATTCGAACCGAATAACAATATCACCTACATATATGTCTTAGGCATCATCGCCTTTTTGGTTCTAACTATTGCTTCAGTGAATTATATGAATCTTGCCACAGCTCAATCGGCCGGTAGAACGGCAGAGATCGGGATCAGGAAAGTTTTTGGTGCGAAACGAGCCCAGATATTCAAGCAGTTTATTGGTGAATCGCTATTGCTCGCGGGCATTGCGGTGACCGTAGCCCTTGTAATTGCAACACTGACATTGCCCTTCTTTAACAGGCTTTCCGGAAAGGAATTCGAGGCCTCTGTCGTCTTCCACCCCGTTTCGTTAACTGCCTTACTTGTCCTTGGGATCATTGTTGCGCTGATCGCGGGCTCCTACCCTGCACTGATCCTATCGAATCTCAAACTGATCAAAATTCTCAAAGCAGGATTTTCCTTTTCATCGGGCAACAACGCACTAAGAAAATCTTTGATTGTTTTCCAATTTGTTATTTCCATTTTCCTGATTATCTGTACAATCGTCATTGTTCAACAGCTCTTGTTTATCAAGAAAAAAGACCTCGGCTATAACAAGGAGCAATTGGTTGTACTTCCATTGGATAACAAGATGCACCCGGGATATGACGATCTGAAAAAACGCTTTCTTGCCCAGCAAGGCGTGCAAAGTGTCGGCGCTGCTTATGAAGAGCCGACCGACATCGGATGGGGCGATGGCATAACAGTTGGAAGCACATCGAATCAATCCAGGCAACTAACCGTAAATGCGATACCAGTAGATGAAGACTTTGTTCGAACTATGGGAATGACGATTATTCAAGGGAATGACTTTACCCTGGCCGACGTCATGCAATTCGACACGTCGGACGACAACCGAAATCTTCGATATTCCTTCATTCTAAACGAAACTGCGATAAAAATGATCGGGTGGACATCGCAAGACGCTATTGGCAAAACCATCGCTAAAGGATATGAAGGCACCGTGAAAGGAGTTGTAAAAGACTTTCATTTCCGATCCATGCATGAACCCATTACCCCACTCGTAATTTTCCTTGACAAAAGAGCCACACAAAAAATATTTGTAAAGGTCACGGCAAATGATATTGAGTCGACATTGCAACGGTTACAAACTGTTTGGAAACAGTACGTTGCTCATCGTCCCTTTGAATACCATTTCCTCGACGAGGATTACGAAGCACTTTATCAAACTGAACAAAGGACTGCGGCAATATTTACGAGCTTTTCAACGCTTGCCATAATCCTTGCCTGTCTGGGATTATTTGCATTGACTGCTTATGCCGCAGTGCAACGCACAAAGGAAATTGGCATTCGCAAAGTACTTGGGGCTACTATAGCAAACATCGTTTCCCTGCTATCAAAAGAGTTTGTGCAATTGATTATGCTGGCGATTTTGATTGCAATTCCATTGGCATGGTTGGCTGCAAAAAAATGGTTACAGGATTTTACGTACCGGATAGATTTGGAATGGTGGGTGTTTATCATAGCAGGAATGGCAACGATAATGATCGCATTGATAACAGTAAGCCTGCAGGCGATAAAAGCCGCGCTGACAAACCCGGTGAAGAATTTGAGAACAGAGTAGTCGGTGCCGAGTCGGGAGTCGTAGTTGTAACTGGGTATTCTGAATTCTGAATTCTCACTCCTGGATCTGAATTCTGAGTTCAACTTAAAAAGGTGAATATGAAAACAACCTGGCGTAATCTGTGGAAGAATAAATTTTATACTTCCATCAATATTATTGGTCTTTCCATTGGTTTGGCAGTAGCGATTCTGATCATGCTTTGGGTACAGGATGAATTAAGCTTTGATCGTTTTCATAAAAATCACGCGCAACTATATCAGGTTCTCGAGAATCAGAAATACGGAACCGGAGAAGTATATACTTTCAGCTCCACCCCGGCCCCACTGGCCCAGGTATTAAAAAAAGATTTTCCGGACATTATGCATGCATCACGGGTATCATGGGGAAGTGAACATTTGTTTAACTACGGTGAGAAACACATAGACGAATTTGGCCTTTATGTAGATCCCGATTTCCTGAAGATGTTCAGTTTCCCCTTAAAATCTGGCAATGCAAATAACGCCCTCACTGAGCCGAATACCTTGCTACTCTCAGAAACACTGGCCGCCAAATATTTTGGTTTGGAAAATCCGGTTGGGAAGACGATCAGGATCGATGAAGACCGACATTACAAAGTACAGGGAGTTTTCAAAGATGTTCCCTCAAATTCCACCTTACAATTCAGCTTTCTCATGCCTGTTGCAGATTATATTAAGCTGTACATGAATAACGAAGAAAGATGGGATAACAACAATATTCAGGCATTTGTACAATTACGAAGAGAAAGCGATCTGAATGCCGTCACCGCAAAAATATCGGACCTCCTGCCTCAGAAACATGAAGACCAGGCAAATGTCAGACTGTTTTTGCACCCTGCCGCCGATTGGTATCTGCGTTCAAGCTTCAGGGATGGAAAGAATAACGGCGGGCGTATCGCCTATGTAAATTTATTCATTGTTGTAGCGATATTCATTTTGCTGATCGCCTGCATAAATTTCACCAACCTGGCTACGGCCCAGGCTACTAAAAGAAGCAAAGAAGTTGGGGTAAGAAAAGTTATTGGAGCTAACAAAGTATCGCTGGTCAGGCAATTCCTCGGAGAATCCTTAATGCTTAGTTTTTTTGCAGGATTGTTATCCATCCTATCCGTCTTACCCGTTCTTCCGTGGATAAATCAATTGTTACAAAGAAAACTGAATATTGACTTTTCAAATCTCTCTTACCTGGTTGTTTTTATTGGGATTATTTTAATAGCAGGGCTATTATCAGGAATCTATCCTGCCTTGGTGCTTTCATCTTTCCAACCGATTAAAGTATTAAAAGGCGTTACGGCAGGTATAAAAGGGAAAAGTTATTTACTAAGAAAATCTTTGGTCATCATTCAGTTTGTTATATCAGTAGTAATGATCATTGGAACCATTATCATTTACCAGCAGATAAAATATTTTCAAAACAAAAACCTGGGTTATAAGACAGAGAATCTGATATATTTCTCTTCAGCCGGCATTCCGGAGCAGCAATATGAATCATTCAAAAACGAGTTAGCAGGTGTTCAGGGTGTTAAAGGTGTAACCAGGAGCTCAATGAACTTTACGGGGTCAAATAATTCTACCAGCAATGTAAAATGGAATGGGAAACTTAACGAAAAAGAAGTTCTTTTCAGCCTGATCAATACCGATTACGACCTGCTTAACACTTTTGGCATTGAGTTAAAAGAAGGAAGAAATTTTTCAAAGGATTTTGGTGCAGATACTTCCAATTATATTATCAATGAAGAAGCAGTAAGGCGAATGAATATAAAAGGACCGGTGGTTGGACAGCCTTTAGAATTGTCGGAAAGAAAAGGAACAATTATCGGGGTAGCAAAAGATTTTCATTTTTCTTCCATGCATGGCCCTATTGAACCTGTTATCATACGAGCCCGCGATTGGACATGGACCTATTACTTGCGCATCGATGGACAAAACACAGCATCCATCTTAAAAAATATCGAAACTGTTTACAAGAAAAGAATTCCCGAAAGGCCTTTCAGCTTCAAATTTATGGATCAGGAATATGAGTCAATGTATAAAAGTGAAATGCAGATTGGTGAGCTGGCGAAATGGTTTTCGGTTCTCGCCATATTTATTTCATGCCTGGGTTTGTTTGGCCTTGTTTCATTAACTGCCATTCAACGCACTAAAGAGATCGGCATCAGAAAGGTACTCGGGGCATCGGTAACTAATATACTGGGATTGATCTCGAGGGATTTTTTAATTCTCGTACTGATCGCAGCCTGTATTGCATTCCCATTGGCATGGTGGTTAATGAATGCCTGGCTGCGGGATTTCAGTTATCATATAAATATTCAATGGTGGGTTTTTCTCCTGGCTGGATGCGCTGTTATACTAATTGCCCTGATCACTATTTTCTTCCAGGCAGTTAAAACAGCTGTGTCAAATCCGGTGAAGTCGTTGAGGACGGAATAGAGGTTTAAGGTTTAAAGTTTAAGGTTAGGACTTATTGAGTATTCAACATTCGTTTAATGAGGAATTATGAACAACAAATCAATTTTAACAATTTAAATTCTCCCTTTTAGGGGTTGGGATGCCTATGTTACGAAACTATTTTAAAATAGCATGGCGCAATATTGAACGGCATAAGGTATTTGCCTTTATCAATATTCTCGGTCTGAGTTTGGGCATATGTGCTTGTATCGTTATCTATATTATTACGGACCATGAATTCAGCTTCGATCGATTTCACCCGGACCAGGATCGAATTTATCGGGTCGTTGGTGGATTGAAACGTGTTAGTGGAGAGAAAGAATTTTTGAATAGCCCTTTTGCCGAAGTGGCCATGATAGAAGACCAGGTAACCGGATTTGAGTCAAAGGCAGCTATCCATTTTATGGATGGTCCCGTTTCAATTCAGTATAGTGAAAATAAACAGTTCGCGGACGCCAGAATTATCCTTACACAACCCGAATACTTTGACATTTTCAAATACGAATGGCTTGCAGGAAATCCTGCTCTGAGCTTGAAAGAGCCATATCGCGTGGTGCTCACGGCTACTCGTGCCCGTTTATATTTTGGTGATCTGCCTTTTGAAAAAATGGTCGGCAAAATTGTAACCTATCAGGACTCGTTACACGTAAGCGTCACAGGTATTATAAAGGATTGGGAAAAAAACAGCGACTTTTCTTACACCGATTTTATTTCCCTAAGCACGGCACCGAATAGCTTCCTGAGAGATCAGATTCCAACAGCCGACTGGCGAAGCCTACATCCTCATCGATCGATGGCCTTTGTAAAATTGAGTCAACAAGCTACCGCGGCCGAGGTGAACCAGCAATTGGAAAATATCAGAAGAAAAATCAAACCCAGTGACTTTGAAACCCTTGAAACCCTACATCTTCAGGCTCTCGGTGACATCCATTTCAGCAACGACTATTTTCGTCCTGATGATGGAGACGGATTTCGCAAAGCACACCTCCCTACTTTATACATGCTGATGGGACTTGCCCTGTTTATATTAATTATAGCAACCATTAACTTTATTAATCTATCAACGGCACAATCTATCCATCGTTCAAAAGAAGTCGGCGTGCGTAAAGTGATGGGTGGTAACAGGATTAGCCTTGTATTTCAGTTCCTCACTGAAACATTCGTCCTTACATTCTTCGCCGTTTGCATGTCTGTCTTACTGGTGAAGCCAGTGCTGACGCTATTCAGCTCTTACATTCCGCGTGAAGTTAAATTTAGCCTTTTCGGACTTCACACATTTTTGTTCCTTGTAGTGATCACTCTCGTTACTTCATTACTGGCAGGTTTTTACCCTGCAAAAGTATTATCATCATATACACCGGCTTTAAGTCTTAAGGGCGCGCAAACACAGAAAGGCACAAGCGGTGTTCTTTTAAGAAAGGGATTGATCGTGTTTCAATTTTCCATGTCCCTCATTTTTATTATTGGCACCCTTGTGATCAGTAACCAGATTGATTATATGCGTAGTAAGGACAAAGGCTTTTCAACGGATGCTATTCTCACTATTAACAGCTGGACTGATAAATCTGACAAGTTAAAACTGTTAAAAGAAAAGATCAGTGGATTGTCAGGAGTTGAAAAAGCAATACTTCAAGGAACAGCTCCAATGGGATTCGGTGAAATGGGCGCTATCCTAAAATATAAAGCGGAAGATGAGCTAGCGATAGAAGTTAACCGGAAGATGGGCGATCATGAATTTATTCCGTTTTATAAAATGAAGATTGTGGCGGGGAGAAATCTGGCTCCTGCAGATAGCCTTGAGGAATTTGTGATTAATGAAGCGTATAGCCGCGCATTGGGCTTTACAAAGCCCCAGGATGCGATCGGAAAATTTTTGTTTGCCGGCGAGAAATCTTTCCCCATCGTTGGAGTGGTTGCAGATTTCCACCATGGCTCATTACGAAACGCCATTATGCCGGCAGTAATCGAAAATTCACCCGAGTGGAAACGAAATATCGCTGTCAAACTTTCATCCAGGGGTAAAGGCAGCAGCGAAGTAAAAGCAACTATTCTACAGATTGAAAATTTATGGAAACAGATATTCCCTGAGGATGGCTTCGACTATAGCTTTCTTGATGAATCAATTTCCTGGCTTTTTGAAAAAGAAAAACAAGCAGCCTGGCTCATGACGGTTTCAATGATCATAACCATATTCATTAGTTGCATGGGATTATTTGGGTTAGCGATGTTCATGGCACAAACAAGGACAAAAGAAATCGGTATCAGAAAAGTGTTGGGAGCAAGTGTTGCCAACATTACCGGTATGCTCAGCAGAGATTTTGCTAAACTGGTAATGCTCTCGATTGTGATAGCCTCACCCATTGCATGGTATTTAATGCACGAATGGTTGCAGGATTTTGCTTATAGAACCCGCATAAGTTTTTGGGTTTTTTTTATTGCAGGAATGGCGGCATTGCTGATTGCACTCATAACGGTGAGCTTCCAGGCAATCAAAGCAGCTATCGCCAATCCTGTGCAAAGTTTGAGAACAGAATAACGGTGATTTGTTGGAATGTGAGATGTAAGATGTAAGACATACGAAATGCGAAGGACGAAATAGGCAGGACGAGATAACAAGGATGAAACGGCGGACATGAACCGTGTAAGACAATTTAATAACAATTCAAATTTCTCCCTTTTAGGGAGACAGGAGAGCGATCTTATGATTAAGAACTATTTGAAAATCGCGTGGCGGAATTTGATGAAGAATAAAGTTTTCTCTTTCATCAATATCCTTGGATTAACAATTGGGATCACGGTGTGCATGATGATCTTTCTGTTCATCATGAATGAATTTAGTGTTGACAAATTTCATAAACAGGGAAAAGATATCTATCGCGTGATGCGGGGATATGATCGTTCAAAAGCGCCGACAGCGTACTTGTCGGGACCGTACGCAACTGCATTATTAAATGACTATCCCGGTGAGATCAAAGCAGCAGTCCGGGTAATGGCAACTGACGCTACGATAACGATTGGAAAAAAGGCTTTTAGTGAAAAAAAAGTTTACCTCGCAGATGCTGGTTTCTTCACATTATTTTCATTTCCCCTGGTGAAGGGTAACCCGGCAACCGCCTTGCAGGATCCTAAAAGTGTTGTACTGACAGAAAGAACAGCCAGCAAGTATTTTGGTAACGAGGATCCCATGGGAAAAGTTATAGAATTCGGAAAAAACCTCCAGCTAAGAGTCACTGGAATCGTCAAAAATGTTCCTTCAAATTCGCATCTGAACTTCGACCTCGTTGCACCGCTTTCGAATTATTACAAGGAGGAATGGTTTAATGTTTGGATTAATAATAACTGTTTCACCTATGTGCTGCTCAATGAGCAGGCAAATGAAGCACGGCTCGAAAAGAAGTTTCCTCAGTTCATGGATAAATATATGGGAAAGGATATGGCTAAGATTGGCGCGAAATTCGAGCTTAGCCTTACTCCTTTACATGATATTTATTTTGAACATGCCTCTGTGTATGACAATGTAAAACACGGCGATAAAAAGGTTGTATACATATTTCTTTCAATTGCGATACTTATTTTATTTATAGCATGTATAAACTTCATGAATCTTTCTACGATACGTGCGGTCGAGCGTTCAAAAGAAGTGGGCCTGCGAAAAGTGATGGGCGCCTTGCGGAATCACCTGGTATGGCAATTTATTGGTGAATCGATTTTGCTGGCTTTTATTTCCTGCATACTTTCAATCGGGCTGTTAAAACTATTCATGCCGTTCTATAACGAGTTGCTTGGATATCCACTTTCGGTATCCTGGACGGCATTGCCGATTTATCTCTTCTTAATAGGTGTGATATTAATCGTTGGATTTTTAGCAGGTAGCTACCCCGCATTCTTCCTATCCGCTTTCTCACCCATTGAAGCCTTGAAAGGAAAATTACAACTTGGAAAAGGAGGATCGATCTTCAGACAGGCAATGGTCGTAACACAATTCAGTATCTCTGTCTTTCTTATCATCGGAAGCATCATCATCATGAACCAGATGAATTATGTAAAGAATATGGATCTGGGTTATGATAAAGAACAAACTGTAATAGTGCAAATCAATAACGAAGACATATACAATCACAGGTATACTTTCAAAAATGGGTTACAGAACAGGACTAACATCGCGTCGGTATCCTTGATGTCTGGTGAACCCGGAGGCTTTTTTGATCTCCATACGTTCGAAGCAGAGGGACAAAATGATCAAATATGGAAATCCAGAACCGAGTTTGCGGATTTCGAGTTTGTAAAGACTTTGGGATTAAAAATTATTGCCGGAAGAGATTTTTCGGGCGAATATCCCACCGATACAGCCGGCGCTGTTCTGGTAAATCGTACAGCAGCGTCGATGCTTGGTTTTACTCCTGAGGAGGCCATTGGCAAATGGATCAAAAATACCATCCGGGATGATTCACGCCGAAGAATCATTGGTGTTATAGAAGATTTCAACTTCCTTTCACTAAAAGAAAAAATGGATGCACTTGTTGTATCTCCCGAAGAAGATCAAAGAGTGGTGCTACTTAAGCTAAAAGCCGGCAACATTCGGTCAGCCCTCACCGCCATTGAAAATGCATATAGCAAAGCGGCACCTGGATACCCGTTCGAGTATAATTTTTTAGATCAAAAATTTAATGAATTATATAAAACAGACCTACGGCAACAAACAATAATCATCGTATTTGCCGGACTAGCCATATTCATTGCCTGTCTCGGGTTATTTGGTTTGACCTCATTTGCAGCCGCCAAACGTATAAAGGAAATTGGAGTAAGAAAGGTATTAGGTTCGTCCATACAAGGCATTGTTATTTTACTGTCTAAAGACTTATTAAAGCCTGTGCTGCTTGCCACAATCATTGCCATCCCTGCAGGGTACTATGCAATGACTATCTGGCTGCAGAATTTCGCTTATCGTATACCAATGTCCTGGTGGATTTTCGTGCTGGCATCAGCTATCACTGTAGCGATTGCAATACTAACAGTAAGCTTTAAGGCGGTGAAAGCTGCGCTGATGAATCCAGCACAAAGCCTTCGAAGCGAGTAGTTAGACGAGAGTCGGGAGTGGTGAGTTGTCAGTGGTCAGTGGTGAATTCAGAATTCTAAAACTAAAAACAAGAACACTCTAAATAATCAGCAATGCTAAAAAATTATTTAAAAGCCACATTGCGGAATCTTCTAAGGTATAAAGGCTTTGCAACAATTAATATAGCGAGTCTTTCAATCGGAATTATAGCTTGCCTTACGATTGGTCTGTTTGTGTGGGATGAATGGCAATACGACAAAAATATTCCCGGCGCGCAGAATATCTACCGTATTTACAATGAAAGAAGAGATAATAACAGCATTACGTATGCTGCCTGTGTTCCTCCCGCTTACACGAAATTTTTACAGCGGGAGTATCCTGAAGTAGATACAACAGCCAGGATACTAATGGTACGCGATAAGTTCCTGGTGGAGGTTGGAGATAAAAAAGCCTACGAAGAGAAAGGAATATTTGTGGATGGATCCTTCTTGCAGGTATTTCCACTACGACTCATTAAAGGCGATCCTGCTACCGCCCTTGGGGCGCCCAGAACAATCGTGATTTCGGAAGCGCTGGCCAAAAAATATTTTGGCAATGAAGATCCTCTCGACAAAACACTTCGAATAGATAAAGGAGATGTCGTGGTAAAAGGTGTGTTTGCAGAACTTCCTGATCATTTTCATCTCGACTTTAACTACCTGATCTCGTTGCCCACAGCCGAACTTCCGCAGGAAAGAATGGAAGTGTGGACATGGAGCCAATTCTATACGTATGTGAAGTTAAAGCCCGGTTCAAATGTTGAACAATTGCAGCAGAAATTCCAGGCACATGTGAAGAAGGAAATTCATCCAACGTTAAGACAATCGGGTTCAACATTCCTACCCTTCTTTCAACAATTAAAAGACATTCACCTTAAATCTTCCGATTTTATATACGACAATGCGAGGCGGGGAAATGAAACAACTGTGAAGGCATTAACAATTATCGCATTGTTTATACTTGTGATTGCCTGCTTCAACTTTATAAACCTCGCAACAGCGCGATCATTCAGACGGGCAAAGGAAATCGGTGTACGAAAAGTAATTGGTGCGGAACGCAAGCAGCTCATTTTTCAATTTATCAGCGAAACTGTTTTGCTTTCACTTTTTTCGATGGTGATTGCTGCGATCGTCACCTATCTTCTCCTACCTGCGCTCAATAGATTTACCGATAAGGCAATTGACTTCAATCCGTTCACGAACCCGGTTCTGTGTCTATTGCTCCTGGGAAGTGCAGTAATAATCGGCATCCTTGCAGGTATTTACCCCGCTCTGGTACTTTCCGGTTTCCAACCAATAAAAGTTTTGAAGAGCATCAATATTTCTGGCAACGGTTCCGGTACGCCCTGGTTACGTCAGGCCCTGGTGGTCGTGCAATTTTCTCTTTCTGCCTTGTTGATCGTTTCCACAATGATCGTGTACAAGCAAACAGCTTACCTAAACGATAAAGATCTTGGATTCAATAAAGAACAAATTGTATACTTCCAGATAAGGGACAGTATTGAAAACAACCTTGAGACTTTCAAATCGGAACTCAAACGTTCGCCTAATATTGTTTCAGTAACCTCGGGTTATGGTTTACCCGGCGATCAGTTTGCGGGTGATGGAGTCATTGTGCCGGGCGCCAATGGCAATACTGAATATTTCGCCAACGTGTTCATCGGCGATCACGACTATGCAAAAACGCTTGGACTGAAGATTGTTACAGGCAGAGATTTTTCAAGAGATATGTCTACCGATGTCGAAGAAGCTTTCTTAATTAATGAAACTGCAGCAAAGGAATTTGGATTTGGCGCTCCCGAAAAAGCGATTGGTCAACGTTTGCACTGGAACAAATGGAACCCTGACTCGCTGAACCCGGTAAAGAAGGGAAAGGTGATTGGAGTTGTACAGGACTTTCATTACAAGAGTCTTCATGAAAAAGTTACGGCATCGGTTATACAGATTTATCCTGGTGTTAATTTCAAGATCGCTGTTAAACTCAAAACAGCAGATATCAACAATACGATCTCCTTTATAAATAATGTATGGAACAGGTTCTCTCCCGGCTATCCCCTCGACTATAATTTCATGGATGAAACCTATGGCAAAATGTATAAGTCTGAACAAAAGCTGGCAAGCCTGCTATGGATATTCACGATCATGGCAATTGTTGTTGGATGCATGGGTTTGTTTGGCTTAGCAGCATTTAGTGCCGAGCAGAGAACAAAGGAAATAGGCATTCGAAAAGTTCTGGGCGCAAGTATATTCAATATCGTGAGCTTGCTTTCAGGAACTTTTCTCAAACTGGTTTTTATAGCATCTGTTATTGCTTTTCCAATTGCCTGGTGGGCGATGGACAATTGGCTTGAAGATTTTCCATACAGGGTCAATATTGGCTGGTGGGTATTCGGAATAGCCATGGTTGCTGCATTGGCTATCGCATTGTTGACAGTTGGTTTCCAGGCTGTCAAGGCGGCAATTACGAACCCGGTGAAGAGTTTGAGGACGGAATAAGCTTGGTGAATGGTGAGTTGTGAATTCTATTTGTTTCAAAAGCTATATATGATATACTATAATTTAAAACTTGCATTTAGGAATTTATCTCGCAACAGATCCTTCTCCTTTATTAATATCCTTGGTCTGAGTATCGGTATAGCCAGTTTTATTCTTATTGGTCTTTACATTTTTAGTGAATTGTCGTTTGACAAATTCCATCGTAATCATGGCAATATATACCGTGTTAATAAAATCACTAATGAAAAGGGCCAGTCGCAGCATGATGGCATTACACCCGGACAACTTGCACCCGCAATTGCTAAAGATATCCCGGAAATAAACGCTACCACGCGTTTCAGGCCATGGTTCAATGAAATGCTCGTGAGTTATGATACTGTTCGATTAAAACAGGATGATGTGGTTTATGCTGATGCACATTTCCTGGAACTTTTCGACTTTCAGTTGATAAAAGGGAACAGGAAATCAGTTCTTTCACAGCCATTCACAGCCGTTATTACAGAATCGGTCGCTAAAAAGTATTTTAGTAACGCAGACCCGATCGGCAAGACTCTGCACACTTTAAACAATATACCTGTAAAAGTAACTGGTGTTGCAAGGGACGTACCCGTCAATTCTTCCATTCAATTTTCCATTCTGATTTCCTGGGAGACAATCGCAGCTCCATCTGTTGCCGACCAGTTTTCATGGATGAACAATTTTACAACCCAGGTGGTGTTTACTTTTATACAGTTGCGGGAACACGCGAATCCTACAAAAGTCAGTGAAAAGATTTCCGCGATCATGCATAAATATCGAGACGAAACTGAATTTCAGTACAGGCCATATCTTCAACCACTTAATGAAATCCATCTAAAATCCGGCGTGATAGCTTATGCAGATGATTTTCGTACAAATAATAGTAAGATCATTTATACCCTATTTGCAATAGCCATTTTTATCTTACTGATTGCCTGCTTCAACTTCATTAACCTCAGTACGGCTGGCGCTTTGAGTCGGGCGAAAGAAACAGGTGTTCAAAAAGTGCTGGGAGCAAAACAATCGCAGCTGATCTGGAAATTTTTTAGTGAATCGGTTATTATTTGTGCATTTGCTTTAGTGATAGCCATCGCCCTGGCCATTATCCTGTTGCCGTATTTTAATTCATTGGCAGGAATCAGTCTTTCTAGTGACCTTTTGCTGCACCCTGAAATAATTGTTTCCCTTGTAGCTTTATTGATAGTTATAAGCGTCACAGCAGGGCTTTTACCATCAGTATTTTTAGCAAGATTCAAATCAACCGATATATTCCGCAATATCATAAGGGCCGGAAAAGATAACTGGCTCAGAAGATCTTTGGTCACGATTCAGTTTTCACTTTCCATACTGCTGATCATTGCAACGATTGTTGTCAACAGGCAAATGCAATATCTCAGCACAAAACATCTTGGATTTGAAAAGGAACAGGTCGTTGTAATCCCGCTCACTAATACCGGGATGGAAGAAAAAAGTAAAGCGTTCATCACAACGTTAAAGCGATTTCCTGGAATATTATCCATATCAGCTAGTAACAGGGTGCCAGGTCAAACCCTTACCGGGTATGGAATTGTACCGGAAGGTCACACAATGGACGAACATTTACTGACCAATGTTCTTGAAACGGATGCAGATTTTGCTTCGACCTACGGTCTTCAAATAGCAAACGGGAGATTTTTCTCGCCAGATTTACCGACAGACACGGGCTCTGCAATTATTGTCAATGAAGCTATGGCGCGTTACCTCAATTGGGATAACCCTGTCGGTAAGCAATTAGAAATATTCGAGGCAAGAAAAGGTTCGATAATCGGCGTTGTGAAGGATTTCAACTTTGCTTCACTGAGAGAAGCTGTTCAACCTTTGGCGATTATTCTCAACGATAATCCATTGTATGTATCAGTAAGACTAAAGCCAGGTACAATTCAATCTTCTCTTGAGAATATCCAAAAAGAATGGAAGCGCTTCAACAGCGAATTTCCGTTTGATTACTTTTTTATGGATGAGCAGCTAAACCGGTTCTATAAATCAGATACACGTCTCCTGCATGTACTTAGCATTTTTGCCATACTAGCCATCGCGATTGCAAGCATGGGATTATTAGGTCTGAGTATTTACACGGCGAAACAACGCACCAAGGAAATCGGCATCCGTAAAGTTCTTGGTGCCTCTGTTTCTGGTATAGCAGTGCTGCTTTCAAAAGAATATGTGAAACTGATTCTTGTCGCATCCGCTATTTCTTTCCCATTGGCATTTTGGGGAATGAATAACTGGTTGCAGGAATTCGCTTATCGAATCAAAATAAGTTGGTGGGTATATGTTGCCGCAGGAATAATTGCTTTAATAATTGCTTTGATCACAGTCAGCTTCCAGGGAATTAAAGCCGCAATTATGAACCCGGTGAAGAGCCTTAGGAGTGAGTAGAGAGTTGTGAGTCGTGAGTTCTGCGTTGTGAGTTCTGAGTGGAGAGCCGATAGTCGTAATTGCATGAATTGTACAAGCGCAAACCACAAATAACAAGCTATAAACAAACTCAGTTTTTTATAAAAGACATATGCTAAAAAACTATTTCAAGACAGCATGGAGAAACTTAATTAAGAACAAGTTTTCTTCCCTGATCAACATCGGTGGGCTTGCCGTAGGTATGGCCGTTGTAATGCTGATTGGTTTGTGGATTTATGATGAGCTATCGTTCAATAAGACGCATAAAAATTATAACGGCATTGCCCGGGTTATACAAAACCTGACGAACAATGGAGAAGTACAAACTAGCTGGAATGTGCCCTATCCACTGGCTAACGAACTACGCAAAAATTATGGGAGCGATTTTAAAAAAGTTGTTCTTGCTGGAGGAAACGGAGCGCATATGCTCTCCACTGGTGAAAAGACATTAACAAAAGAGGGAATCTTCTTCGAACCACAAGCTCCTGAAATGCTGACTTTGAAAATGCTAAGAGGATCATGGAATGGCTTGAAGGATCCTGCATCTATCTTTCTCTCTGAATCGGTGGCGACGGCATTTTTTGGGGATTCCGACCCAATGGATAAAATGATGAAGATTAATAATAAGCTGGATGTTAAAGTAACCGGAGTATACGAAGACCTGCCATATAATTCCACATTTAATTATATCAGTTTTATTGCGCCGTGGGATTTATATTTCAATCATACAGACTGGATCAGAACAGCCGAAGACCCATGGAGACCGAATGCATTCCAGATATATACTCAATTGACCGACGCAGCAAATATTCACAATGTTTCACGAAAGATTAGAGACGTAAAGCTGAAAAATGTAAATCGCCAATTGGCCAAAAAGAAACCAGCGCTCTTCCTGTTCCCGATGAACAAGTGGCATCTATATGACGAATTTAAAGACGGAGTGAATATTGGAGGCAGGCTAAAGTATGTCTGGATGTTTGGAATCATAGGCGTTTTTGTATTGTTGCTTGCCTGCATCAATTTCATGAACTTAAGCACGGCCCGGTCGGAAAAACGCGCGAAGGAAGTAGGAATTCGAAAAGCAGTTGGTTCATTGCGCAGACAACTCATATACCAGTTTTTTAGTGAATCTGTATTGGTAACTCTTTTCTCCTTTTTAATCTCTGTAGGTCTTGTACAACTGCTTCTCTCCTTCTTCAATGAAGTAGCTGATAAGAGAATGTTTATCCCCTGGAGCAATCCTTTGTTTTGGCTTATGGGAATTATCTTTAGTTTGATTACCGGCCTGGTCGCTGGGAGTTATCCTGCCTTTTATCTTTCTTCGTTTGAACCAGTAAAAATCTTAAAAGGAACCTTCAAAGTCGGCCGCTGGGCTGCGATTCCTCGCCAGGTGTTGGTTGTACTACAATTTACTGTTTCCATAACGATGATCATCGGCACCATCGTAGTGTTCAGGCAAATTAAATTTGCGAAAGATCGTCCCTTGGGATATGATAGCAATGGCCTTGTATCGTTGCCCATGATCACTGAAAACATCCACAAGCATTTTGATGCGGCCAAAAGTCAGCTCATTCAAAAAGGAGCTATTCAGGCGATGGCAGAAACCGGAAATCCGACGACACAGGTTTGGGGTACCAGCAGTGGGTTCGATTGGAAAGGTAAAGATCCAAACCTCTCAGTTGATTTTCCCAGGGTGGATGTTTCTTATGAGTATGGCAAAACGATCAGTTGGGAATTTAAGGAGGGCCGTGACTTTTCGAAAGACTTTGCAGGAGATTCATCAAGTCTTATCCTGAATGAATCTGCGGTAAAATTTATGGGACTACAAAAACCTATCGGCGAAACCATTAGATGGTTCACGGAGCCATATACTGTAATCGGTGTGGTGAAAGATATGATCATGCAAAATCCCTATGATCCGGTAAGACCAACGGTTTTTAGATTGTACACCGACCCGCAGAGTTTTGTGATCTTAAAAATTAATCCCGCCGTGAGTACCCGGCAGGCATTAAGCAATGTAGAAACGGTTTTCAAGAAGTTCAACCCGGAACAGCCGTTTGAATACAGTTTTGTGGACGAGGATTACGCAAAGAAATTCAGCAATGAAGAACGCGTTGGAAAGTTAGCGGGGTTTTTTGCTATGCTCGCAATTCTTATCAGTTGTCTTGGTCTTTTTGGAATGGCTTCTTTTATCGCCGAACAACGGATCAAGGAAATCGGTGTCCGAAAAGTGCTTGGGGCATCCGTATTTAATTTATGGCGCCTGCTGTCCAGGGATTTTCTGCTTCTGATCATTATCTCTCTGTTGATTGCCGTGCCTTTAGCTTACTATTTCATGTACAACTGGCTACAGAACTATGAATACCGGGCCGAACTTTCTCCGTGGATTTTTGTAGCCGCTGCTACTGGTGCTTTGTTGATTGCATTGCTAACTGTGAGTTACCAGGCGATCAAGGCAGCGATTGCTAACCCAGTCAAGAGTTTGAGAAGTGAATGAACTAAATATGAGTTGGTTAGGTGTACGAAATACGAATTAAGATGTACGAACTAACATGTACGAAGAAATGAACCACATAGGTACATAGAAACACAGTTAAAGCACATAGATCATATATGAAATTTATGTTCCTGTGTTTCTATGTGGTAAAAAAAAGAATTTTAAATAATGAATGAACGAATGAATATGCTGCGGAATTTGTATCAAACTAAATTATCTAAGATGAAAAGAATTACGGTGATCACTTTTCTTCCTTTTCTGTTTTTGGGTTTTGAATTGGTAGGCCAAACAGTTATTCCCGATTTGCAGGATATGAATAAGTGGACGTTGAATAACCGGACAGCCGAACCGTTCAATGAAGATGGGAAGAAGGGTATTCGGTTAAGTGAAGCTCCAAACGACGGAATATTGATTTTGAAAGGCCTCGAATTCGGAGAAGGCACGATTGAACTGGACATAAAAGGGAAAAACGTGTTACAGCAAAGTTTCGTCGGAGTGGCCTTCCATGCACAGGATAATAATACTTACGACGCAATATATTTCCGTCCCTTCAACTTCATGAATTCAGATACCGCACGAAGACGCAGAGCTGCACAATATATTTCAATGCCTAATTATCCATGGGAAAAACTAAGGCAGGATTACCCTGGAAAATATGAGAACAGGGTTCAGCCTGTTCCAAATCCCGATGGATGGTTTCATGTCAAAATCGTTGTTGCCGGCAAACATATCAGCGTCTTTGTCGACAATTCACAAACACCCTCCCTGGAAGTTGAGAAACTAACGGCGATCAGCAAAGGTGGATTTGGCTTATGGGTTGGAAACACCTCCGGGGGTTCTTTTGCAAATCTAAAAATTACTCAGCATTCATCCAATAGTGCAAATGCCGCGAACATCCCTTACGGCAACAATCCTGCAACCGGAAAATATTTCGATACAGGTGACGCAAAATTGTATTACGAAGTGTATGGAAAAGGTGAACCGATTCTCATGTTGCACGGAGGTGTCTACGGTTATATCAGCGAATACGAATACCTGATACCAAGGCTGGCTGAAAATCATCAGGTGATCTGCCTTGCTACAAGAGGGCATGGAAAATCCGAAATCGGCAAGCAACCATTTACATATAGGCAACGAGCGGAAGACGCGTATAAACTTTTACAACACCTCAACCTCAGGAAGGCAACTGTTATAGGATTCAGCGATGGAGCATATAGCGGATTTAAAATCGCGTCCATGTATCCTGAAACAGTAACCAGGCTTGTGGCAATGGGTGCTGGTGACCGGGTGAAAGATCCTGCACGTAAGCAGTTGAATTATAACGAAACTGAGCTGATGAAGTCCAGTGGAAACTATTTTGCCGGACTCAAAAAACTGATGCCGGAGCCGCAGCGCTGGAATGAGTGCCTGGCGATGTTAAATAATCTTTACAACAATGAGGAGGTGAGTACGGAAACGTTCGAGAAAATAAAATGTCCTGTATTGGTGATGGCCGGTGATAAAGATGAATATGTGAGCGTTGAAAAAGCGGTAAGCAGTTATAAACAGATTTCGGGTGCCATGCTATCCATTATTCCTGGATGCGGGCATGTGATCTTCTATTGCAATTTTCCAGCGGTATGGGAAGCAATGAAGGGGTTTGTTGACAAAGAAGTGAAACAGGGATAGTGGCGAGGCAATCGGAAGTTAAGTCGGCAGTCAGCGGTGGCCAGTTACCATCAGTACAAAGAATTGAGTTTGAAATAAACGTTAGTACCAACTATCAGCCATGATCGATAAACCATATTATTTAAAGTTCAAATTCCTCGTTTTGGGGGAATAAGGAGGATCTATGTTAGAAAATTATTTTAAAACGGCATGGCGTAATCTTATTCGCAACAAGTCTTTTTCATTCATTAACATCTTCGGTCTGGCACTCGGAATTGCGTGCAGTCTTTTGATCATGCTTTGGGTGCAGGATGAACGAAGTGTTGACGGATTTCATGCGAATAAAGAACAGTTATACCAGGTATATGAACGTCACTATTACGATGGTAAACTGGAAGCGAGTTATCCAACACAAGGATTGCTTGCAGGTGAATTGAAAAAAACGATCCCGGAAGTTCAGCTTGCGAGCGGATTCGAGTATGCTTCAGCTCCGGGTACCCGTAACACGATTGAAGCGGATGGCAAGGTTAGCAAAATGCAGGGATTCTTTGCAGGGTCCGATTTTTTCAGCATGTTTAGCTATCCACTATTAGAAGGAAAGGCTGCTAACGCATTAAACTCGCCGGCGGCTATTGCTATTTCTCGCAATATGGCAGTGCACTTCTTTGGAAGCCCGAACAAGGCAATTGGTAAGATGTTGAAATTTGAAAATCGGGAAAGCCTTTTAGTAACAGCCGTGTTCGAAAACATTGCTGCGAATTCTTCGCAGCAATTTGAATTTTTAAGAAGCTGGACCGATTTCGTTAATCAAAACCAATGGGTAAACAATTGGGGAAATACCAGCCCTGCCACTTTTGTCATGTTAAGAAAGGAAGCCGATCGATTCAAAGTGGAAGCTAAGATCAAAGATTTCGTTTACAGGTACCAGGAAAAAGGAGGAGGTTTTACGACAGAACTTGCTCTGCAGCCGTACACCGAAAAATACCTTCATTCAATTTTCAAAAATGGTTATATCGATGGCGGCCGTATCGAGTATGTGCAACTTTTTACAATTGTTGGTGTCTTTATCCTGCTTATTGCCTGCGTCAATTTTATGAACCTCGCTACTGCCCGCTCTACAAAACGTGCCAAAGAAGTTGGTCTTAGGAAAGTGATTGGAGCCCTTCGCTCAGCGTTGATCGGACAGTTCATTGGCGAAGCTTTACTGTTGACATTTTTTGCGGTGATTATTGGTGCCGTCATCGCAGCATTGTTTCTACCCGCGTTTAATAGTCTTACCGGTAAACAGCTTAGCATGCCATTCACGCAACCAGTATTTTGGGCATCACTGGCTGCACTACTTGCAATAACTGGCACGGTTGCCGGAAGTTACCCTGCACTCTTCCTGTCTTCTTTGAAACCGAGCAGGGTTCTAAAAGGGACATTGAAATTCGGATGGGGTGCAACTTTCTTTCGGCAAGGGCTGGTTGTCTTTCAATTTACATTATCAATTGTACTCATCGTGGGCATGATCGTCATCTACCGCCAGATGAATTACATACAAACCAAAAATCTGGGCTACGATCGTGAAAACCTTCTATACATGCCAATCGAAGGTGAATTAATCAGTAAATATTCCCTGTTCAAGGAACAAGCAGGCAAAATACCCGGCGTACTAACCATTTCCAAAATGCGAAACTCCCCAACCGTAATCGAACATCATACAGGAAGCATTGAATGGACCGGAAAAGATCCAAATCTAACTGTGTCGTTCGCGGATGCAGTAGTCGGTTATGATTTTATAAAGACATTAAACGTGAAAATTAAAGAAGGTCGTGATTTCTCCCGGGAGTTTGGAACCGATTCTGCAAGTTATATCCTAAACGAAACCGCTGTCGAGAAAATCGGTTACAGGAATCCGGTAGGTCAAACTGTGACCTGGGGAAACCGGAAAGGCACAATCATCGGAGTTCTGGAAGACTTTCATTTCAATTCTATTCACCAGGCGATAGAACCACTGATTGTCCGCCTCGATGAAAACTGGCGTTGGGGCACCATTCTCGTCCGAATTGAAGCAGGCAAAACGAAAGAAGCAATCGTAGGATTGGAAAACCTATATAAGGGAATGAATTCCAAGTTCCCTTTTACATACCAGTTTTCCGACCAGGAATATACTAATCTCTACAGGAGCGAGAACGTGGTCAGCAAACTAGCCAACATTTTCGCCTTTTTAGCCATTTCCATTTCATGTCTCGGTTTGTTTGGCCTTGCAACGTTCACTGCTGCTCAACGTACCAAAGAAATCGGTGTGCGAAAAGTACTGGGGGCATCGGTGCCAAATATTGCGGCAATGTTATCAACCAACTTTCTCAAACCTGTAACAATTGCGATGCTTATTGCATTCCCTGTTTCATGGTATGCGATGAATAGCTGGTTAGAGGGATTCGCATATAAGGTCGGCATCGAATGGTGGGTATTTGCTTTCGCAGGTGTTGTTACCATAATTATTGCCCTCTTAACTGTGACCTATCAAAGTGTGAAGGCGTCATTGAGTAACCCGGTGAAAAGTTTGAGGACAGAATGAAGCAAGCTTTAAGTTGTGACATGTGAGATGGGGGATGTGGGATGTACGAAGTACTAAGTTAGAAGCCCAAAGGACACCACGAAAACCGTGAATGATGAAGCGTCCGGCTATAAAGAAATTTATTCAAATTAAAATTTTCCCCTCCATGGGGATTAAGGGGGTGTTATGTTTAAGAACTATTTCAAAATCGCATGGAGAAACCTTTTGAGAAATAAAGGTCTTTCCTTCATCAACATTTTCGGGCTTGCCATTGGTATGGCATTCGCAATGCTGATTGGTTTGTGGATAGAATATGAAGTCAGCTACAACAAGTTTCACAAGAATCTTGACCGGCTCGGGCTTGTAAGAAAGAACACACTTTTTAACAACGAAAAAAATACACAGGTAGGCATTCCGTTGCCATTATATGATGAACTAAAAACTAATTATCCCGAAATCAAAAGAGTTACAAGAGCGGATTGGGGCAGTCCTCACAGCCTCATTGTCGGTAATGAAAAATTCAAAAAAAAGGGACTATATGTTGATCCCGATTTCCTGAAAATGTTTTCCTTCCCCATCGTTAAGGGCAATGTTGAAACAGCCCTCCGCGATCCCAATTCAATTATGCTTACTGAGTCGCTGGCTACAACTTTGTTTGGAAAACAAAACCCAATCGGCCAGGCTATAAAAATCGACAACGAATATAATCTTCATGTAACCGGGGTAATACAAGATCCGCCTTATAATTCTTCCATCAGCTTTGATTTTTTGGCTCCCTTTGAATTTAAAGTACAAAATTTCGAATGGGTAAAAAATGCGAAGACACAATGGAGCAACAATTTTCTGATGAACGTGGTGGAACTTAAAGAAGGGGCATCCATGGCTGCACTTTCAAATAAGATCAAACCGATCATGGTTCAAAAGGATAAGGTGAATAACAAAAACCAGTCCTTATTCCTGCAGCCGATGAAACAATGGCGATTGTATGACGAGTACAAAAATTGGGTTAACGCAGGTGGCAGGATCGCTTACGTGAGATTGTTCGGCATCATCGGCGTTTTTGTTTTACTCATTGCATGTATCAACTTCATGAACCTGTCGACCGCCAGGTCTGAAAAAAGAGCAAAGGAAGTTGGAATCCGCAAAGCTGTCGGGTCCCGTCGAATACAGCTGATCGTACAGTTCCTTAGTGAGTCGATGCTTACAGCAGTGTTGGCATTCCTGCTTTCGCTAATTCTAATGAGATTGATACTGCCGTATTTAAAAGACCTGGGATTCGAACACATACAAATAGATCTTACAAACCTTTCCCTCATATTATCGATCCTGGGGATTTGTATCATTACCGGCTTGATTGCCGGCAGTTATCCTGCCTTGTACCTTTCTTCCTTTCTTCCGGTCAAGGTGTTAAAAGGCATAATCAACCAGGGCAGAGGCGCGGTTGCCTTTCGCAAGATTTTGGTCGTTTCACAATTTGCAATTTCCATCGGCCTAATTATAAGTACGGTGATTGTGTTTCAACAAATCAATCATGCACGGAACCGGCCCGTTGGTTATGATTCTAATAATCTTATATCAATTGGTTCGAGCAATGACCTCATGAAAAACTACCAGGTTCTGAAGCAAGAATTATTGAACACCGGTTATATCGGGTCCGTTGCCAGGGCGTCCAGTCCTATGACTGCCATTTACAATAGCTGGAGCGGCTTTTCGTGGGAGGGAAGTGATCCAAACACCATGTACGTTTTCGACATTGTAATGACAGAATTTGATTATGAAAAGGCCGTTGGATTAAAGTTTAAAGAAGGCAGGGCTTTTTCGCGGGAGTACAAAACGGATTCCACAGCAGTGATATTAAATGAAACGGCTTTAAAAAGGATTGGATTCAAAAACCCGATCGGTAAAACCATAAAACTCGATGACGACGTATTAACGATCGTGGGTGTGGTAGAGGACGTGCTGATGAAAGATCCTTTCAAGCCAGTAGAGCCTACCGTTATCTTATTCAACACAGAAAACATTTCTACCTTCTTTTTTAAGCTAAAGCGGAACGCGGACCTAAAATCTGCATTGGCTGCGGTGAAACCAATCGTTGAAAAATATAACCCCTCGGTACCGTTTGAGTACAGCTTCGTAGATGAAGATTTTGCAAAAAAGTTCCGGACCGAAAACCAGATAGGTAAGCTGGCCGGAATCTTCGCAGGACTGGCAATATTGATTTCATGCATGGGATTGTTTGGACTGGCGATGTTCATGGCAGAGCGCAGGACAAAGGAAATTGGAATACGTAAAGTGTTGGGAGCCTCGATCGCGAATCTTTGGGCATTGCTTTCAAAAGAATTCATACTTCTCGTATTTGTCGCATGTATGGTCGCCTCTCCCCTTGCCTATTGGCTTATGAGCGGCTGGCTACAGAAATATGATTACAGAATTGACATAAGTTGGTGGGTATTTGTAATTGCAGGACTTATGGCGATCGTTATCGCATTGTGTACAGTCAGTACGCAGGCAATTAAGGCAGCAATATCAAGTCCGGTAAAAAGTTTGAGAACAGAATAGGGAGATGTAAGATGTAATAAAATGGAAGTTGCGTACGGGACATACATCGTAACAAACAACAAACCACAGACAACAACAAAACAAGATCTTTTAACTCATAAAAATCTCCCCACCGGGGACTAAGGGGGCCTTATGTTTAAGAATTATTTCAAAATCGCATGGCGGAATTTATTTCGCAACAAAGGATTTTCATTGACCAACTTACTTGGATTGACGATTGGAATGACCTGCACCATTTTGATTTTCTTATGGGTTAAGGATGAACTTGGATACGACAGGTTCCACGCCAATCACAAAAACGTATACCAGGTAATTGCACACCGTAATTTCAACAACCAGATATTCACTGATAGAAATATGGTGTTGCCTTTGGCAAAATCGCTCGAAAGCAGTTCGACCCAGATTCAGAATGCTGTTGTTACCACTTATGCGCAACCGCATATCCTTACCTACGGCGAATCAAAACTTAAAAAGCAGGGCTATACCGTAAGCGACCATTTCTTTGAAGTGTTTTCATGGAAATTTATTAAAGGAAACGCACGAACGGCCATTCCTGATCCTTATACGATCGTACTCACCGAATCAGCGGCAAAGTCTTTATTTGGAAGTGCAGATCCGATTAACAAAGTTGTGAAGATTGATAACAGTTATGATGCGAGAGTAACAGCCATACTCGCCGATCCTCCCGGCAACTCCAGTTTTCAATTCGACTTTATCAACACCTTCAACTACAATGGCGATGCTGAAAAAAGCGCTATCAATAATTGGAGTAACTCTTCGTGGAATGTATTTGTACAAACGGTTCCTGGCGCTAACATGAAAGTCCTCGAAAAAAATATCAACGAGCTGAAATGGCAGCACGATCCCGGAGATAAAAAGATCAGCACCTACTTCACGTTCCCCATGGAAAAATGGCGGCTTTATAGCGACTTTAAGGATGGAAAGAATATCGGAGGAATGATAGACTATGTAAAGCTCTTCACAGTGATCGCAATTATTATTCTGCTGATTGCCTGCGTAAATTTCATGAACCTATCTACCGCCCGCTCTGAAAAACGTGCAAAAGAAGTAGGCATCAGGAAGACATTGGGATCTGATAAAAAACAGCTCATCCTGCAGTTCTTTTTTGAATCCATGATACTGGCATTTATCGCATTTGTACTGTCGATCGTTGCTGTTTATCTTCTTATGCCATCCTTTAATGGCCTCGTAGATAAAAAATTGACATTAGATCTCTCTGAACCACTTGTCTGGACAGGAGCTGCTGCAATTATCATATTTACCGGAATCGTTGCCGGCAGTTATCCTGCATTGTATCTTTCTTCGTTTAACCCTGTTACAGTTTTGAAGGGAACATTCCTTACTGGCAAAACTGCTGCATTGCCAAGGCACGTACTTGTAGTAGCACAATTCGTAATATCGATACTGCTTATATCGGCGACAATTATTGTATATCACCAGATCGAACATGTAAAGGACCGGCAGTTAGGATATGATCCGGGCAATCTTATTACAATCCCTTCGTCACCGGATACAGACAAAAGTTTTTCAGTAATAAAGCAGGAACTACTAAAAACGGGATTGATCAATTCAGCTACGCGGACCTCATCTCCTATTACTGCCATTTGGTGGCGATCGGGCGCCCCTGATTGGGAAGGTAAACCTGCCGACGGGCAATTAATCATGACAGCCCTGGCTACTGATCAGGACTTTTCAAAAACGATGAAAATAAAAGTTCTCCAGGGAAAAGATTTTTCAGGTACACCTTCTGACACTTCTTCGATGCTACTCAATAAAGCCGCCGTTGAAGCAATGGCATTAAAAAATCCTATCGGCATGCAGCTGCGATATAGAAAAACCTATACGGTGATTGGAGTAACTGATAATGTAGTGATGGAGTCGCCGTATAAACCGGTAGATCCAATGATGGTATTTTACAATGGAGATCGATCCAGCACTATAACCGCAAGAATTAGTCAAAGCGATCAAACGAAGCGAGCACTGGAAACTATCGAAACAATATTCAAAAAACATAATCCGGCTTATCCCTTCGAATATCAGTTTGTCGACCGGGAATTTGGCAAGAAGTTTCTAACGGAAGAACTCATCAGCAAGATCACAAACATCTTCGCAGGCCTGGCTATTTTCATATGTTGTCTTGGTATCGCGGGTCTTGCTTCTTTTACTATTGAAAAGCGCATCCGTGAAATAGGTATAAGAAAAGTGCTGGGCGCCTCTGTTCAACAACTGCTAATGCTGATTTCGAAAGATTTTCTAAAGCTTGTCTTTATCGCCTTTATCATCGCAGTTCCGCTAACATGGTGGCTGATGAACAATTGGCTTGAAAAATACGCTTACCGTGTCAGTATCGGCACAGGATTATTTGTTGCTGTAGGTGTGGTTGTGTTACTACTCACATTGGTGGTTGTAAGTCTGAACACTTTGCGGGCAGCAATTGATAACCCAGTAAAGAGCCTGAGAACCGAATAGTGGTCAGTGGTGAGTTGTGAGTGGTCAGTGGTGAATTCTCGCAAATAGAACTTATGAACTTTCAATCTATGTCTAATTAATGAAACAATTAAAATTTCCCCCTGCCCGGGGGATTGAAGAGGGTTTTATGTTAAAAAACTATTTGAAGATTGCCTGGAGAAACCTTATAAAAAATAAGACTTTTTCATTCATCAATATTTTCGGATTAACAATTGGCTTGACGAGCTTTCTTCTGATTGCGCTATATGTTTTTGATGAGCTAACATTTGACAAATTTCACAAGAATGCAAGTCGCCTCTACAGAGTTGTTGAATCCAGGACTACGAGGGAAGGGAAACATACAAACAATGCCGGCAGCGCCTACCAAATTTCTGAAAGCGGAAAATCAAAGATTCCCGGCATTACGGATGCAGTAAGGCTCCTGACCTTAAGAAGAGCGAATATTTCGACATTTGAAAACGCCAATGTCTTCTATGAGGATTTTTGGATCGCGAACTCCGCCTTTCTAACTGCATTTGATTTCAAACTGCTTCAAGGCGACAGGCGAACTGCCTTAACAATGCCGCACTCCGTTGTAATAACAGAGGAAACAGCTAAAAAGTTATTTGGAAGTACAGATGTCCTGGGGAAAACATTAAGAGCTGACACAGATAGCGTTCCTTATAAAATCACCGGAGTATTGAAAAACTTTCCTGCCAACTCTCACCTATCTTTAAATCTTTGCTTCTCCGAATCAAGCATGACACATCCGGACTTCAAACAGTTTGTAAACACAGACTGGAATTCCAACGCATTTTTGACATACCTCTTATTAAATGAAAAAACTGATTCACGACTCATCGAATCAAAAATCACTGGTTTAGTTAAATCAAATCAGCGTCGTGACATTATTGACAAACGGAGTTTCATATTACAGCCTTTAACTGATATCCATTTTTATTCAGGAGAAATTCAGCAAAGCGGCAGGCAGGGGAACATCACTTATGTATATGTGTTTTCAATAATTGGGTTCTTTGTATTGTTGATCGCATGCATTAATTACATGAATCTCACAACAGCCCGTTTTGCGAACCGCGCCAAGGAAATTGCAGTTCGGAAAGTTGCAGGCGCTTCCAGGAAAAGCCTGACTGCTCAATTTTTGTCAGAAGCTTTTCTAGTATCTGTTATTGCTCTTCTACTAGCATTGATCGCCGTTAAGTTGTTACTGCCTTCTTTCAATTCGTTCACCGAAAAACAACTGGTCCTTGGGCCCGATACCGATTACAGGATATGGCTCGGAATCGTCTTTTCAATAGTTGTTGTAGGATCACTTTCGGGAATCTATCCTGCATTATTTCAATCGGGCCTTAAGCCGCTTGCATTACTAAAAAACAAGCTCAACATTGGTAAGGGTAATCTTTCGATGCGGCGTTCACTTGTAGTGTTTCAATTTTCCCTTTCTATCATTATGATCGTTGCGACTATCGTGGTCTACCTGCAAATGCAATACGTCAATAAAAAAGATATGGGATTTAACAGGGAGCAATTACTCGTGGTGGATATCAACAGCGGCAAAGTTCGAGCAAGCGCAGAAACGATCAAAACAGAATTCGCGAAGATCCGCCGGGTGATGAACGTTTCTGTAAGCTCGAGAGTACCGGGCGAATGGAAAAGTATTCCGAGGATAAAAGTCAGGACGGAAAAGTTGATTAGCAACGAAGGAATCGATATGTACTTTCTAGGTGTAGATGAGCCATTCCTCAAAACGTACCAGGTCGATCTGTTGAAAGGCAGAAACTTCATAGCTGGGAGTCTATCGGATTCTTCTGCAGTTATCCTCAACCAGACCGCAGCAAAACAGCTGGGAATAACCGAGGCCCTCGAACAAACCATCGAAATACCGCAGGAGGAAGTATTCAGAGCGCGGGTAATCGGCATCGCAAAAGATTTCAATTTCCAATCCCTGCGCGAGCCGATAGCACCCATGGTAATCGGTTTTCAGAAAAATCCAGTGCATAATATCGATTACTTCACCGCGAGGGTAGCTACAGACAATGTAAGCGAAACACTTACCAAAATGGAATCAGTTATCCATAGCATTGACCAAAACCATTTGTTTGAATATCATTTTCTCGACAAACAGTGGGATCTATTTTACCGTGAAGACAAAATAAGAGAAACCATCTTTCTTATCGTTGCTATGCTCACAATACTCATCGCCTGCCTTGGATTATTTGGGCTTGCTACTTATGCTGCTGCACAGCGCATCAAGGAGATCGGCATCCGGAAAGTGTTAGGCGCAAGCGTAGTCAGTATTGTATCTATGTTATCGAAAGATTTTTTGAAGCTTGTGTTAATAGCAGCATTGCTTGCATTTCCGATAGCATGGTGGGCAATGAATAACTGGTTGCAGGAATTCGCCTATCATATCAGGATCAGCTGGTGGATCTTTGTACTTGCAGGCGGCGTTGCAGTATTAATTGCACTACTTACCATCAGTTTCCAGGCAATAAAAGCGGCTATCCGCAATCCTGTGAAGAGCTTGAGAACGGAGTAATCAAGTTGGTATGCATCGGGTGACTGCAGATAATATCTCGCAAAAACGCAAAGGCCCGAAGAACTGCCGAACAAACTTTTGCGTCTTGGCGTCTTTGCGAGAAATAATTAATTGGAGAACTTTTAAACATATTCTATGTTCAGAAATTACTTTAAGATCGCACTTCGGCAATTGCTGAAGCAAAAGATGTATTCCGTGATCAAGATCGGTGGATTTTCACTCGGCATTGCCACATGCCTGCTGATCGCACTTTTTATAAGACATGAGCTTAGTTATGATCAACACTATCCTCAAGCGAAGAAAATTTACCGCCTCGTCGGCGAGTTTAATGAGAATGGTAAAGTGGATAAGGGGGTATCGATGCCTGCTCCTATGGCAAAGGTCGTACGTTCAGATTTTCCTGAAGTTGAAAATGCTGCGCGACTCATGCCAAATACTCTGTTTCCGGGAGCTGGAAGTAATTACATCCGCCGTGATGACCAACAGCAAAACACATACGAAACGGGCTTTACTTATGCCGACCAGGAGCTGCTAGATATTCTACACATAACCATGATATATGGTAAAAGCTCTGATGCTCTTAGCAAACCCAGGTCGATTGTGCTGTCTAGGAAAAAGGCACACAAGTATTTTCCAGGCCGGAATCCTGTGGGAAAAATAATGTTTCTGAACGATGACAAAACCAGGCCGTTTACTGTCGGCGGGGTCATGGAGGATTTTCCACTTACTTCCCATCTACAATTTGATTTCCTGTTAACACTGAAGGATGTTGAATTCTGGCCGGGAGAACAAACTACCTGGAGGGCCAGCAACTACCACAGTTATGTCTTGTTAGAGGAAGGGACAGATGTCGGGCAATTGGAAAAGAAAATGACCGCTGCCATTCTGAAAAACTATGTTCTCCCCAGCATGGACCATGTTAGCGAACAGGAGAAAAGAAATGTGGTTCAATCATCGTCACTTCATCTCCAATCTGTGTCGGACATTCACCTGAGATCAAACGATATTCATGATAATCTGTCTAAAGGAGACATACGGTTCGTGTGGTTATTCGGTGCTATTGCGTGTTTCATACTTATCATCGCGTGCATCAATTTTATCAACCTGTCAACCGCTAAGTCAGCCAATCGTGCCAGGGAAGTCGGATTAAGAAAAGTCATTGGTTCGGACAAATACAGCCTTATTAAACAGTTTCTTACCGAATCCACATTATTTAGTTTTCTTTCATTTGCCATTGCGCTGGTATTTGCGATGTTGTTGCTTCCATACTTCAATCTCCTTTCAGGAAAATCACTGTCGATTCCATGGAACGAATGGTGGCTTGTACCAATTATGATTGCCTCCGCAATATTCATTGGTATTATCGCAGGTTTCTACCCGTCGTTCTACTTGTCCTCCTTCAAACCCATTAATGTTTTGAAAGGAAATCTGAGCCGGGGAAGCAAAAATTCGATTCTAAGAAATGGCTTGGTGGTTTTCCAGTTCACTACATCGATCATACTCATCATCAGCACAACGGTTATCTATAACCAGATGCAGTTTATACTGAATACCCGGGTGGGATTTGAAAAAGACCAGGTTGTCCTGGTGGAAGGCGCTAACACAATGGGATCGAATGTGAAAAATTTTAAAAACGAATTATTAAAACTATCCCAGGTGAAAAGCGTGTCTGTTAGCGATTATCTTCCCGTGGAAGGCACCAAGCGAAACGGAAATAGCTTCTGGAACGAAGGAAAGATCAGGGAAGAAAGCGGAGTTGACACTCAATTCTGGGTTGTGGATGACAGTTACTTAGAAACCATGGGGATGAAAATTATTGCGGGAAGGAACTTCTCGTTCCAAATGCCCTCCGATTCACAGGCTGTCATCATCAATCAAACAATGGCAAGCAGGCTGAATTTGAAAGACCCGATTGGCAAGCGCATTACAAATGGGGATGTGTTTATTGTAGTTGGTGTAGTAGAGGACTTTAATTTCGAATCAATGCGCAGTAACATCGAACCGGTATGTTTGAAACTCGGCACGAGTCCTTCTATTGTATCGATAAAAATAACTACCGCCGATATGAGCGACCTGCTTTCTTCCATCACGTCGGTCTGGAAAAAATTTGCACCAGCACAACCCCTGAGATACAGTTTCCTCGATGAAAAATTTGCGAGCATGTATGCAGATATTCAAAGAATGGGACGTATATCAACCAGCTTTTCAATCCTTGCCATCATCATCGCTTCTCTTGGGTTGTTTGCATTATCTGCGTTTATGGCTGAGCAACGCAGCAAAGAAATCGGTGTGAGAAAAGTTTTAGGAGCTAGTGTCAGCCACCTCGCTTCCCTGCTCTCCAGGGATTTTTTGAAGCTCGTAGTGATAGCAGTGATCATTGCCTCGCCCATTGCATGGTGGGCTATGAATGAGTGGCTACAGGATTTTGTTTATCGTACGAATATTAGTTTGTGGATCTTCCTGGTTGCAGGCGGTGCTGCTTTATTAATAGCCTTACTAACCGTGAGTTTCCAGGCGATCAAGGCGGCTATTGCTAACCCAGTGAAAAGTTTGAGAACGGAATAAGGGGAAGGTGGGATGTAAACAATATTATATCATCTTTTAATTTCTCCCCTCAGGGGGTTAGGAGGTATCTATGCTAAAAAATTATTTCAAACTTGCCTGGAGAAATTTGCTTAGAAATAAGTTTTCTTCCTTCATCAATATCGGTGGATTAACTATTGGGATGTCTGTAGCAATGCTAATTGGGTTATGGGTTTATGATGAATTGTCTTTTAATAAATATCATGCGAATTATGAACGCATCGCACAGCTAATGATCCGGGGCAACGATCCAAAAGAAGGCCCTTTTATTAATAACTCTGTACAATATCCCCTCGCCACAGAGCTTCAAACTCATTACAAGGATCAGTTCAAACATATTGCCAGAGCATCATGGGTACGGGAATACATTCTTTCGGCAGGAGATAAAAAGCTTTCGCGTACGGGCCAATTTATGGATAATGGTGGTCCGGAAATGTTATCTCTCAAGATGGAGAAAGGAAACTGGAATGGTTTGAAGGATCCTTATTCTATCATGCTTTCCTCTTCCAGTGCCAAAGCTCTCTTCGGAGAATCAGATCCTTTAGACAAACTGGTAATGATCAACAACAAAATCCCGGTGAAAGTAACCGGCGTCTATGAAGATCTTCCTGAGAATACTCAGTTTAAAAACATAAAATTTTTCTCAACATGGAGCCTTTTTCTTTCAGAAAACGACTGGATTCAAAAACGTGCACTCAACGATTGGAACAACCATTTTTTAAAAATCTATGCAGAGATTCTCCCAGGTGGCAATATGAAAACCGTTGAGAATGCAATTAAGGATATCGAACTTCAAAATATTAAGAACCTGGAAAATTTTGAGGAGCAGACTGCCCGCACGCCACAGGTATTTCTGCACCCGATGAAACGCTGGCATTTATATCCTTTCAAAGACGGACTCACAGACGATAAGCCGTTACGTATGGTTTGGCTCGTAGGCATCATCGGGATGTTTGTACTCGTGTTGGCTTGTATCAATTTCATGAATTTGAGCACAGCTCGTTCCGAGAAAAGAGCAAAAGAAGTTGGCATCCGGAAGACGATTGGCTCAATGCGCAGCCAGTTGATTTACCAGTTCTTTAGCGAATCCTTTTTGATAGTGTTCATGTCATTTGTATTAGCCTACCTGGCAGTGAATTTTTCATTGTCCTGGTTCAACGAACTTGCAGGCAAAGAAATGATAATGCCATGGAGTGATGTTTATTTTTGGTTGATAAGTGTCGCCTTTATTATAGTTACAGGCGTATTAGCCGGAAGTTATCCTGCTTTATACCTTTCATCGTTCAAAGCTGTCAAGGTACTGAAAGGAACTTTCAGGATAAGTCGGTTTGCTTTGATTCCGAGAAAAACATTTGTTGTTCTACAATTCTCTGTGTCGGCGGCTCTCATCATTAGTACAATTGTCGTTTATCGCCAGTTACAGTTTGCCAGGAACAGACCTGTTGGGTATACACGGGAAGGACTGGTAATGATTGAAATGAAATCGGAAGACTTCTATGGGAAGCATGACTTGTTCACAACCGAGTTCCTGAAAACGGGCGTCGTGTCAGATCTATCAGAATCGATGGGAAAGGTAACTGAGGTGGCTTCCGGAAATAACGGATTTGATTGGGTGGGGCGTGATCCAAATAAAGAAGAAAGTTTTGGCACACTTGCAGTTTCGCATGAGCAGGGACGAACAGCCGGCTGGCAGTTTGTTGCTGGACGTGATTTTTCGAGAAACTATGCGAGCGATTCTTCGGGAGTCGTGATCAACGAGTCTGCTGCAAAATATATTGGCATAAAAAATCCGGTTGGTGAAACGATCACCTGGAAATGGCGTGACAATCCGCCTAAGCCTTATAAAATACTGGGAGTGATCCGAGACATGGTCATGGAATCTCCATATGAGCCAGTTGAACCAACATTGTTTTTTGTAAAAGCATTGAATGGCGGCGTTAGCTGGATGAATATAAGGATCAAACCGGGTGTTGCAGTTCACCAGGCGCTTCCTAAAATCGAAGCAGCTTTCAAAAAAATAGTTCCCAGCGCCCCTTTTGATTACAAATTTGTAGAGGATGATTACGCGCTGAAATTTGCAGCTGAAGAACGGATCAGCAGACTTGCAGGTTTCTTCGCAGCATTCGCTGTATTTATTTCTTGTCTTGGACTATTTGGCCTTGCTTCCTTTGTCGCGGAACAACGCACAAAGGAAATCGGCGTTCGTAAAATACTCGGTGCGTCGGTATTTAGTCTCTGGCGCTTGTTGTCGAAAGACTTCCTGTTCCTGGTAATTGTTTCTTTATTCATTGCCACTCCCCTTGCTTATTATTTTATGCATAACTGGTTGCAGGATTATTCATACCGAACCGAATTGTCATGGTGGATATTCGCAGCAGCCGGCGCAGTGGCGATTGTAATTAGTTTATTAACCGTAAGCTTCCAGGCGATAAAAGCGGCAATCGCAAATCCTGCGAAAAGTTTAAGAGTGGAATGAGACGATGCCTGAAAGATGTAAGATGTGCGATGTACGAAGCAAGAAATAGAAATTAGAGGTACGTTAGAAGTACGCAGGTAGGATGTGAGGACGAAAGTGCGAAGTTAGAAGTGCGAAGGGACGGCTTCAGAATTAGGAGTTCGAAAGGGAATATGCGTAACATCAGCGACACAATCGAATAATTAGCAGAACGCCTGATCATTTAAAACTAATTCTTATCAAATTTAAACTTGCCTTCGGGCATTCTTTATGTTCAAAAACTATCTTAAAGTGACGTTTAGAAGTCTGTTTAAAAACAAAATCTTCTCGTTTATTAATGTTTTTGGATTGTCTGTAGGGCTGGCTACCTGCCTGTTGCTCATGCTTTACATCTTCGATGAAATCGAATATGATAAACATCATGAAAATGCCAGTCGGATTTATAGAGTTGCGATGGAGGCAAAAGCTGAAAAATGGGCGGGTACACCCGCTCCTATGGCGAATAGCTTGAAAACGGATTTTCCCGAGATAGACGAGACAACGCGTGTTTTAAATTTTCCAGGTGTTTCTAAAATGTTGTTGACAAATGAAAAAAACAACAAACAGTTTTATGAAACTCATGGATATTATGCCGACTCGGGATTCTTTAAAGTTTTTAGCTACAACTTTAAGGAGGGTAATCCCAACACAGCACTAGCAGGCCCAAACACTTTAGTCATCTCGGAAGAAATAGCAAATAAATTATTCGGACGCGAAAACCCTATCGATAAAATAGTTAGTGTTGAGATTCGATACGGAAAAAGCAATTATACTATAAAAGGCATTTTCAAAAACACTGGTCAAAAATCGCATATTAATGCGCGCTTTTTTCTCTCCATGAAGAACGGAGATGTGGGACAGTGGGTCGCAACTCAGACGGCGTGGTCCGTTAATAATATATTTTACACGTACTTCAAACTGAGGCCGGGTACAAATGCCAATGTGCTTGAAAAAAAGCTTCCGGAATTCCTGTCACGCAATGGGGGTGCGGATTTGAAGGCATCCGGTGATCTCAATAAAAGACTCTTTCTCCAGCCGTTACTGGATATCCATCTAAAATCCGCCATTGGCTTCGAGATGTCAGTGAACGGCAGTGTCACCTACATATATATTTTTGGCTCGATAGCAATATTCTTATTGCTGATCGCCTGTATCAACTTTATGAATCTTTCAACAGCACGCTCTGAAAAAAGAGCCAAAGAAGTGGGCGTCCGAAAAGTAATGGGCGCGCATAAAAATTCCTTGATCTGGCAGTTTCTGTGCGAATCAACTATCATGGCTTTGATTGCCATATTCTTCGCCCTTGTGGTTGTACTGCTCGTTTTACCAGTCTTCAACACCTCCACTCAAAAGAACATAGTCCTTTTTCAAAATCCGGTTCTATTATTATGGATCGCAGGTCTTACGCTATTTACAGGTTTGCTGGCCGGCCTTTACCCCGCATTTTACCTTTCTTCGTTTAAGCCAATTGCTATTTTAAAGGGTAAATTGATTAATACTATATCGGCGACAAGTATACGCAAGGGACTGGTTGTTTTTCAATTTGTTGTTTCTGTCTCATTAATACTGGTGTCAATGATCATTTGGCAACAAATGAATTATATCAAAAAACAGGATCTCGGATTTAACAAAAATCAACAACTTATATTACCCCTTCAAAATACGAGCTCCGCAAGTAGTTACGTTACATTAAAGAATGAGCTTCTAAAAAATCAAAAAATAATTTCCGTTGCTGCAGGCTCAAGCTACCCGGGTATTCAACTCGTAGAAAATATCCCGTTTCATGGTGAAGGTAAAAATAAAGATGATCGTGTGACTATCCATTTTGCCCGCGTACATGATGATTATATTGAAACCCTCGGATGCAAACTCTTATACGGAAGAGATCTTTCAAAAAGCCCGTCTGCTGATTCCAACGCAATTGTTCTTAACGAGACCGCTATAAAAGAACTTGGTTATGATATCAGGGAAGCGATAGGAAAAAAGATTTATTACAGCATGGACAAACAAACGCTTAGCATGCAAATAGTCGGAGTAGTAAAAGATTTTAACTATCGGAGCCTGCACGAACCAATTACACCTTATGGCCTTATCAAATTAAAGGAGGCACAGGCGCAATATCTCATAGCCAATGCGCAAAACGGAACGTTTCAAGGTATCATTGGAGCCGTAAAAAAAGTATGGGACAAAATAAATCCAGACTTGCCATTTGAATACTCGTTTCTTGACCAGGATTTCCAGAAGAGTTATCAAAAAGAAGAACGAACCTCAGGTATTATTATATATTTTATGGCGATCACTATTTTCATTGCCTGCCTAGGCCTCCTGGGGCTGGCATCGTTTACTGCTGAACAAAGAAGAAAAGAAGTTGGGATTAGAAAAGTACTGGGAGCATCGGTGATGAACGTTACAGGGTTGCTTGCTAAAGACTTTTTGAAATTGGTTATGGGGGGGATTGTAATCGCAAGTCCTATCTCCTATTATCTCGGCAATAAATGGCTGCAGGATTTTGCCTATCGGATCAATATCAGTTGGTGGATGTTTGTCCTCGCCGGCCTTTCAGCGTTATTGATTGCATTTGCGACTGTAAGCGTTCAAGCCATTAAAGCTGCTGTCGCAAATCCGGTGAAAAGCTTAAAACAGGAATAGTGTTCGAGTCAGGAGCCGGGAGATGGGAGTTTGGAGCCGATGTCTGAAGGTGAACAGAATTTAATTATGGATTCCGAATAAGAATAGGTATTACACGTAAGTTATGAAATGAACATCAAAAAATTTTCTTAACATTTAAATTCCCGTTTACCGGGCGACAAAAGGAGGCCGTGTTATGATCAAGAACTTCTTCCTTACAGCATATAGGCATCTTAGTAAGAATAAGATGAACACCTTTCTGAATGTAACAGGATTAGCTATCGGAGTTGTTGTATGTCTTCTGATCGGAGTATGGTTGCAAAGGGAATTAAGTTTCGACAACTTTCATCCGAACGAAAAACACATCTTTCGGTTGTCGAACACTTTTAAAAGCGAAAGTGAATCGTTCTCACAAGCCCCTTCGGGGCCGGCATTCGGGGGGCAATTGCCAAAACTGTTGCCAGCCGTTGTTTCGGGCTGCCGCCTGTTTGGAGAAGAGTACAAAATTAAAGCAGGAAAGATTGAATTTTTTGAACCGAATATTTTAATTGTCGATTCGAATTTCTTCCAGTTTTTTGGATTCCGCCTCAAGAAAGGGAATGCAACGCAATCACTACAATCATTTGACCAGATCGTACTCACTGAAGACATGGCTACAAAGTATTTTGGCAAGCAAGATCCTATCGGCAAAACAGTAGTGGTTGAGGGCGATTACCCGATGATCGTTACTGGCATTGCTGAAAATGCTCCTGTAAATTCGCAGATCCAATTCGACTTTCTGATATCGTTTTCATTCCTTAGAAAAATGGCTAATGAGCAATGGAAATTTGATATTGACAATTTCTGGGTGGGCGGATGGCCGATGACCTACCTGCATCTAAAGGATCCCACAAAATGGAAAGAAACAGAAACCGAGATCAACAAGATAGCAGCAAAGTATTCTGCAAAGGAGTGGAAGGAAAACAACATGTCATACAAGTACCACTTGCAACCCATTCGTGATATCCATTTAAAGTCAAATCTGCGTTATGATGCCGCTAACAATGGAAGTCTTGCAAGAGCAAGGATCTTCTCGATTGTAGGCATAATAGTTCTGTTGCTGGCTTGCATAAATTACATCAATCTCACTACTGCGGGAGCTATCAAAAGAGCAAAGGAAACAGCAGTAAGAAAAGTGATCGGAGCAGTGAGAAGACAATTACTACAGCAACTTTTTTTAGAAACTCTTATCATCTCCACCATAGCAGTGCTTTTAGGTGTTGCCTCATTCAAAATGGTTTTACCCGCCTTTTCACATTGGATGGGTCAGCCATATGAATTTTCCTTTACTACCGGTAACGTACTGTTGTTCTTTACGCTGATCTTCTTTATTTCTATCGTTGCAGGGATCTATCCTGCCGCGATCTTATCATCTTTCAATCCGGCAGCCACATTAAAGGGCAATTTTTCCCAAAGCGCGCGGGGAAACTTCATCAGGAAGGCATTGGTTGTTTTCCAGTTTACCATGACGATTGCGCTTATTGCTTCTATCCTTATCATCAACCAGCAGATGCGGTACCTTAAAAACAAGTCGCTTGGATTCGATGACAATGCGGTTGTTGAAATTAAATTCAATGGCCAATCAGCAGTAATCAATCAATATAACGTCATTCGAAATCAATTTTTGAAAAATCAATACATACTGAATGTGAGTAAACACAGTCAGAATGTGGTTGGAGGATTGGGAAATGGCTGGACTACCACAGAAAATTTAAAAGGAGAGGAGATTTCAACCAGTCTGTACCATTTAAGTGTTGACACAACTTATTTCAGCACATACAACATGCAATTGGCGGCTGGACGTTTTTTCTCAAAGAACATGCCTACTGACACCACGAAATCTGTACTGGTAAATGAAGCAGCAGTACGCACCTTTGGTTGGCAAAAACCGGAAAATGCTATTGGGAAAAAATTTGGAAAAGGCGATCAGACCCGCTACGTAATCGGCGTCGTAAAAGACTTCAATTTCGAAAGCCTTCATAAACCAGTGGAAGCATTGCTGATCGGATACGCGCAGCGCGGCAACAGGTTATCGGTTAAGATTGATATGGCTCATGCGGATGAAGCAATCAGTCACATCGAGAACACCTGGAAATCCGTAGTTCCGGATGTTCCGCTCCAATATTCTTTCATTGATGAGAGCCTGGCAAAGCAATATGGGGATGAAAAGAAAATGGAAGGAATATTTTATGGATTCTCTGGCCTATCATTGCTAATCGCGTGCATGGGACTCTTCGGCTTGTCGATTTTTGTAGTTGAACGAAAAGTAAAAGAGATTGGTGTAAGAAAAGTTTTGGGGGCCAGTGTCTCGGGAATTGTCGCACTTCTTTCAAAAGATTTCCTGAAGCTCGTATTGATAGCGTTTCTAATAGCCTGCCCTCTTTCATGGGCCTTCATGAACAACTGGCTGCAAGATTTTTCTTACCGCATCAATATTGGTTGGTCAGTATTTGTACTGGCCGGATTGGCTGCGTTATTGATCGCGTTACTCACTGTGAGTTTCCAGGCGATCAAAGCTGCTATTGCAAACCCTGTGGATAGTTTGAGAATGGAATGAGGGAATATGAGATGTGGGATGTTGGATGCTGCGTTGTGGCCCTGGAATTTCGCGG
>DAINQQ010000016.1:0-27262 GCA_036742645.1 Flavitalea sp.
GAGGCGCAATCTATTTTTTCAGATAGCCCAATTTTCTGGACTATAAAAAAGATTGTTTACTATGAATGATTCTATGCGTATCCTGGCAATTTTTTTAGCCAGTCTCTTTCTTAACGGTTGTTATAGGATGAAAGCCTCTTGAAAGAGGGCATTTTAATATTTCAATAATTTCTTTTTCTTTTTGACCTGGATCTTCTTGATAAATACCTCTCACAATACGTAAACTGCCGATGCTCTATACAAGACAAACATAGCCTGAATAGAAGCCAACATAAAACCTTACCTCACGCGTTCACCCCGTTCACGTATCCTCGAACATGAACGAACAGGAAAGGTTCCGATCTAATAAAAAGTTGCTACCATGGCTGCCGCGGCAAGTGCGAATAGTAATACAGTGCCAACAACAATTCCTCCCGATATCAGCCATACGCGTTTGTGCTGCTTTTTTGTACGTTGCGCATCGTAATTGATTTCTTCAATTCTGCTGATTGACAATAACGAGATCTCTGTCTTACCTGTGCCGGGTGTGGATATTAGCTTGCTGGAAAATATGTGCAATTCATTCAGTACAACATCCTGGCCTTTGTTCTTTGAATAAGTATATTTTTTTTTCTTTGCATCCAGGTAAACCATATGCTCAGGTGGTACTTTATCCAGATTGCAGGATATGATATTTTTCTCATCGTCTACTTCAATATTTGTCAGGGAATATGTGGAGAGCGAATCCCGCAATATGAAATACCTGTTTTCTGATTTTGCTTTCTTGATCGCATCGTTATGCGAAAGGATCGATGATGAAGGAACGTAAAACCTGCTGCATCCCGAAGTGATAGCAAGCATAAATAGTAAAATAAAAAATTGTAATGATCTCATGTTAGACATATTTAGGGGTTTTTAGGTGCTCTACTTGTAAAACCTGGTGCGTCAATTTAAATCGAATTTGGTTGTTGTGCAGCATATCCTGCAAACTCACTTTAGCTTTCCACTTTGTGCTTAGAGACTTTGGCGGCCTGCCTCAATAGCCAAGGCAAGGAGATTTTTGAAGGGCCTGAACAGCCGGTGTGTTCAACTAGCCTGCTAATTCCCCTGACCAACCTTTACCAAATACAAAAACATTTGAAACAGTTTCCCATCAAGGTTCTTTGAATATTCCAGCCATTGCAAAACTTTCACAGGAAAACCCAATGTTACACTTGCTTCCGACTTTACAGTATTTCAGGCATCCGCCGGGTCATTTTCTCATCCAGGCATGAATAACATAAGATTGCGGTTCGGTAATATAGTTTGCTGACAGCGAAGTAAACATTTTGTCGCTGAACCCATGCCTGAGTTCAAGAGACTGTGTGTACAAATACGCATTTCCAGAATTATAGATATATGAGTCCAGATAAGAGCGCGCCAGGTTGAGGCTCTGGTAATTGGACGGGTCGATCCGGTAACTGTAAGAAAATGTCGGGGTATTTTGTTTGTTCAAGGTGCGTGATAAAAATGAGCTGGAACAAGTTAAGGTAATTCCTGTTAACAACATTATTTAATTAAAGCGAGACAGAATGGGTGTGTTCTGCGCGCTAGCCAACCATCAGGTTACTCCATTTACTTACTTTGCCTGAAAAGATTAAGTAAGTAGCATTTACGTGCTCAGTATAGTTGAAATGGTTAGATAACTGGTGTCTTTCGAAGCCTATATCCTGCTGGTTTGTTTGTCACTTGCCAACACATTAGCAGATCAACTAATCAACGCATTCCTTATTTTCAAATGTTCAAATTTTCAAATTTTCAAATAATAAATGGTCTTCTTTTTTTGCTAGATTACACGCAATATTAAAAATTAATGATGATCCTCTATATCAGAAATATGGTCTGTAACCGCTGCATTATGGTGGTGAAACAAGAATTGGAAAAATTAAACCTTCAGCCAACTCGTGTTTCATTAGGGGAAGTGGAACTAGCATTAGCTCCAACCGAAGACCAGCTTCACGAACTCAATGACCACTTAAAGGAATTCGGATTTGAATTATTGGATAATAGCAAAAAGAGGATTATTGAGAAGATCAGGAATACTATAATTAAAAATGTGCATTACAATGAAGATGATAAAAAAGAAAAATTCTCAGAGATTTTGAGCAAGACCCTTCACAAAGATTATTCATACCTAAGTAGTCTCTTTTCCGAGGTGGAAGGCATTACGATTGAGAAGTACATTATTAATCAAAAAATTGAAAAAGTAAAGGAATTATTAGTTTATGATGAATTGACCCTCGGCGAAATTGCATATCAACTAGGATACAGCAGTGTAGCCCATCTTTCATCCCAATTCAAAAAAACCACCGGACTAACTCCAAGCTTTTTTAAACAAGTTCATCAAAAGAATCGTCAATCTCTCGATAAAATCTAAAAAATGAAACCTATCTTTTTATTTAGTTGTATAATACTCACCTTGTTTTCGACCGGCTGTAAAGATCAGGAACCAGATTCGGACTTTATTTCCCTAATCGCCGCCGGACAAATGCCAAGTTTAGCGACAGACCAGTCGCAGCAACTACATCTGGTATTCGGAAATGGAGATAGCATTATGTATGCGGTTTCAAAAGATCACGGACATACTTTTTCCCAGCCAGCTTTGATTTCCAGACTGCCAGATCTGGCTGCCTCGCATTCTCGCGGGCCGCAAATTGCGGCTTCTGATAAGGGAATAATAGTGACCGCTTGCAATAGTTTAGGTGATATTTTTTCATACGCTATAGATAATTCTGGGAAATGGTCGGCAGGCAAAAGAGTAAATGATGTTGATACTGTGGGAAAGGAAGCTTTGATGGCCCTGGATGCCGATGCTGAAAATTCGTTCGCGGTTTGGCTTGATCTACGTGATAAACACAACAAGATATTTGGGGCAAGATCAGTCGATGGTGGAAAAACATGGTCAAAGAATATGATGATCTATGCTTCCCCGGACACCACTGTATGTGAATGTTGTAAGCCCTCGGTAGCTATAAAAGGAAACAAAGTTTATGTAATGTTTCGTAATTGGCTCGATGGCAATAGGGACATGTATTTAATTGAATCCTTAGACGGAGGAAATAGTTTTGGCGAAGCGCAAAAATTAGGGATCGGTAGTTGGGCACTCAACGGTTGCCCGATGGACGGAGGCGGGTTAGCTATTAACGAAAAAAGTGGGAATCCTCAAACGGTCTGGCGCCGCGAGGGAAGCATCTATGAATGTGAACCCGGAACGCCGGAAAAAGAAATTGGTGTGGGCAGAGGCTGTACAATGGAATCTATTGCCGGCAAAAATTATTATGCATGGACAGAAGACGGTGAAGTCGTGTGCGTCTTACCCGATGGTGAAAAACGATCACTGGGGAAAGGAGGTTTTCCAGTTATTAAGGCCGTGGCGAGTAATCGACTAATTTGCGTTTGGGAGAATGATAAACAAATTCACCACGCCACAGTTTCTTTATAGCGAATCCAAAAATATTGTAAATCATTCCTAAAAATATATAACAGCCCACCTACATAACCGGTGGAACTTTGTGCATTGAATTCGTATTTATGACACATACTTATGATCTCTCTGGGATGACTTGTGGCGGCTGCAAGGCTATGATCCATAGTTTACTTTCTAAAGTTCCCGGAGTTATAAATGTGAACATTGACCTGCCAAAGGGAGAAGCAGTTATCAGTATGGACAAGCATGTAGATAGAGCTGAACTGAAATCAGCCCTGCGAGAGTATCCTCAATATCGACTTACGGAAAATAATCACCAACATTAAAAAGGCCGAAGGATTTCATGTACTACACCGGGTGATTTAACTAGCGCCGAAGAAGCTATTGTATCTCCATTACAAATAGTCAAATATGACCCTCATAACAAGGAGTACATATTTAATGTTTGTCTCAATCGCATTGGTCAACAATATGGCATACAACTGCAGACTGTTGTAAAACGCCTACTGGAATATAACTGATAGTTCGACCAATGGCCCCCAAAATTCTATAAATCAAATCAACAATTGTGTAACGCTTTCCCCTTGTTGCCAATGTAGCTTTGTCTTGTCAAATCAATAAAACTAAACTAACAGAAATTAAAAACTAAAGGCTATGCGAAATGAATCTAAAGTAGTAGAGTATCTACTCGAAGCAACTGAGTTCAATTGGGAAATTGCGGCAGGCAAAACAGTAATGGCATGGGGATTTAACAACCAACTTCCTGGTCCAATCATAAAAGCACAAAAGGGAGAAACTGTATCAGTTAAAGTGAAAAACAATCTGCCGGAGCCTACTATAATTCACTGGCATGGTATACGACTACCGGCAGCAATGGATGGAACGGACGGAGTACAAAGGCCTATTGAACCGGGTGAAGAATTTGAGTACAGGTTTGTTGTACCTGATGCAGGAACCTTCTGGTATCATTCACATTATAACGAAACGGTACAGGTCGAAAAAGGAATGTATGGTGCTTTAATTGTTGAGGATAAAGAAGATCCCGTATTGGATGGAGAGAAAGTGATTATGATAGATGATATGAAACTTTCCGCCAACAATGAGTTTAGTAAGCCTTCCTGGTTCTTACCTCGAATAATAGAAAGACATGATGGACGTGAAGGAGAGACCTTGCTTATCAACGGTAAAGAAAGCCCGGTCATAGATATTCATGCTGATCAAATGGAAAGATGGCGTTTCATTAATTCATCAAGTGCCCGCTATTTTCGTTTGCACTTCGAGGGTAAGGCCTTTAAAATAATTGGTACAGATGGAGGTTTACTTGAAGCTCCAAGAACAGTAACACAAGCATTAATTACACCTGGGGAAAGATTAGATGTTGTAATAGGTCCTTTCAATGAAGGTGAAACATTTGCATTAGAAAGCATAGGATATAATAGAATGACATTTCTTAGAGCAAAGCGGCAAAAGTTTGCAACTGTAAAAGTGAAAGAACCAAAGCCTTCAATTGCTTTTATACCAGAGAAACTAAGGTCAATTAAACAGTTAGCTCCACAGAATGCTCAAGCATCGCGAAAGGTTAAGCTATCTGTCGGCCCAAGCCTGACTAACGGAATGAACTTTCTTATAAACAATAAAATGCACGTAAATGACAAACCCGTTATGGTGGGCGAAACCCAGGTTTGGGAAGTTTCAAATTCAAGTTTAATGGATCATCCCTTTCACCTACATGGTTTCTTTTTCCAGGTTATTGAAGAGAACGGTAAAGCTCCCGCGTACTTATCCTGGAAAGACACTTATAATTTGAAGCCAAGAACTAAGATCAAAATAGCATGGATGCCCGATAACAGGCAGGGAACATGGATGTACCATTGCCATATATTAGAACACCATGCAGCAGGTATGATGGCAAATTTCGACGTAATTGATGGAAGCAAACCATATGAAGCAAGACCAGATATACACATGCATCACCACCATCACTAACCTTCCAACAATTATGTAAAAAACCTCCAGAATTGGTTGGCATCCGACTATCGACTTCGTACTAATTTTGAAACAGAAATAAGAACCGATAACGATGAAAACAAGAGAAGTCCCTCTTCTCTAGTGAAAAAGTTCGCGATGCAGTCCAAAGATTCAAATCAGCGAGGCATTTGAGTGCTTGACAGTTGTCACTTGAGAACTTCGCTTATGACTGCACCCAGTTTATCAACCACCTCTTGATTGACAATTCCAATTTGTTCAATTTCGTTTCCCGCTCTCCAATGTTCTCCGAATTTGATCAAAGTAAAACGTTGGGTGCCTTTGTGAGATTGAAGGAGCACATCATATGTGCCAATAACATGCCCCGCCCAGGAAATGGTTTCGGCCAATGCCGCTTTGTAAAAAACATCATTGTGGCTGAATATTGTTGTAAAAACCAGGTGGTCGGTTGCATCTGGTCTGCCAGTGACAAGTTGGAAGCCCATATCTGTTCATTTAGACCGGAAAGTTAGAAAAAATCTGGCGTATGAATATAAAATCGAGTAGAACAACCATTTCAATCTCCTGGAGGTTTATTGCTCAAGTATCGTCCCCGACTTTTTCCTGGTAAGGATTCTTTTAATAAAGTTGAACAGAAGAATGTAAAACAATATAGAAACCAGGTTATCTATAATGAAAGTTTTAAGAAAATTAAATGACAATACCTGTGGCTTCATTATCAAGGCGGAAAGAAAATTCCAAAACCTGTAGGGAAAATAAGATACGGAATGACCATTGAATACAACAAACGTTAACAGAAGTACCACTACCATAATTTTGTTTACTAAGAAATAGGAAAGCAAAAATTTATCTGTAGTAGTTTTAATCGGAAATTCACCATTCATTTTATCAAGAAACCACGCCAGGGTTTGTTTAAATGATTTTTCCGCTTTCTGAATGATATTATTCATGCCTAACAGATCACTCAATATCCAATACCCATCATATCGAACGAAGGGGTTTAAATTGGGTAGAAAGCTTATTATATTGACCAGGGAAGCATAAAGCATCCATTCATTAGCGCTAATGGAATAAATGATCACCAATATGCAGCTTATCAGCAATTGGAAATACATACCCGCAATGTCGATGATGACCCTTTTTCGTGATGATAAACTCCACGCGTTACTTACATCTGCATAAAATACCGGAATGAATATATAAAACCCGAAGCCGATACTTCCGGCCCTCATTCCGAATTTCTCGCAGGCTGATGCATGCCCAAGTTCATGAGCTATACAACTACCTAAAGCTAAGGGGAAGTACGACAAAATATGAGCCGGCGTAAGAAAATGAGATATGTCGTGAAATGATATAGTAGACGCATACATGACACCTAGCGCTACCAGCAGTGTTCCTATAACATACCACAACTGATCGAAAAACAAAAATTGAAAATAGCGGGTGATCTTCGACACAATTGAATGTGGAATAAGAGTCATGCGAAGATTCAAATAAGGAGCCCGTTCCTTTTTTATTATTTCGCGGCTGGTTTTGAGAATGCCGCTAGGCTCAAGCGTATTTTTTATGAACCGGTCTATCTCCTGCTTTGATATATTTTGATTGAAATGATTATTCACCAAAGTTGTCAATTCTGAAATAGTCTTTTCTCCATCAATTAATTGTAGCAAGTAATGGGTTTGGGCATTTACCCGTAATCTCACATCATAATTGGCTTGATGAACGAATGAATATGGTTCATTTTCGATTTGAGAAATGAAAACGTCATCTTCCAATTCAGGTGTATAATCCATAGCAATTTGAATATATAATAGGTTGTCTTTCGACAACCTATTACGGGAATTAAAAATTAATTTCCCAACAAGCCAGGTTGGGAACTATTGCGGCAGCAGTTGCCATTTCAAAACGATCCTCCAGTTCCTCTACATAGAATAGTTCCTGCATTTTTGCACTGTATTCAACTGGTGTCTTTTCATTTTCAATTTTCATACTGTTACATTTAAGGTTAATAGATTTATTACGTCAATACTAATCCAGAATATGCCAGCAAATTCCATTAGGAGCTGCAACGGCCATCTCAAAACGATTTTCCAATTCTTCCGCATAGAATGCCTGCTGCATTTCAGCACTGTAATCCTGCGCGGTGTCATCTTTTGTTGTTTGCATAACGCTTTTTTAGAGTTTACTAAATTTCGTAAGAGTTTACAGTTCATCAAAGGTCGGTGATCCAGCATACCACATTAGGAGCTGCAACGGCCATCTCAAAACGATTTTCCAATTCTTCAGCATAGAAAACCTGCTGCATTTCAGCACTGTAATCCGCCTCGAATTCATTTTTTGTTGTTTGCATTAGTTGCTTTTTAAGAGTTTACAAAATTGCCTGTGAGGGCTTAATGTTTCACTAAACGTTGGTTATCCAGCAAGCCAGGTTAGGAAACGCAGCGGCCAATTCAAACCGTTCTTCCAGATCTTCCGCATAGAATGCTTCCTGCATTTCAGCACTGTAATCCTGCCGGATTTCATTTTTTGTTGTTTGCATAAGTTGCTTTTTTAAGTTAAAAATCTATTGTATTTCATCATGGCGCTACAGACTGTCGACGTGGTATATAGACGCATGATATCTTTCTTGACAACATTGACCGGAATATTTGTCTCTGTTGACCAATTTTTGACTTCACTTGGAAATTGTATGTGTGGTGCAGGTATGCGGAGAATGTAGCTGGACTTAAATGACCCATCCGTATATTGATTGTTCATAAACCACTGACTTAACCTGTGGGCTTCTTTCCGATATAGGTTATACACGGATTCATTAGTGCATATTGTATCTAAAACAAGAGCTGTAAAAAAGATGCTCTCTGAATCATAAAGGGTTCCAAAGCTGCCATTTTCATTTGCTTTCTGAAAAACGCTGGCGAGGGTTTTTTGGATATTAAACTGTTCTCTTTCCCACTCCTTATTAATAAGTGCTTTCAGAATATGACAGGTTGTATACCAGGGGGAGGTCCACCAATATCCATCCCAAACATTGTCATGATTATGGTGATGAAATAAAGCATATTTCAAAGCATAATATTGTTGCTCGACAACACCTCCCGGCATACGGCTTAATAAATTCAGTCCCAGGGCGCTTACACAATCATGGGATTGCGTCCAGCCTGAAAAATCTTTGAATTCAGGCAAGGCAGCCTTCAGCGCTTGAGAGTCTGCATATGTACTAAGACCCCCATCAATTGTAAATCTCTCTATCAATCGCTTTATGTCAGGTTCGCTTAGAGCATTATTCAATAGCAGGGCCATTAAAACGTTAGTGGTAGAATCTCCATCGGCGAGCTCCCAATTGTCGCTATAACCCCAAAATGATTGAGGTATTTTCTTATCGTGCAGGAATTTTACTGCATTGGACTTTTCATGGGCAAAACCCGCACAAGCGCTGACATTACTTAAAACATAACCGGTTGTCCAAACATTGCTGAAGCCGGCATTGGTTACCATGTCGGTCCAGGAACCCGTTTTATCCTGGTGATTAAAAATAAATTGCAAAGCGCTTTCCACGCAATTCGAGGGAGACACATCTTTTGAATGCTGTAACCTGGTGGTTGAATAATGCGTTTTTACAAACAGCTCTTTGCTGTAGATAGAAAAAATTTGTTTACGCTGTGCAACTTTCTTCTTCTTATACAATATACACGCCACCCATCGCTCTGTGCCTTTCAGATTTTCTATTTCCTGTAAAGCCCCTGTCAAATAGTCCAGCGCCAGGTTTAATATTTTTTCGTAAAGACCTGAAACGTAAATATGTTTTTTTATTACACTTATGTCATCAATCTCGTACTTCTCTTCCCTTTCCTGCAATTGCTCTTTTGCCCATTGTAATGCCAGGTTTATTTGCCCAAGCTTGAAATCTTCATCCAAATCTTCGATATCATCCAGCAGTTGGTTCCCTATAGAGAATAGTCGATGTGAAGTAGTGAGTTTGTTATAACTAATTTGAGAAACCTCATGTTTAAAAATTGAATAACAGCAATCAATAGCTACTTTTCCAAAAGCGGCTTTACCGTCCGCTAAATTCTCGTACTGTTTTAATGATAAGGACGTTGAAGCCTTTTGAAGTTGTACAGATGCGAAATATTCATTTCTTCTTTTGACCCACAAATTCCAAAAGGATGACCATGGAGGGAAAATAGAATGTAAAATACGCAGTGATTCTTCCTGCATCCATGAAATTTGTAAGATGTTTTCGTAGTTTTCAACACGATTTGTGTCAATTATCTTATCCTCCAGGATAATTGAGCCAAAATATAAATAACCGGCAATGCACAATTTATCCAGGTCTTCTGCGCTGGCCCTCTCAGCTGAATCTGCACTAAACACGCTCCAGAAAAGCTCCGGGTAAAATAAATACACCTGCGTGCTAATACCCAATACTTTTTCATCGGTAAGTTTTTGTTTCCACTCTTCATCAACATCAACCTGTTTGAGGTAATTTATCCAGTTCGTTTTTCTGTCTTGTAGTGTTTCCAGCATAAAATCTATTTTTAAGAAATTTGAGAATTTGAAGACCTGCCTGCCGGCAGGCAGGTTTGAAAATCTGAAAATCCAGGGAACAGTATATTCAATCATTTTACAACGTCCGGTAAAGCCTGGTTTTTCCTCAACATCAACATAAGTTTGTAATTCAACGTAAGTTTGTCTTTCAGGTTAAATTTATTACTCGGGCAAGCCGGGTTACCTTCCTCCCACGACTTAGGGCAGGAGCCCCCACATACAGGCAGCATTTTACAAGTGTTGCAGGGTAGTGATTGATCGTTTTGCACACGGTCATTCCAATCTCCCAGGTGTCGCTGTGTCTTGAGCGGTACACCTGATTCAAGATTGCCCAAATGATATGCGGATTCATCATATAGTTTGGCATACGATGTTTCAGAACAATTGAAAACATTACCATTTGCATCGTACATTTCACTTTGTTTTGAAACTACCATGCAGGTAATTTTTTTGCGCTTTGGTAAATCAAAGCCATAAGCAAAGCCGTGATGAATCATTTCTTTTTTCCACTGTATTTCCCGGCTGGCAAATTCTTCTTTAGTGAGGGACTGATTGTGCGCATTATTCCCGGCCCAGGAGTAAATATTCATTGTATAGAAATCGATCTTCCCTTGCAACCTATGTTCGGCCAGGTGCCGAATCAATGCGCTAACGCCTTCAACATTATGCCTGTCAACATTACAGCGAACGGAGATTTTGCAATCCAGATTTTCCTGTTCCTTGATTTTGACAGCATCAATTAAGTGTTGAAAGATGATAGTGAAGGAACCTGTACCTTTTTTTGTATACCGGTGTGCATCATGAAAATCATCTACGCCATCCAAGGTAATTTCAATCTGTTTCACATCCCATACCTTAACCAGTTCCCGAAATACATTTTCTTTTAAACTCATTCCGTTGGTAACTACTTTTGCCGCATATCGAATATTGTTGGTGTTGCAGAAGGATAGCAATTCGGCTGAAATGCTTCGAATTGACGCTAAGCCTAATAGAGGCTCGCCACCAAACCATCCTACGTCCAGATTTTTGTAAGAGTTTGTAATGAGTTTTGTTTTTATCCGATCTATTATTTTTTCCGCCATCGAAGGCCCGAGTAATTTCTTTGTATGCGTTTGCCCACAGTAGTAGCACCCTAACTGACAGTTGGCAGATGGCTGAATGACTTCGTAGAGCGTATGTGGTTCTCCTTCAATTGCCTGCTTATTATCTCTAACAATGATGTCTAATTCATCATCCACTATTGGAACTAATACATTCTTGTCGAGTAATTTTTGAACCAGTAGAGCCGGTATCTCATTGAAGTTGCCTTCTGTCAGCTTATCATAGCATAGTGGCGAAATAAGTAGCGATTTGCAACTCCGTGTCGAGTATACTATCCGGTCATTCTTATCATTCACCGGATCAGTAAATACGAGGTAATGTGATAGTTTGTAAGTTGATGATACTATCATGCAAGGATTGTTTACTAAATAAAAAACGTTTTGCAACAGGCTGTAAGCTAATCAGGCGTGTTTGTTGTAATTAACAGGGTTCGAAGGTATTTGGAGGAATGTATCTACTTGCAAAGAAATGAATGGTTATATGCCAGGGAAGCTCCTCTTCATCCCAAACACCCCATTAATCTGCTTCCCTCTATGGTTAGCACGGCAATTGATTTGCGAACCTCAACTTGTTTTAATATTGTTCGCAAAAAATTCTTAGTAATTTAAATTCGATAAATTCTCGAAATAGCAGATACAATATTACGGCTGGATTTTAATTAAGTCAATACCACATTGTGGGGATTTGGTTCGACTTCGCTCACTACTTACCACTCATCAATCACTACTCGTCAGCCACGACTGACCACTCACCCCTCACGACTGGCCACTCAGAACTCAGAACTCACGACTGACCACTCAGAACTCAGAACTCACCACTCACGCTATCCTGCACCTGTTCAAATCACTTAAATTTTTCGTAAGATTTGTATTGCAAAAGTGAAATTTCATTGCTTACAACCCATTAAAATATACGATCATACTCATAATACCTGCTTATGATTAAATTTTCAGCGCTTCTATTTGCATTTGGCTTTCTATTTCTCATTTCCTGTGAGCACAAAAATAACACCGGCATTCTTCCGGAAAATTTTGTGAGGGTAGTTGTTGATACCAATCCCCCGGTAACTGTATTATCACCGCAGCAGAGTATCAAAAGGATTCAGTTGCCACCCGGATTTCATATTGAGCTGGTAGCAAGTGAACCCATGGTGCAGGAGCCGGTCGCTATTTGTTGGGATGGCAATGGCAGGATGTATGTGGCAGAAATGAATACTTATATGAAAGATGCAAATGCCACCGGCGAATTTGAACATACCAGCCGGATCAAATTGCTTGACGACACAGATGGAGACGGCAGGATGGACAAGGCCACCATTTTTGTTGATAGCCTTTTGTTACCCCGTGCCATTCTTTGCGTAGGCGATCAGTTGTTCGTACAGGAAACCAACCTGCAGCATATCCGCAGCTACCGTGATAGAGACGGTGATGGCAAAGCAGATGAGCAAAAAATAGTATTCCGGAATGATGTGTTGGATGTGAGAAATCTGGAACATCAAAATGGTGCATTGATGTGGAATATGGATAACTGGATATATCCCTCGCGTGATAACCTCCGTTACAGGTACAAAAATGGAATGCTTACGGCGGATACGATGGTCGATAACATGATCGGACAATGGGGCCTTACCAGTGATAATTATGGCAGACTGTTTTATTCAGAGGCTGGTCCTGGACTACCGGCAGTTCAAATACAACAAATGCCTGCTTATGGCGCATTAAATTTCCAGGACCAGTATTCAGAAGAGTTTACCCAACCGTGGCCAATAATCGGCACGCTGGATGCGCAGGGAGGGCGACAGGCTTTGCGGCCAGAAGATAACACGTTAAGCAAATTTACTGCGGGCTGTGGCCAATCCATATTTCGGGGCGACAGGCTGCCGGCGGATATGCTGGGAGATTATTTTATTCCCGAACCGGTAGGCCGGATAATTAAAAGAGGCGATGTGATAAACAAAGATGGCAAGATATATATCCAGGATGTGTATAAGCAACAGGATTGGCTGGCATCTGCAGATATGAATTTTCGCCCTGTCAATACTTATACCGGGCCGGATGGTTGTTTCTATATTGTGGATATGTATCACGGTATTATCCAGGAAAGCGAATGGACAAAGCCAGACTCTTACCTCGGCAAAATAATTGAGCAGAAAGGTTTGTACAAAAACAGGGGAATGGGGCGAATATACCGTGTTATCCATGACGATTTTAAGCGTGATCCCACGCGTCCTGATTTGTTGAATAAAACCAGCGCCAAACTGTTATCTTATTTAGATCATCCGAACGGATGGTGGCGCGACAATGCGCAACAGCTCATCATTGTACGCAGCGATCAATCAGTTGTTCCCGAACTAAAAAAAATTGCTACCGGTGAACAAGCAACTTTAAAAAATAAACCAGGCCCCCTTGCCCGCATCCATGCTTTATGGACACTCGAAGGACTGGGGGCAATAGATAAAATTACGCTGCTAAAAGCTTTTGCTGATCCTATGCCGGAGGTGAGAAAGGCGGCAATTTGGATAAGCGAAAAGTATATTAATGAAGATGATATGGAAATTATTGAAAAACTTGCGTCGCTCAAAAATGACAGCAGCCATGATGTACGAGTGCAATTATCATTATCACTTCGTACAAATAATACACCAACGGCAAGCACTACCCTAAGAGACCTGCTGGCTTCAAACAAGAACAATCAGATGATCCAGTTCTCTTATTCTAATTATACAGAAGCAAGAAAAACTGCAGAAGAAGAAGCGAAGAGGACGAAAAATCTAAGCCGTGAGGACAGAGAATTGGTAAATAACGGCGTCGTGATCTATAAGCAACTTTGCGCTTCCTGTCATGGAATGGATGGCAAAGGTATAACGATCGGTGGGAATGAAATGCCCGCTCCGCCCCTAGCTGGTTCACCGAGGGTAAAGGGAGATAAAATAATGAATATTCAACTGTTGCTTTATGGGTTGCAGGGTCCTGTTGATGGAAAAACCTATAAGAATACAATGCCTTCCATGGCTGGGCAGGATAATAAATGGATTGCGTCGGTTCTCAGTTATATCCGCAACAGTAGCGAATTGGGTAATAAGTCTTCTGTCGTTACAGAAGAAGAAGTCAGAAAAGTGCGTGCGGAATCACCAAAGGAAATACCCGGCGGCATCACTTTACAGTTACTGGAAATATTTAAATTGGGTCGTGCAGAACGAAACAATTGGGATAAAAAGCGTTGATTAATCACCGTTATAATTGTTTTCATCAATATTTCCTCCATGCCCTCTGTGCAATTCCTCCGTGTATCTCTGTGGTTATTCCTGTTCCAAATAGGAAATGCAAACAAGGCAAGAGTTTTTTACCACAGAGGACGCAGAGTCTGACACAGAAGCACGGAGAAAATACGGAGGAGCACGGAGGAAATATATTGAAGAAAACAATGAGTATGGTGGCGATCATTGTGACTTACAGAATAACTAAAATAGTTCCGTCGGGATCACTTAACAAAAATAACCTAAAAAATTAAAATGAAATTCAATAACGTTACTTTTTTGTCATTCCTCTTTTCTTGCCAGCTTTCAGCACAGCAAGCAGAATACACGAATACAATCGGAATACAATTCGTGCTGATCAAACCGGGAACCATGATCGTAGGTAAATTTCAGCCAACGGTAGGCAATAAGGATTTCGGAGGTGCGCCCCTTCCGGAGAAGTTGGTTAAAGAATCAGAACGAATGGCAATGCAAGATGCCCTGCCGGGATTTAATGTGAACATTCATAAATCCTTTTACCTGGGCAGGTTTGAAATAACGCAGGACCAATGGAAAAGAGTAATGGGCAACAATCCATCAATTTTTACAACTGACAGTTCAGCAAACCGTCCGGTTGAAAATATAACATGGAACGATGCGCAAGCTTTTATAAAAAGCCTGAATGCCATAGATAAAAAAAATGTATATCGTTTGCCAACCGAATTTGAATGGGAATATGCAGCAAGGGCAGGTGCACGGGATGATATACCATGGAAAGAAATACCGGCTTTAGCGGTGCTGGGTGGCGAGATGCCTCATAATGTGGGAACAAAAAAGCCCAATGCCTGGGGACTGTATGATATGCTTGGTAATGTTTGGGAATGGGTTCAGGATTTCTATAATGAAAAAATATTTGCAGATCCTATACCTCCGAAATCAGGCAAACAACGTGTACTAAAGGGAGCATCCTTTACAGGTGACATAAAAAATGCCACTTACATGACCCATGCAGCCGGGCCAGGCAATGGATTTGACGTCGGATTGCGTGTGGTAATGGAAGCAAAATAGTCTGGAGTCTGGAGCCTGGAGTCGATAGTCAGTAAGTTGCGGATGATGTATTATGTTCGTATGAAGGTTGTGTAACAAAACCATTTTCCTTTAAGAGAGTAGACAAGTGAAACATCAAATAGGTAAATAAAAAACCTCATGCTAATGATAAAAATATTTTTTGTTCTATTATTCTGTCTTCATCCCTGTATTTGTACAGCTCAGCTTCCGGCAGGTTTTAAATCTATTTTCAATGGCAGGAATTTGAAAGGATGGCATGTAAGCCGAACAACACATCAGGGTACCACGCCTAACTTCAGAGTGGAGAACGGGGTTATATTGGTAACACAAAGGCCGTATGGACAGGGAGGTGTTTTATTAACAGATAAGAAGTACAAAAATTTCGAACTTTATCTTGAGGCAAAAATTGACTCTTTTACTAATGGCGGGATCTTTATTCGCTCATCGGAAAGCGGGATAGCTTACCAGGTTGAATTGGATGAAACTTCTAAAGGTACAGGTACTTTGTTAGGAGAGCGCATGCAGGTTAGTAAGGGCGCACAATGTACTGATCGTGGGAAGGTCTGGAAAAAAAATGACTGGAATTCATACAGGATAAGAATGGTAGGTGAGGTTCCTCAAATAACACTTTGGATAAATGGAGTACAAATGTGGGACGTGACTCAACCGAAAAATGATTTTATAGCAGGCGCCACACAAGGTATGATTGGTTTACAATCACATTGGACAGCATTGTTTTCGCCGGCGGTGGCTGAATGGAATGGTTTGACTTTATGGGCCCCAGGAGCAGCGCACAGGTTTCGCAATATTGCTATAAAAGAGTTAGACTAAAATTTTGGCTATTTCAATACCACAGAAGTCAGTTTCAAAAATATACGAGTAGCAGGCACCTCGTCGATTTTGCAGGCTCTTTTTTTCACTTAATCAAATCATTCCGATTACTCCAAAATTCGGTTGTGCCATGCAGTGTATGGATGATCGTTCCGCGGCTGTTCACTCATTTCGATTTTCTTACATCGTCAATCAACTGTGGACGTGAAATTCTGAAAGGTGTAGGTAAATCTAAAATCAACAAAATCCGCCACCTGCCTATGCGCCTGCAGGCTGAATCCCACACCCAAATGCCTGTTAATCCGGTATTGAAGCCCCCAGCGATGAAATAGCTGGTCATAATATGGTGTTTGGTCAAATACATATAGGCCAAGGCGCTGGCTGAATAAAAACCTTCCCAACAAAAACTCATGTCCGGCGAGAATACCGGCCTTTACGGGACTTGCCCGGACAGAGTCCCTTTTGAGTTGGATACGAAGCACCTCATCCCGGTACAGTTCTAATCCAAGGGTTATTGCATTGATACGCCCAACTTGTTTGCTGGTCTGAAGGTTAAAACCAACTAGCGGCAGACGCCTGCTATTGCCATTTTCATCCAACACCCTACGGGCTATGCCAAATAGCCCTGCGTCCCAGCGTAAAGAATAATTTTTCCAGAATTTCTCTTTTGTTCGGGCGCCTGTGTAAAAAGGCCTGGTAGCTTTTTGATAGGTTAATGCAAGTCCTGCGGTCGGCCAGTTGATTCCCTTGTTCGGTTGGCGCAAGCCTCCATTCGATATGTGCTGGTAATTGACCGATGTATTAACCCACCAATGTGGGTTCAACCGGAACCACAATCCTAATCCTACCATTAGGTAAACACTCACATGGGTACTGTAAGATTGATTTGTTGGATTCTTAATACTGTCAAATGGATGGTTAAGATAAGAAAGCCCGGATGTTCCTTTAAAAGAAAAAAACAGATTTCTAGACAACCGATAAGTTGGCTCCAAAAAATAAGCCGCCGAAAAACCGTGGCCAAGAATGGCATTATCATAACCATAATAGGCCAGCAAAAGCCCTTTGCGTGGATAACAATTGCATAAATCCCAAACAGCTGCGTCATTTCTATTCCAGCTCAGTATGAGTTCTACACCGCTGGGATTGGAGCCTTTAGTGTTTTGAACAGCTTCGGAATGTGCAAAGATAAATCCGCGCTGATATCCAACTCCAATGGAGAAAAGGCTTTTTTCCTTATATAGTCTTGTTCCTTTGTCCGAGGAATCTGTTTGGGCCATGGCACTTTTAAAACAAACAACCAATGACAGCCAAAACGCAAAAATGGATAATAATATCTTTCGCACCTGATCAATCGTTTTGTTGGTTCGTCGCAACAGAAGAACTTATAAACGCCAACAGCAAAATGATTTCAGCAATGGTTGCATAAAACTGCGCACAACGTTGTCAGTGCCGGCAATTAGCGATCATAAGCCCCGAGGTATGCTATAAAGGTAATAGAATTAATGTCAAGCTCGCTTATTCGTCGGTGGCATGACGCAAAACACTGCTCCGCGATTGCGGTCGGACCTAGCGGAATGAAACAGCGGTATTCGGATTCCTTGAGGTTCATCTGTCTGTTCCAAATTGATAAGGAACTGTTTTTGACACTGCAGTTGGACCTCAGTTTTTAAAATACCCTGTTAACCCACGTTTGGTATCTTCTTCGTTTGCTGTGTAGATACTGCACTATTTCAACCGGAATGTCATTGTACTTTTCGAGACGACCATAAAATGATAAAAAATTCTTTGCAGAATGTCACAATAGGTTTTCACCACATCCTCTTCTCTACAAGCTCGGTTTCTTGTATTTGTTCCTTATTATTGCAGCGCTTATGCACCGAACTGGTATTTTGTCGTAACACATAAACTGCTCTCAAAGCTTATTAATAAACAATGACACAGGATAAAAAAAGAGAGGCCATCATCGAAGCGGCAAAAAAACGGTTTTCACATTTCGGTGTTGGTAAAACAACTATGAATGAGATTGCAGATGACCTGTCAATATCAAAGGCCTCTTTGTATTATTACTTTCCTGACAAGCTGAATCTATATGCTGCAGTTCTACAAACGATCATTGAATCGGAACAGGTCCATGAACCAGATTTCCTTAAGGAAAAGGATCTTCAAAAAGCTCTTACGAAATTTTTGGAGTCAAGAACAGAGTCTATCATCAGGAACCATAACATTATTGAATACTTAAGAACGATCGGAACTTCGTTTCCGCCTGAACTGGAAAAGCTCTTCACATTGGCAAGAACCAGGGACATCAAGGTGGTTGCTGCCATAATTTCAAACGGAACAAAGGCACAGGGTGCTAAAACTAAAAACGCACAAAAGCTCGCTGAACTTCTAATTGACTGCTTTGAAGGGCTACGAAATGCGACTTTCAATCCGAGAACCAATTTTTCTCTTGAAAAAGCCCAATTTTATGAAGTGTTGAAACGCGAAAAAGAACTCGCCTTAATTTTTGCCAACGGATTGACTGGCTGAGGCTTATTTGTCTTTTACCGGTCCATTTTACTCGTCTGGTTTCCTCGAGCCTTCTTCTCTTAACAATTTCTTGGGTAGGAAGAATCAAAAAAGTTTTGATCGGGAGCTCTTCTGTTGTAATTTTGACTTTTAGATCAAAAAAGTCAATCAGTTAGAATGTCAAGAAGTCAAATAAAGGATGAAACGTCTGTGAAGCATGAGCATATAGTGGAGGCTGCCATCAAAAGATTCTCCCATTTTGGAATCCATAAAACGACGCTGGCAGAAATCGCGGAAGATACCGGCATCTCTAAGCCATCGCTCTTTTATTACTTTAACGACAAGCGCAGTTTACTCGAAGCAGTAGGCAGGAAGATCATTAATGAGTTTCTTGAAGGATTTGAAGTTGTGCTTAAGTCGGCAAAGTCGGTAGACGATGGATTGTTAGACTTCATTGATGTCAAAAGGCAATACTTCAGGAAGTATTCGTTGCTGGCTCTGCAGGCCGACAGCCTGGAAATGCATAAAATGTCGCCTGACCTCACAGAAGCAATTCTTCACGCTCATAACAGGACGGAACAATTACTATCAGGTCTTTTAGAAAGGGGAATACAACAAAAAGAGTTAAGGCCTGTTGATGTTAAAAAAACCAGTACTCTCCTACTTGAAATACTTGAGGCTTTTGAATACATCATAAAACAAAAAACATCCCTCGTTAAAAATACAGACATCGACGCTTTATTTGATAAGCAGAAGGAAGTGGTGCAGTTGCTCATAAATGGATTAAAAAGGAACGAATGGAAAAACTGATTCTAAGCAAGGCAGGTGAACTCTTTTTTTCCTATGGGCTGAAAAGTGTATCGATGGACGACATTTCCCGACACGCCGCCATATCAAAAAAGACAATCTATAAATCCTTTGACGACAAAACACAATTGGTTGAGCGCTTGGTTAACGAGTTACTGACATGCACGAAGCAACACTTAGAAAAATGTAGAGCGGAGTCTGATAATGCGATTGAACAGGCTGTCCTCGTTACGGAAACGTCGGTGCAAGTAGTCAGGGAGATTAGTCCGACATTCTTTTTTGAACTCGAAAAATTTTGTCCGGGCGTTTGGAAGAGCATAGATGAGCATAACAGGCATTTTATGATGCCACTAATAGCTGAAAACTTAAACAGGGGGATTAAAGAAGAATTGTATAGGCCAGAGATCGATATTTCTTTCACAACTCATCTAAGGTTACAACAGCTACTAACCGTACCCGATGCAAAAAATCATGGAAACAAGCTTGTAGAATCTGGCAAATTAATGAAGCAGTTAACGGAGTTCTATCTCCACGCCATTGCAACATCAAAAGGAAAGAAATTAATAAGCAAATATTTAAATGAATATAATGAAAGACATTTTTCAAATGGAAATAACTAAGGTCGTGAAAAAGGCCTGCGATAAGTGGTCGAGCACAGACAAAAGCATTTGGAGATTAATCATGGTGTTGCCAACTCTATTCGTTTTTAATACTACCAACGCACAACAACCTGTACCTCTAACTCTGAAAAATGCTTTGCAATACGCATTGGAAGCAAGTCAGAATGCAAGAAAAGCAAAGCTTGATATAGAAAATAGCCAGTACAAGATAGATGAAGTAAAAGCAAGAGCCTTGCCTCAAATCAATGGTTCCAGCTCTTTGACTTATAATCCAATCCTGCAACAGAGTGCTTTGCCCGGTGATTTTTTTGGTCAGCCTGGTAGTACAGTCCTTGTAGCATTTGGTCAAAAATGGAACGCAAATGTGGGCCTATCGCTAAACCAGACAATATTCGATAACGCGGTATTTACCGGACTAAAAGCGGCAAAAACAACGGCGGAATTTTACCAGTTAAATTCCCAGCTAACAGAAGAACAAATAATCGAACAGGTTGCGACAGGATACTACCGGGTTTTGGTACAAAGGCAGCAAGTAGGCGTAGTAGACAGCACCATAAAAAACACCCAAAAAGTTCAGGGCACACTGCAAAGCTTGTACGAAAATGGGCTCGCAAAAAAAATAGACGTTGATAGAATCTCGGTAAATGTTTCAAACCTGAGAAGTCGCAGACAGCAGTTGATAAATGGTGTACAGTTGCTCGAAAATCAATTGAAGTTTTTTATGGGGATGCCGATCGAAACTTCGATAATCATCCCTGATATACAACTCTCGGAAATTAACCCGCAGGCAGTAGCGAAGGATGAACAGGTAAACGCTTCTAACAGAACAGAACTCGCTGTACTAAAAACGCAGGAGAAACTTTTGCAATATCAACTGCAGGCAACAAGAAGTGAATATTTGCCAACCCTGTCGTTATCCGGTTCTTATTCTTACCAGGGATTAAGTAATGGCTTCCCTGTTTTCAAAGGACAAGATAACGGGGCTAATTGGTTTGATGTTGCCTCGGTTGGTTTGAATCTTCGAATACCCATCTTCAATGGGAATGCGACCAAAGCAAGAATAAAACAGTCCGATGTTCAAATCAGGAAGTTGAAGGAAGACATCTCGCAGACGAAGCTCTCGCTTAATCTTGCCTATGAAAATGCAAAAACCCAAATCAACAACAGCATTATTACGCTGAACTCTCAGCAAGCTAATGTGCGTTTGGCCGAGGAAGTTTACTTCAATACTCAAAACAATTACAAGAACGGTCTTGCAACACTAACGGACTTACTTGATGCAGAATACTCGTTAACAGTGACGCAAACAGATTATTCATCGGCTTTGCTTGATTACAGAGTTGCAGAAATACAATTGATGAAAGCAAAGGGGTCACTAAAATCATTATTAAACTAACCAACAAATAAAAGGAAATGAAAAAAAGGTCTATCGTAAGAACATTAACAACCATCGGAATACTAATAGGCGCCGTCGGCCTGATTGGGTGGGTTCTTACAAATAACAAAAAGAAAAATGAGGCTAAAACTGCAGTAGTAGCACAGTCGAGTAGTGATGTGGTTGTAAAAGTTAGTGACGTGCAAACGCAGAATATCGATTTAGATTTTGCAGTTAATGGAAACTTCGCTCCGGCACAACAAATGGATTTTGCTTCTGAAAATTCCGGTCGTGTTGTTAAGATTTTAGTCGATGAAGGAAGCAGGGTAAGGCGGGGACAAACACTGGCAATAGTCGATGTCGGTACGTTGAACATAGATCTGGAAAGCGCGCAGGCTAATCTGGAAAATGCTCTCCGTGACAGGCAGCGCTTTGAAAATGCTCTTAAAACCGGTGGTGTAACCCAACAACAGGTTGACCAGGCAAGACTCGCTGTACAAAATGCACAGGCACGTGTTGGCCAGGCTAAGATCCGTGTAGGCGATGCGAACGTGAGAGCCTCAATAAATGGTATTGTCAATAAACGTTACATAGAGCCAGGGGCGTACGTTTCTCCCGGCACTAAACTGTTTGAGTTGGTAGACGTATCAAAGCTTAAGCTTACTGTGAATGTAAATGAGAACCAGGTTGCGCAACTAAAGGTTGGCGATGCAGTCCAGGTAAAAGCAAGTGTTTTCCCAGATAAAAGTTTTACAGGTCGTGTAAGTTTTATTGCGGCAAAGGCGGATGCGGCGTTGAACTTTCCAGTAGAGATCGAAGTGGCGAATGCAGGAAGTAACATAAAACCTGGAATGTACGGCACAGCGGTCTTCGATTTTCCAGGCCAGGCTCCGGTATTGGTTGTTCCCCGAAGTGCGTTTGTAGGAAGCGTCAACAGCAACCAGGTGTTCGTTCTCGATCGCAATACCGCAAGAACCAGAAAGGTAATTGCTGGAAGAATTATAGGCGACCAGGTCGAGATACTTGAAGGTTTAGAAGCAGGTGAACAAGTTATTACCAGTGGACAGATAAATATTGTTGACGGAAGTACAGTGGCGCCAATAGAGCAACCCAAATCTCTGACCCTACATCCGTAAGGGAACTTTGAAATCATTGGACATTTTTGAGATCTAAGGGATCGAGCAGATAGTAATTTTTGACGTGACGTCTGAGTCCCAAACAGTATAGCCTTATTCACCTTAATCCAATTATCCTTAAATCATGGTTCAGACCAGAATAAATAATTAAGAAATGAAAATTGCAGAAATATCTATCAAACGACCTACACTTGTAATAGTACTTTTTACAGTATTGATATTAGGCGGGTTGTTGAGTTATACATCACTGAACTACGAGTTGTTGCCAAAGTTCAGTCCCTCCGTTGTATCCGTTACAACGATATATCCTGGTGCTTCTCCAGGTGAAGTAGAAAACACTGTATCTAAAAAACTTGAGGATGCTGTGTCATCAATGGAGAATATCAAGAAGCTCGACACCAGGTCATATGAGGGTGTGTCAATTGTAACTATTACTCTTAAGACTGGTACCGATGTTGATTATGCTCTCAATGACGCGCAACGAAAGGTAAATGCTATTCTGAAAGATTTGCCTGAAGATGTTGACCCTCCGTCGCTGAATAAATTTTCCCTGGATGATTTACCGGTTATGACTCTATCAGGAAGCGGAAATCTTGACGAAGCCGCGTTTTACGACCTGATGGACAAGCGCATTGGTCCCGTTTTATCCAGAGTCGAGGGTGTAGCCAGGGTAAATTTGATTGGTGGGCAGGAACGTGAGGTACAGGTAAGCGTTGATGCAAACAGGCTTGAAGCAAATGGTCTATCGCTGTTGCAGGTACAGAACGCCGTGTTACAAAGTAACCTCGACTTCCCCACAGGTAGCGTTCAAACAAGGGAAAGAGATATCATTATCAGGCTCAGTGGTAAGTACAAAGACGTTGATGAGTTGAGAAACCTGGTGATAGCCACCACCCCGGCTGGTGCGCAAGTGAGGTTAATGGACGTAGCAGATGTCCAGGATGCACAAAAAGATGTTGAAAAAATAGCTCGTGTAAACCAGAGCAGTGCCATTGCGGTGCAAGTCATTAAGCAATCCGATGCTAATGGCGTCGCAGTGAGTAAGCAAATACATGCGTCTATCGATAAACTTCAAAAAGATTACGCCTCATCTGGCTTAAAACTAAATGTCGTAAACGATAGTTCAGTATACACGCTGCAATCTGCAGATGCTGTGATTCACGACTTATTTCTTGCCATCATACTGGTCGCTCTTGTGATGTTGTTCTTTCTTCACAGTTTAAGAAACGCCTTGATCGTAATGGTTGCAATTCCTGCATCGTTAATTGCAACGTTTATTGGCATGGAACTGCTTGGATATTCTCTAAACCTCATGTCATTGTTAGGACTTTCGCTTGTTGTGGGTATATTGGTGGATGACGCGATTGTGGTGTTGGAGAATATTTACAGGCACATGGAAATGGGCAAGAACCGTGTGCGTGCAGCTTACGATGCTACTAAAGAGATAGGCTTTACCGTTACCTCAATCACATTGGTTATTGTTGTGGTTTTTGTTCCCATTGCGTTAAGCAGCGGTTTGGCGGCAGATATTTTAAAGCAATTCTGTGTTACTGTTTCGATCGCTACCCTGCTTTCGCTGCTATCCTCATTTACAATCGTTCCATGGTTATCGTCAAGGTTTGGTAAGCTGGAACGTATTTCCGGCAAATCCCTATTTGGCAAAATCATAGTCGCATTTGAAAAGGGTTTGCACAGTTTCACCGACTGGGTGACAAATATCCTTAAGTGGTCTCTCGCTCATAAGAAGACAACGTTAGGGGTAGTTTTTGGGCTATTGATCGCTTCATTTTCCTTAGTAGGTGCCGGCTTTATTGGTGCAGAGTTTTTTGCAAAAAGCGACCGTGGTGAATTTTTAGTACAAATTGAATTACCAAAAGATGCTTCCATAGAGCAAACAAATGCGATTACTCAACAAGCAGAGAATTATTTAAAAACCAAACCAGAAGTAACAAAGCTAATCACAACTGTTGGCCAATCAAGTGATGGCATTGGGGCTACGCAAGCGACAGCATACAAATCTGAAATTGATGTGCAATTGGTGCCAAAAACAGAAAGAGCGGATGAAGCAAATGTTTATGCCGCTAAAATAAAACACGAGCTGCAACCCCTGCTTGTTGGCGCGAAGGTTAAAACAGTACCGGTAAGTATTCTTGGTTCGGCAGAACAAGCTCCACTTGCGCTGGTAGTTACCGGACCAACATTGGATAGTGTAATGACTTTCGCTAACGCTGCACTGGGCGAATTGAGAAAGATAAAAGGTGCTGCGGAAATGCGCTTGTCTGTGGAAGCTGGAAATCCTGAAATTAATGTGCAGGTTGATCGCGATAAGATGGCAGCTCTTGGGTTGGACCTTGCAACTGTCGGCCAAACAATGCGAACCGCATTTAGCGGTAATTCAAACGGTAAGTTCCGCCAGGGCGAATACGAATATGACATAAACATTCGCTACGATAATTTCAACAGGCAAAGTATCCAGGATGTAAGCAATCTTTTGTTTACGAATAGGGCTGGCCGACAGGTCCGTCTATCGCAATTTGCGAACGTAACGGAAGGCTCTGGTCCCAGTATGTTGGAGAGAAGAGATAAGAGCACATCTGTCACAGTTCAGGCGCAAACAGTAGGCCGGCCTTCAGGTTCTGTTGCACGGGAGTGGCAGGCTGCTTTTGAAAAGTTAAGAAAACCAACCGGGGTAACAACCGTATGGACGGGCGATATGGAAAATCAAAGCGAAGGTTTTGGTTCATTAGGAATTGCATTGCTTGCTGCCATAGTGCTTGTGTATCTCATTATGGTGTCTTTGTATAACAGTTTTGTTTACCCATTCGTAGTTCTATTTTCGATACCCTTATCAATAGTAGGTGCATTGCTTGCATTGGCATTGACGAATAATTCGCTTAACATCTTCACCATACTTGGCTTGATCATGCTGATTGGTCTTGTCGCGAAAAACGCAATCATCCTGGTTGACTTTACTAACCAAAGAAAAGCAGAAGGGGCCACGACTTACCAGGCATTGATCGATGCTAACCGTGCCCGTCTTCGCCCAATATTAATGACAACCATTGCCATGGTCATCGGCATGCTCCCTATCGCGATTGCAAAGGGTGCTGGTGCTGAGTGGAAGAATGGTCTCGCGTGGGTCATTATCGGTGGATTGCTAAGTTCCTTATTTCTTACACTTGTTGTAGTACCAGTCATGTATGCGATATTCGACAAGTTGATTGCAAAGTTTAGCAGGAAGAAAAAACAGCCGATAGGCGAATTATTAGTTGAAGAGTTTGTGCCGCAGACGGTTTATAACGAATACGAGGGAACATTTACTACGTCACATGTGTAGGTACTATATAAAAGCTTTCGAACAGTATGGTTCAGGTTAATGTTTGATGGTTGAAGGGGAGTTTGAGACTCCCCTTTTTTATTTGCAACATCTCCACAGGGATGGGGTTTAAACTCTATCCTATACGGCAGGAAGTTTATTTTAAAAATCGTTGTATCTCTGTGACTTCTGTACAACAAGAAAAAGAGCTTAAAAACCGCAAAGGGTATTGCCACGGATTATACGGATTCACACGGATCTAATTTGTGAAAATCCGTGTAATCCGTGGCAACACATGACGGCTTCCCAATGCTGTAAAAGCGCCTTTGTATTACATTCAATTTTTGAAACTGCATTTGCATTTACCGGGTATAAAGTCAGCCAAAATAAATTTCTAAAAAAAGTATCAAAAAAATTTTACGCAGTCATTTAGCTGCATTATATTTGCAGTCAAATGACTTCATAATGATAATACGAAGAGACGTTTTTCAAGCCATAGCCGATCCTACCCGTCGGGCAATCCTCACCCTGGTGGCATTTAATACGATGACAGCTGGCACTATCGCGGATGAGTTTGATTCTAAAAGACAAACCATTTCAAAACATATTCAGATTCTAACAGAATGTGAGTTGCTGGTCCAGGAGCAAAAAGGAAGGGAAATATATTATCACTTCAATCCAAAAAAAATGAAAGAAGTAGCAGATTTCATCAAGCCGTTCCAAAAAATGTGGGAAACCCGATTTACGAAACTGGACAAAATATTAATCAACCTTAAAAAAGAAAAAAAATGATTGACACAGAACAAGCACAAGTGATTGCCGAAGAAGGCAAACAGGAGCTCTTCATTATTCGTGAGTTTGACGCTCCACGTGAACTGGTATTTAAGGCGTTTACAGATCCTGAAATTCTGGTTCAATTTTTTGCTCCTTTTGGGAACATCATGCATTTCAATCATCACGATTACAAAACCGGAGGCAGTTACAGTTGGTGTAACAAAGATGCGTCGGGGAATATTCTCTGCACTTTTGCCGGGGTAATTCACGAATTAACAGCCCCACTTCGAATTATCCAGACTTCAGAATTCATGGAATTGCCCGAGAGAGGCCACGCTGTCATGGAAGCCATGCATTTTGAAGAATTACCTGGTAATAGAACGAAACTCACCATTCACGATGTGTGCTTTTATGCCGATGATAGAGACGCGATGATAAAAAGTGGAATGATGAAAGGGCTTGATGCAATCTTTGCACAGTTGGATGAATTGATCAACAAGGGTCAGTTGTGA
>DAINQQ010000016.1:27362-29315 GCA_036742645.1 Flavitalea sp.
CGATTCCACGCAAGTTCCGCAGCGGCTTTATCATATCGGGGTGTTGTGTCGTTATGAAAGCCATGGTTTACGTCCGGATACATATAGGCTTTGTAATCTTTATTATTTTCCTTCAATGCCTTTTCATACGCTGGCCAACCTTCGTTGACTCGCGTATCAAGACTCGCATAGTGAATGAGAAGTGGTGCTTTAATTTTCGGAACATCCTCAGCGGCCGGTTGTCCACCGTAGAATGGCACGGCTGCAGAAAGATCCGGAATCCGGACCGCCATCATATTTACGATCCATCCACCAAAACAAAAACCGACTGCGCCAACTTTCTTATTGCAATCCTTGTGATTTTTCAGGTAATCATATGCAGCGATAAAATCTTCTAACATTTCATTCCTGTCGCGTTTACTTTGCATAGTGCGACCTTCATCGTCATTACCCGGATAGCCACCTAAGGGGGTTAAAGCATCTGGCGCTATGGAAATGAAACCTGCTAAAGCCGCTCTGCGTCCAACGTCTTCGATATGCGGATTTAAACCCCGGTTTTCATGAACAACCACTACTCCACCAAGTTTTCCTTTTGCATCCGCAGGAGTTGATAACAACGCTTTAATCGTGCCTCCTCCTTTTGGAGACTGGTAATTGATGTATTCTGATTTTATCCTCGGATCGTCTGACCTAATCTGAATTGCGTCCTTGTAGTCGGGCATTAGAAAACTCATCAGGGAGGCTACAGTAATACCCCCGACAGCATACGCAGATAGCTTTTGCATAAAGTCACGTCGGTCGATCCGGTTGTGAGCATAATCGTCATAAAGGTCAAAAACTTCCTGTTTGATCCCTTCCTTTTTGATTTCGTTCATAGTATTTAATGTTATAAGCTATTCTAAATTTAGGGATTTACCACGAGTGATTTGAAAATGCTTGTCCCTGAAAGCGTTTGCCCGTTGAAAGTCCGCAGAATAAATAAAGAAGATCTTGAAATAATTGCCAGCGCCATTAGAACCCTGATTTCCTGGTCACTCTGAAACGCCTTGCTCCTGTAAAAGTTACCCAGCAAACCATCATCCTGATTTGACCTCCAGAAAGGGATACTGACTGTTGTAGTTGTTGCGCTACGATTCGTCCCCTTCAAAAAGAAAGACTGCCGTTGGGGATGAGCCTGCATGGTTGCCGACGGCGGTTGATGGATGTTGTATAATGGATATACGCATCAAGCTCAGAAACCACGAGCTCTGCAAGCTGAAAAACGTATCAGGCTTGAATGATATGACCAACTTTGCAGGAAAGGTGCATAAAGCGTAAGACCGATAAGGTTTAAATGAAAATAACCAACTTTGAAAAAGGTGAGCCAAGGCTTAAAAACTATAAGGTTTAAATAATATGACGACTTTGAAAAAAAGTGCACCAATACGCTTAGACCTATAAGGTTTAAATATGTAACACACATTGAAGGTAACCCTAGGGCTTAAGTGGCCTATAAGTTTTGAATGATATAACAACTTTGGGAAAAAGGGGCGTCAACGCAAAGACCTGTAAGGTTTAAATGATATCACTACTTTGAAAAAGGTGCAGCAAGACTTAAGACCTCTAAGGTTTAAATGATATGACGACCTCGAAAAAAAGATGAACGAGGGCTTAACACCATAAGGTTTGAATCACCTGACTACCTTAAAGATCTTGGTCGGCAGGGTGGTACGATTTGTGACTATCATTCAATAAAGATTTCATATGAACACGATGAAAAATTTACTCGGCGGATTGATCGGCGCAGTAACCTTGAATGTTCTGCATGAACTGTATCGCAGGATTGATCCGCGTGCGCCACGCATTGACTTAGTGGGTAAAGAAGCACTGACAAAAACGGTTGAAGCAACCGGGCATTCAGCTCCCAGGGGAAAAAAGCTATATCTCGCAACCCTGGTCGGCGATATCCTGAGTAATTCGGTCTACTATGCCGTG
>DAINQQ010000016.1:29325-44046 GCA_036742645.1 Flavitalea sp.
CATAAAAACTTGCTTCTTCGTGGTGCCGCTCTAGGGCTGGCCGCCGGTGTAGGTGCATTAAAGCTTTCAGAACCATTCGGACTTGACGATACTCCGATCAGCAAATCGACCAGAAGAAAGGTGCTTACGGTGGCATGGTATCTCGCAGGTGGATTGGTGACCGCATTGATACTTGAAAAAATGCGTAATAAAGAGAGTTAGTGCTATCCGGGAAAAATTCCTGACGTGTTAGCTGCGTTGTCACGCCTGTGGAATTGCTTTGCCACATCAACATGGAAAGGAGTGAAAGACTTACGTACTCTTTTCGATAAATATTGGTAAGATTATCTACTACCCACTTCGATCGAGACTTCTCCCAATTTACCTTGGTGATGATCTACCGATTCTAACGAATTGCAATTATCAAAAAATTATAGCTTAAATTTTAGCGCTTTGTTGTTGACTCGCGTTATTCTCGTCGCGTGTTTTTTCCAAAATAGTGAAAATGCTTTTTGGCAGTCCCTGCCCAATCTATCTTTATAAAATCTTTATACATCCGGGCATTCTCTTTATAAATTACTTATAACTATAATCTTAATTTTAATGAATCTTTCGTCGTAGATGAACTGGTTGTCTTTCAGTAATATGGACAGATCCAAGCAATACTTTTTTAGTGTTGGTTTGATTTGCTTTGTATCTGCTCTATGTTACTTATTTTCTCCCTACCTGGGTTATAAGGTGATCGCCTTTATCCTCATGGTAGCCGTATCGCTGATCGCCATGACATTTGATATCCTGCCTGTGTTTGTCGCGGCAATCATCAGTGCTTTGATCTGGGATTTCTTTTTTATTCCTCCACGGTTTACTCTTCATATAAGCTCCACCGAAGATACCATTCTGCTGGTCACGTATTTCTTAATAGCTCTTGTAAATGCAGTGCTTACTTACAAGATCAGGAAAATTGAGAAAAGGGCAAAACAGAAAGAAGAGAAAGCCAACACGGTTAAGTTATACAACACTTTATTGAACTCCTTATCCCATGAACTTCGAACTCCGATTGCAACTATTATTGGTGCAACGGACAATCTACAGATAAACAATGACAATTTAAGCGAGAGAAATAAATATGATTTGATCAATGAAATCTCAAAAGCGTCTATGCGGTTGAATCAGCAGGTTGAAAACTTATTGAACATGTCAAGACTGGAGTCCGGCTTCGTCCAGCCAAAATCCGATTGGTGTGATATTAATGAAATTATATACAATGTCATAAAGAGAATTGAAGAAACTAAGGTTCCGCAAAAAATCACCATCAATGTCAATCCAGAAATCCCTCTCTTTAAGTTAGACAAGGGAATGCTCGAGCAGATTATATATAACCTGATAAACAATGCCGTATTATATACAGAACCTGATAGAAAAATTAATATTGTTGCGACAAATTATACTAATGTACTGGAAATAATAGTTGAAGATAATGGCAATGGCTTTCCTGAAAAGGAAATGAAGAACGTATTCGATAAGTTTTACCGATTAAAAAATACAAAGGCCGGCGGCACAGGGTTGGGCCTTTCAATTGTCAAAGGGTTTACAGAAGCGATGGGTGGTTCGGTAAGGCTTGAGAATCTTTCGACAGGAGGTGCGAAGTTTACCATACAGATTGCTGCTAAGACCTCACAATTCAAAACTGAAAAATGGATAAAGCGGGAATACTGATCATCGATGACGAGGCCCAAATGAGGAAGCTGTTGGAGATCACTTTGGAAAGTAATGATTACATGGTCAGCTACGCAGCCACTGGAAAAGACGGTCTGCAAAAAGCTGCCAGTCATCAGCCGGATATGATCTTGCTTGATTTGGGATTACCAGATGCAGATGGTCATACCGTATTGCAGAATCTTCGTGAGTGGTATACAAACCCGGTGATTATTCTTTCCGTTCAAAGCAGCGAAGATGATATTGTTAAGGCATTGGACAATGGAGCAAATGACTATTTAGTGAAGCCTTTTCGCACCGGGGAATTACTGGCGAGGATCCGTTCTGCATTGCGGCATACTACACCAGAAGAAAGCAACGCGGTCATTATTTGCGAAGACCTTGAAATAGATCTTTCAACGCGAACAGTAAAAAAGAAAAATGAATTCATAAAGCTTACGAGTACCGAATACAACCTGCTTTCTCTTTTTGTGAGGCATGAAGGAAAGGTGTTAACTCACCAATACCTGTTGCGTGAAGTTTGGGGACCCGGTTATATTAATCAGTCTCAATATTTAAGGGTATTTATTGCGCAGCTAAGGAAGAAAATTGAAAAAGACCCCAATCGGCCAGAGATCATCGTCACAGAATCAGGCGTGGGATATCGAATGGTATGCAAGGAGTCGTAGCGAGGTGAATAGTTATTCGTAAGTAAATAAAACTAAAATGCAAATCTCTCATAATCGAGCCAGTGCTGCGGGAATACTCATCGCTTTAGGAATTATTTTTGGTGATATTGGAACGTCTCCTTTGTATGTTCTCAATGCTATAACCAGTGGAAAAGTCATTTCCGAAGAGCTGATCATCGGTGCATTGTCATGCATAATTTGGACACTTACTCTTCAGACGACTGTTAAATATGTAATTCTTACGCTGCAGGCCGACAACAAAGGCGAAGGGGGAATATTTTCGTTATATGCACTGGTCCGCAGAAGAAGAAAATGGCTCGTGATGCCTGCGATTATCGGAGGTGCTGCATTACTCGCCGACGGAATGATCACGCCACCTATTTCGGTCACTTCTGCCATCGAAGGCTTGAAGCAGGTGCCTGGTATCTCTGGCATCAGTCAAACCACGATAATATATATCGTAATTGGAATACTTACTGTGCTGTTCTTTATACAACAATTCGGAACTGCCTTCATCGGTCAATTCTTTGGCCCTATCATGACCTTATGGTTTTTGATGCTTGCCACATTGGGAATTTTTCACCTATCTGATGAGCTGCATGTTCTCAAAGCCTTCAATCCGTACTTTGCCCTCAGACTGCTCACGATTTATCCAAACGGATTTTATATACTGGGGGCAGTATTTCTTTGTACAACTGGCGCCGAAGCTTTATACTCAGACCTCGGGCATTGTGGGAAATGGAATATACGGTACGCATGGATATTTGTGAAAGCCTCTCTCATTTTAAATTATTTAGGTCAGGGTGCATGGCTGTTAAGTCACTATAATGGAAGATTGATTACGGCAGACGTAATTGAAAACGGGTTTAATCCTTTCTATGCATTGATGCCACATTGGTTTTTGTATATCGGAATCTCCCTTGCCACTGTCGCAGCCATCATCGCCAGCCAGGCATTAATCTCCGGATCCTTCACCCTGATCAGCGAGGCAATGCGCTTAAATCTTTGGCCAAAACTAAAAATAGGTTACCCCACCGAAGCAAGAGGCCAGTTGTATATTCCGGCAATCAATCTTTTACTTTTTGCAGGATGCATCGGAATCGTGCTTTACTTTAAAAAAGCGGCAAATATGGAAGCTGCTTATGGATTGGCAATTACCCTATGCATGATAGCCACCTCCATTCTCTTTACAAATTACCTGGTACTTCACAGGCAGAAACGATCACTGGTTACTGCATATCTTGTCATCTATTTAACTATCGAGCTTTCGTTCTTTTGGGCAAACATGGAAAAGTTCCCTCATGGCGGTTACGTTACCCTGATAGTTGGAGGGGCTTTGTTTTTTGTAATGTATGATTGGTACCGGGCACGGAAAATCAAAAACAGGTATGTGGAATTTATCAGGTTGGAAAATTACATACCGAAACTTCAGGAACTCAGTAACGATCGCTCTGTTCCGAAATATGCAACTCACCTGGTGTATCTCACAAGTGCCGACAATCCAAAAGAAATCGAGCATAAAATTATTTATTCAATCCTCAACCGCAAACCAAAGCGCGCGGATATCTATTGGTTTGTACATGTTGACACTTTGGACGAACCTTATGGGTCGCGCTACGCTGTAAAGCATATTATTCCCAACGATATTATTCGCGTTGATTTTCAGTTGGGCTTTCGGGTTCAGCCAAGAATTAACCTGTTATTCAAAAAAGTTGTGGAAGACCTTGTAGCCAATAAGGAAGTGAATATAACCAGTCGCTATGAAAGCCTCGAAAGAAGTAATGTGGTGGGTGACTTTTCATTTCTTGTATTGGAAAAATATCTCAGCCAGGATAATGATCTTCCTATCTGGGAAAAATTCATAATGAAAATTCATTTTTGGCTGAAGGAGATCAGCCTTTCTGAAGAACGGGGCTTTGGCCTGGATACAAGTAATGTGATCGTTGAGAAATTTCCGCTGATTGTTTCTCCTGTAACGAATCTTAAATTACAACGTATTGAAGAGAGGTCATAACATATCATTCTAAACGTGCATTTGGTGGGGTAAGCTACACCTTTAATGGCTTCGAAGTTTGGCTGAATGTTCTTAATGCTACGGATAACTATTACTCATACATTACTTCTAAAAGCGCCTTTGGCTATAGCTACCAGGTGGCAGAACCAGGAAACTTCAACGTGAGTGTGTCTTATGATCTTGCAAACCTCTTCAAAAGAAAATGATGAAATGATTCTGCATGCCCTGACAGCAAGTATCATCACGTTGATACCGAACCGGTCTCTTAAGTGCATTGAACTGCTGGCATCATTTATGAAGGGTATCGGTACCACAAACGCTCGGAGGTTTTCGATATTCCTTTAACAGAAACAAAGGTATTTGACAAAAGATGGGATTAAACAAAAAAGATTATTGGCGCATTGTCTTATGGAATTAACGAAGAAGATATATTTCTAATTTATGGGCCGCGTTTTCGGAAACAGTAAGAGAAGCGCGAGAAAAAATGTTACAGTGATCGTTTTGTCCAAACACAACATTTCAAATGAGTATCCAATCGATTAATCCTGTTAACGGCCAGGTAGTAAGGATCTACCCCGAAGATTCGGAACAGCAAATAAGAGACAAAATTGAAAACGCCCAGCGTGCATGGGTAGGCTGGCGTGGAAGCTCATTCGAAGAAAGAGCCGCGCCATTGCGTAAAACCGCTGGCCTTCTCAGGAACAGGGCAGAAGAATTAGCGTCGCTCATGGCAGTTGAGATGGGAAAGCCAGTAAAGGACGGACGTGGAGAAATAGAAAAATGTGCCCTGGCTTGTGAGTATTATGCAGCTAACGGAGAAAATTTCCTCAAAGATGAAAAGGTGGCGACGGATGCGTCGACCAGTTATGTAAGCTTTCAACCATTGGGAATCGTACTGGCCGTTATGCCATGGAATTTCCCCTTCTGGCAGGTGTTCAGATTTTTAGCACCCGGTTTGCTCGCTGGAAATTGTGGCTTGCTTAAGCACGCTTCCAACGTCCCCGGATGTGCATTGGCGATAGAACGGGTATTGAAAGATGCTGAATTCCCACCTGGAGTTTTTCAGACATTAATGATCGGAAGCAAAGCAGTTAAACAAGTAATCGAACATCACCTTGTTAAAGCAGTGACCTTAACCGGCAGTACTGAGGCAGGCAAGCAAGTCGCCCAGCAAGCCGCTTTACAACTGAAAAAAACAGTTCTTGAATTAGGGGGCAGCGATCCTTACATCGTACTTGAGGACGCCGATCTCGACCTGGCTGCTGAAACCTGCGCACAGAGCCGGCTTATCAACAACGGGCAAAGCTGTATAGCAGCGAAAAGGTTTATCGTGGTTGAAAGCATTGAAAAAAAGTTCACGGAATTATTCATAGAAAAAATGGCATCGAGAACAACAGGCGATCCTTTCGATGCGAAGACAAACCTCGGGCCGATGGCTAGAATCGACCTCAGAGACGAATTGCATAAACAGGTATTGGATAACGTCGAAGCTGGCGCGAAATTGATTTTGGGCGGTAAACTGCCGGAGAAACACGAAGAAAATGCTTTTTATGAACCCACTATATTAGCAGGGGTAAAAAAAGGAATGCCCGCTTATTCAGAAGAGATTTTTGGCCCCGTAGCTTCCATCATCTCAGCCGGGAATCCTGAGGATGCAATAAAAATTGCCAACGATAATCCCTTTGGCCTAGGAGCGGCAGTATTTACGAAGGATATTGAGTTTGGGGAAGCCATTGCAAGGAACCGCCTTGAGGCCGGATTATGTTTTGTTAATTCGTTCGTAAAGTCGGATCCCAGGCTGCCTTTTGGAGGTATTAACCAATCAGGATACGGACGCGAGCTGAGCATGTTCGGTATTCGCGAATTTGTGAACATTAAAACAGTGTTCGTTAAATAACCTGCGGCTTTTCCAGCTCCATCAAACCATCTGGATCAGTGAACATGTGTTCATACAATTGCTGTGCAATTTTGAAGTCAGGCAGGGCACATTTGAGTAAGATCCGTGAGCCACGATCGAATACTATTCGCCAAACGGCTACCTGGAACAAATACTGAAAGTCAGGAATTCTTTTGATTTCAAAATACCATTCATCATTAGCACCGTTCGTTTTTGCGTAAAATTAAGACCATTGATTTTGGTGTGAATGGCCCGGGTACTTTGCGACAGATATCCTGATTATCAGGAATACCACCGTTATCCGTGTCCTTTGGTTTTTGTCCTCAACCTAACTTTAATAAGACAGCAACTGACCACTGACCACTCACAACTCACCACTAACAACTCAGCACTGACGATTCACAACTCAAGAACAGCCAGTGAAAATGCGGGGGCTGGAAAAGCAACTCGCATAGTTTTGAGCAATTGTGATATAAAAATTATCTTCATCCCCTTAATTTTACACGAACATATCATTCTCTTATGCCCCAAGATAAAAACAGACAGTTCCTGGATTTTGAAAACCCGATCAAGGACCTGTTCGAGGATATTGAGAAACTCAGGCAAACGGCTGAGAAAAGTAAGGTGGATTTAAGCGATTCAATACGCAAACTGCAAGACCAGGTGGTAGAGCGCAGAAGAGAAATTACTGGTCATTTGACTCCCTGGCAAAAGGTCCAATTGAGCCGGCATCCTGATCGTCCATATACAATGAAATATATTGAGAAGATCTGTACAAATTTCGTTGAACTGCATGGCGACCGAAATGTTAGAGATGACCGGGCTATGGTAGGTGGCTTTGCATCTATCGATGATCAAACGGTGATGATCATTGGACAACAGAAAGGAATCAATACGAAAATGCGGCAACTACGCAATTTTGGAATGGCCAATCCTGAAGGTTATAGAAAAGCTCTTCGCCTTATGAAACTTGCGGAAAAATTCGACAAGCCGGTAATTACATTGATTGATACGCCGGGTGCTTATCCCGGCCTTGAGGCAGAAGAAAGAGGACAGGGAGAAGCGATCGCCCGCAATATCTATGAAATGATCCGCCTGAAAGTTCCTGTTATTTGCGTGATCATTGGTGAAGGCGCATCGGGAGGGGCATTGGGCATCGGGGTCGGTGATAAGATATTCATGCTGGAAAACACCTGGTATACAGTTATCTCCCCCGAAAGTTGCAGCTCAATATTGTGGCGAAGCTGGGATCAGAAAGAAATGGCTGCCGAACAATTGAAATTGACGGCTGATCATATGTATAAATTCGGACTGATCGATGAGATCGTTCCTGAACCTCTTGGTGGTGCTCATTGGGATTATAATGAGGCCGCCGAATTGTTAAAACCCAGGCTCCTGGGTACCATTAATGAATTAAGACAAATGAGTGCGGGGGAAAGGGTGAAACGCCGGATAGAGAAGTTTGGAAAAATGGGGTTCTGGGACGAACTTCCCGCCTGATCTTCCGCGGTTTTGAAATAACTTCACGGACAAATTCATCAATTTCAACACAGATAAAATGTTCTTAAGAGAACCATTGCAGGGAACGGGCGTAGCTCTTGTAACACCTTTTTCTGAGGATTTCAAAATTGATTATAACGCCCTGGGAAAACTGATCGACTTCGTTATAGATGGCGGCGTAAATTATGTTGTGTCGTTAGGCACAACTGGTGAGACACCGACGCTAAATAAGAAAGAGAAGATCAACATTATTGAATATACCTACGAGAGAGTGAACAACAGGGTGCCGGTTGTAGTTGGCATTGGCGGAAATGACACTTATGAATTGATCAACGATCTCAAAACATTTCCGCTCGCCAGGGCGATCGCCGTGTTAAGCGCGAGTCCTTATTATAGCAAACCTTCACAGGAAGGAATTTTTTCTCATTATAAGGCCCTTGCCGAAGCATCTCCCCGACCCATCATTTTATACAATGTTCCAGGCAGGACCGGTAGAAATATGACTGCCGAGACTACGATCAGGCTTGCGAAAGAAGTTGAGAACATCGCAGGTATAAAAGAAGCGAGTGGTGATATGGCACAATGCATGCAGATATTGCGCGATAAGCCGGATCATTTCCTGGTGGTAAGCGGCGACGACGCGTTGGCATTACCCCAGATGGCCTGTGGAATGCAAGGAATCATCAGTGTAGCAGCGAATGCACTGCCAAAAGATTTCAGCACGATGATCCGCTATTGCCTGAAAGGCGATTATGAAGCGGCGAAAAAAGTGAATGACAAACTGATCGAAGCATATGAGCTGATGTTTGCGGAAAATAACCCCGCGGGTGTAAAGGCATTTTTAGCGGAGTTGGGAGTTATCAAAAACGTAACCCGACTCCCGGTTGTGCCTCTCAGTGAGGCACTGCACGATAAAGTCAGAACCTATCTTCAACAGGAACTGAAGGTTGCTGTTCATTAAACTTATCAGCCTTTGGGTAACAAACTGGATGTGACTTACCCTATCAATCCTTGAATAATTCTTACAGGCACGATCGCCCATTGCGGGCGTCTTCTTAATTCGTAATTTAAACTATAGACCGCTTTTTCGAGAAGATAGGTCTCAAGCATAATTTTTAGATCATCCGTCTCTTTTGGTATGAACGAGCTGCCCCGTACAGTGTCGAGATAAGACCTCATAAAAAGCCCTGATACATAATGGATCCAAAAAGTAGCAAAGGGTTCAAGTTCTCTCAACTCCTGTTCATTTGATCCATTCTTCAACAACAAACCTTCATAAGCAACATAGTGTATTGATCGTAGCATTCCGGCGACATCGCGAAGAGGCGAGCGTTTCAATCTTCGCTCGCTATATGCGCGAACCGGATCGCCAAGAAAATCGAGTATTGCCAGGTCCTTTCCTGTAAACACAACCTGCTTGAGATCATAGTTCCCATGAATACGAATCCTTGAGACGTCTAGCTTCTTTGCGTATATTTTCTTTAATTTTCTCAGAACGTCATCCTTTCTCGAGAGAATATGTTCCGTTTCGCTTCTGTAAGCAGGAGCTAGCTTCCCGATACTGTTTTTATGATTGGAAAAAGCCGCTCGCACCAAGGACTGCAGGCCGGAATATAATGAACGTTGATAGTGAAGCGAGAAATCCTCCGGCGCAAATTGTTTAATATCGGTTCGGGAAGACAGGGCCTTGTGCATCTGTCCCGTTCTCACTCCAATCAGGCGGGCTCCTTCCGAAACCGTTCCCCCTACGAATTCCTTCAAATCTTCAGGAAGATTTTCATAAGAAACAGGGTCAGTCAGGGTGCCCATCATTTCCAGTGCGGGATGAGTCTCTCTGGCAACTATCCTGTCGTGATAATTATTCAGTCTTTCGAGCATGTAAGTGCGACCGTTGCCATGATACTCCGCAAGAGTTTGTATCATCCCTAAAACAATTGAATCCTTCGCAAATTTCCATTCAATCGTACCATATAGTGAGGGAACCTGTTTGAAATTTACCTGCTCTGTTAGAAATTTTGTCATCTCAACATCGGGATTTATTCCATGGTCGACATGACGGTACATTTTCAAAAACAAATTATTATCATAGGCGATCGAAGTATTGTTATCATCAACTGGCAAAACACGTGAACGTATTTCTTTGTGTTCTGTGAAATATCTACCAACATCGTCGCCTGCAACGAATCGTATTTCAGTGCCTCTTCTTCCGGGAATGGATTCACTCTTTGCCAATTTCTTTATAATCTCCTGTTGAAGTATGCCTGTAAATAATGCATCACAAAGAAATCCTTCAATTTCCCCGATATTCATCCTGCATATCACTCCGGTAGGGAAATTCTCTGCATATATGGTTGCGGCCTGGTCTTTTAACAAAATAACAGGTAGCTGGTAATTCTCTGGCAAGCCACTTTCGTATATCACATCTAATAAAAGAAAGGTAATAGTGTTATCGGGCAATGAAAGCGTAGAATAGTTCGAAATAAAAATGCTATGGATCACACGTTCTTTTCCTTCGAACCATGGTGCCTTGAGAAGGTAACCCAATATAATTTGATTTGAGAGCTCTTCAACAATGATGGGATCTGATAGCTTCTCCCGAGAGCTGACATTTAATTGAGGCAGCATTGATTTCTCTTGAAGTTCAGGGTAGGCTTTTTCAAGCCTGAACCAATGGTGGTCGTGGGGGCCCAGTGTGAAGAAATAACTGCCATCTTCCTTAATAGCTGGAAATTTGTTTCTGCTGAAAACTTCTATTGGGGAGAATCCTTTATAGTCCACCAGCTCCAGCATTGCAGATTGTGTATAGCGTGAAAGATTTACTACCACGAGGATTATCTCATCACCGTGCGAGCGCGTGAATACAAGCACTTTTGGATTTTCAACATTTATAAACTTCATATCGCCCCGGCCGAACGCCTTATATCTCTTACGCATGCTTATCAGGTGCTTCATAAACCATAACAGCGAAGAGGGATTCCTTCTTTGGGTTTCGACGTTCACCGATTCAAAATGATACTCAGGATCGAGAATTAAGGGCAGGTAGAGTTTTTGCGGATTTGCCAGTGAAAACCCTGCATTCCGATCGGGTGACCACTGCATCGGGGTCCTCACACCATCCCTGTCACCGAGATAGAAATTATCACCCATTCCTATTTCATCACCATAATAGATAACCGGAGTTCCGCGCAATGAAAACAGCAACACGTTCATCAATTCAATTTTCCGCCTGTTATTCTCCATCAATGGAGCCAGTCGGTGACGAATGCCAAGATTAATTTTTGCCTTTGGATCCTTTGCATACACTTTGTACATATAGTCACGTTCCTCGTCAGTAACCATTTCGAGCGTCAACTCGTCGTGATTTCTCAGGAAGATAGCCCACTGGCTTGTTTCGGGAATTTCAGGTGTTTGATCGAATATATCGGTGATTGGATAACGGTCTTCCATTTGTAAAGACATGAACATACGAGGCATCACCGGGAAATGATAATTCATGTGGCATTCATCACCGTTTCCAAAATAGGATGCGGAATCTTCTGGCCACATGTTTGCTTCAGCCAGTAGCACTGTTCGCGGGAAATTATCATCAATGTGCTTTCGGAGTTTTTTTAAATAGGCATGCGTTTCCGGAAGGTTTTCTCCATTCGTGTTTTCGCGTTCGAAAAGATATGGAACCGCATCGAGGCGAAACCCATCCACACCCATCGCGCACCAATAATCGATAATGTTAAAAACTTCTTCCTGCACCGCGGGATTGTCATAGTTGAGGTCTGGTTGATGACTGAAGAAACGATGCCAATAGTATTGTTGCGCTACAGGATCCCAAGTCCAGTTGGACGCCTCAAAGTCCTGGAAAATGATTCGTACATCTTTGAATTGCGTTGGATCATCGGTCCAAACATAATATTCTCTTTCAACAGATCCTCTCGGCGCTTTCCGCGCGCGCTGAAACCATGGATGTTGATCGGAGGTGTGGTTGATGACGAGTTCGGTTATCACCTTCAGATCGCGCTTATGTGCTTCTTCAAGAAACTGTTTGAATTGTTTTATGTCACCGTAGGAAGGATTGATGCTGTAATAATCTGCAATATCATATCCATCGTCTTTGAGCGGAGATGGATAAAAAGGAAGAACCCAGATTGCAGTTATGCCGAGGTCTTTAAGATAATCCAGTTTTTCGAGTAAGCCACCGAAATCGCCGATTCCATCGCCATCGCTATCACGGAAGGCTTTGATGTGAAGTTCATAAATTATAGCATCCTTGTACCAATGCAGAGAATCATCCAACCGGTCATTCATTTCATTCATGTGCGCTGTATTTTCTAATGCTGGAAATATGCATTGAGTTATGCACATCCAAACCTACAAAATTTATACCCAGTACACCCTTAGAGAACAATCACATTTGTTCCTGCCTTTGGCCTTTGTCGCTCTTTGTTGTTGAGAAAAGGAGCCACAAAGGCTCGAAGGAAACAAGAAGATAATTAAACGTTATAGGTTACGCCTTCCACCGCTATATCTGTGTTTCGAAAAATTTCGCGGGCTTCCTGCTCGAAGATGTCGAGCTTCTCATATTTTGAACTGAAATGGCCGATCAATAACCTTCCGACGTTGGCCATTTTTGCGATGGATGCAGCTTGAACTGTTGTGGCATGAAAGCGGCTGAATGCCCTTGCCTCAAGGTCTTTGAGGTATGTAGTTTCGTGATATAGCATATCTACTTTTTTGACTTTGTCGACCAATTCTTCGTCATACACGGTATCTGCACTATATGCGTAAGATTTTGGTTTTACAGCCGGATCAGTAACCCAGTCGTTCTTAATAAGCTCCCCGCCCTGTGTGGTATAGTCTCTCCCCCACTTTAAATAATCGAAAAAAGAGGAAGGCACGTTATGTCTTAGGGCTTTTTCAGGATTTACTTTTCGTGGTGCCTTCACCTGTTCAAATTTGAAACCCCAACATGGTACGCGATGTTTTGTAGTGAAGCAGTTTACCTGGAATTTATCAGTTTTAGCCAATAAGCCTTCATGTGTTAATGGATGAAAATGCAAGGTATAAGGAAGAACTGTGTTTCCTGCGTTGAGTTGCAAGTCAAGAATATCCTTAAGTTGCCCAGGTGCGAACAAATGGAGATCGTGCTCACGGTTTAATAATCCCATGCTATGGATGAAACCGGGTAGTCCGAAATAATGATCACCATGAAGATGAGAAATGAAAATATAGTTGATACGGCCCCAGCGAATTTTATATTTGGCCAGTTGCATCTGAGTTCCTTCCCCACAATCCACTAAAAATAATTGATCATCCAGGGTCACCACCTGCGCGGTTGGATGCCTTTCGTAAGCCGGTAAGGCAGAGTTATTTCCTAAGATAGTGACCCCGAGCATTAGTTGATATTATGATTTCAGTAGTTCAAACCGCAGTATAAGAAATTACGTCCTGCTGGCAAAATAGATGATTCCAGCAAGTAACCCAAATCAATAATATTGTATGGTGGAGACAATACTTTGCAAGTATCCCCTTCCAAATAAGTTCAGGTGAATCAGCAAAGGATATAGATTGCAGATTTCCCATTGTTCGCGGTGATTCGCGGGAAAGGGAAGCAAATGATTGTATGAATCATAAAAAGGGCTATCAAAACCACCAAATAAAGTCGTCATGGCGAGGTCCACCGCGCCATATCCATGATACACTGCAGGATCGATCAAAACAGGCATGCCTGTCTGATCACACAAAAAATTTCCGCTCCACAGATCCCCATGAAGCAAACATAAGTTGCCAGTAGGAAAAAGTTCAGGAAGCACTTTGTATAACTTCTCGAATTGCTTGTGGTGTCGGGGTTGAAGGAGCTTTTTGTCAATAGCAAGTTGAATCTGTGGTTGGAGACGTTGGTGAATAAAAAAATCGACCCAATTGGATGATGGATTATTTGATTGTCGAAGAGCGCCCATGTAATTGTCTTCATGCAAACCAGCATGAGAAGATGGAATGCTATGCAATGAAGCTAACTGTTCCCCAAAAGTCTTCCAAAAGCGATCTGATCTGATTCCCTGTTCAATATATTCCAGTAGCAAAACCTGGTAATCGGCGTCGATAAAAGTACCAATGACTTGCGGCACCCGGATCACTTCTTTGTCATCCAATAATTCAAGTCCTCGCCTTTCCTTTTCGAACATCAGTGGGAATTTCGATGCTGAATTGATCTTGCAAAAAAAGTTTTCTTTTTTGTTGATTGTAATTCTAGAAGTTTGGTTGATTGAACCTCCGCCAACTGAAGAAAATGAAATATTAGAAATGGTGATTCCCGCATGTTTTGCAATAAAGCCCTTGATTGTTTCCTGTAACGCAGATGGAATCATTGATGCTGGTTTTGCTAAGCGATATTGAGTCACTTTCGCGTTCTGCAAAAATACTTCGTGCCTTGTGTCTTTGTGGCCGCATCGACTGAATAATCAAGAGGCCACAAAGACACATAGTAGGCACGAAGTATTCAGGGTTTCAAAACCTTATCTATAAATAGAAACCTCGTATTTGCCATCACTATCCCGCATAGCCCTGTACATACCAGCGCTATTAAATACCATAGAAGCATGGCCTTTTGAATCCACTGCGATCAATCCACCTTCACCATCCAACGCCGGTAGTTTTTTTAATACTACTTCTTCACAGGCCTGCTGCAGATTGTATCCTTTATACTCCATGAGGCAACTGACGTCGTAAGCCGCTACTGCCCTGATAAACGGTTCTCCATGGCCGGTACAGGACACGGCACATGTGCCGTTATTTGCATAAGTGCCGGAACCGATAATCGGCGTATCCCCAATCCGTCCGAAACGTTTATTTGTCATCCCGCCTGTACTGGTGGCTGCGGCTACCGTTCCCTGTTGGTCACATGCCACCGCCCCAACAGTACCAAACTTTTTATCCTTCATCAGTTTTTCGACCCG
>DAINQQ010000017.1:0-42100 GCA_036742645.1 Flavitalea sp.
TTTAAGATATTTTAATCCTGTAGGTGCACATCCTTCAGGAATGATCGGCGAGTTACCAATCGGAAAGCCGTCTAATCTTGTACCCGCAATCACACAAACTGCCAGTGGAAAGTTGCCGCAGATGAAAGTATTTGGCAACGATTATCCAACCCGTGATGGTACATGTATCCGGGATTTTATCCACGTTTCGGACATCGCCCATGCTCACGCGCTAGCTATGGATTTCTTACTCCAGGGTAAATCACAAAAGCGCTGTGAAGTTTTTAATCTTGGTTCTGGCACCGGGGTGACCGTACTGGAAGCAATCAAGGCCTTTGAAAGAGTCAGCGGAAAAAAACTCGATTATGTATTCGCGCCAAGACGGGCAGGGGATGTAATCGCTATTTATGCAAATAACGACTATGCACGTAAAACCCTGGGATGGACGTTAAAATATTCACTTGAGGATATGATGGCGACAGCCTGGAGATGGGAGCAAAGAATAAAAACCGATGAGAAATTTTTTCAGAGCAAACCCGCAGGACTGAATTAATGCCTGAGCCAATTGGCCGGTGGAGGGTCGTCATCATCGTGTTGGAATTGGTAAACGTTAACTGTTTTTTGAGAAAAGTAAATACGCGATAATAAGCGTAATCAAAATATTAAATAGCTGAGAGATCAGGAATGCATAAAGAGGTTTGCGGTTGCTTGTTTTAAGAAGATCAGAGAAATTTGTTTCAAGACCGATACTCGTGAATGCCAATGCAAACCATAACGCCTGCGTATTTTTTAATCCATCTTTTACCTCAGTTACCAGCCCTGGAGTCAGAAAAAAAGAGAACAACAGTGAGGCAGCGATGAATCCAAGCACAAACTTTGGGAATCGCTCCCAGATTACGGTGAGCGTCGGTTTTTGAATCTGGCCCGTTTCATCGACCTTCTTTGTATAACTCCAATACACGGAAATAGCAAAAGCAGCGAGTCCGAGTAGTACATTCTGTGAGAATTTTACAATGGTGCTAATTTTTAAGGCAGTGTCACCTACCAGCGTTCCGGATGCCACCACCGCACCAGTCGTGTCGATGGTTCCCCCCAACCATGCACCTGTTACTTCCTGTGAGAGATCCAGATACTTTGCGATGTAAGGCATTCCGATCATCATAGGGATAGCAGTTATCAGCACGAGTGAAATTACGTATGAAAGCTTCTTTGTGTCGCCCTTGATAGCACCTGCAGTAGCTATCGCGGCGGATACACCGCAGATGGATACAGAGCTTGCAATCATCATCGTTAGCTCTTTATCTATTTTCAATTTCTTACAGATCCAATAAGCAAAATACCATACTGATAATACCACTACGAGGGCCTGTAGTAAGCCGTACGATCCAGCTTTCAAAATATCGCCAAATATGATCGAAGTACCGAGAATGACCAGGCCAATCTTCACAAAAAGCTCCGTTGATAATACTGCACGAAACCAGTCGGGCAATTTGAAAATGTTTCCAATAATTAATCCAATCGTTAAGCTGAAAATCACGGCCTCGAGGTTGAGCGCTTTAACCTGTTTGCTTCCCGCAAGGATAATTGCAACGATTGTAATAACATATACAACTGGAAAAACAATTAGATAGCTTTTCAACGATTTGCCAGTTAAGGCAGTTCCGAGAAGTGCTATTACAAGCACAAAGAAAAATTGAATGCCAATTAAAAGAAGGTTGGAAGGAGTAAAAACTTTATTTATGAGATCATTGCCACTGGTCCAATTATAAAGCGGTGTAAGTGGATGAACGCCTGCCAGTGCAAGTGCTATAATAAGGAAACCGAGTATTACTACAATCCAATCTTCATTGAATACTGTTTTCTTCCTGGTCGTTGAAATATATGTTGGGTTTATTGCAGTGTCCATCTTTACGAATTGAACAAAATAAAATCTCTATGACTGATCTGCCAAAAAAATTCTCGCTTTTACCAAATGAGCTTTGCTGGTGTAGATCGCATAAACAGTGGCTCGCCTGACGCGTTGCCTGGTCATCTTCATGGTGATTATATTCGTTTCTTTTTGGAAACTTCTCCTTTACTTTGCCACATTAAAATTTATGCATGTTAAAAGACATTCAACCGTCCGGACAGAAAGATACAAGAAGTGGTTTTGGCGATGGCATTGTAGAAGCCGCCCGTAAAAATCCAAATATTGTAGCCCTTACTGCCGATCTTGCAGGTTCACTTAAATTGAATCAATTTATAAAGGAATTTCCTGAGCGATATATCCAATGCGGAATTGCTGAAGCGAATATGATGGGTATCGCGGCAGGAATGACTATCGGGGGAAAAATCCCTTTTACTACGACCTTTGCCAATTTTTCCACCGGACGTGTATATGACCAGATTCGGCAATCCATTGCATACTCTGCCAAGAATGTAAAAATATGCGCGTCCCATGCCGGCCTGACTCTTGGCGAAGATGGCGCGACGCACCAGATACTCGAAGATATCGGCATGATGAAAATGCTGCCCGGAATGACAGTCATTGTTCCTTGTGATTACAACCAAACAAAAGCTGCAACACTCGCCGTAGCCGATTACCAGGGACCAGTCTATTTGAGATTTGGCAGGCCGGTTTGGCCTATTTTTACTTCCGCTGATCAGACTTTTGAAATAGGAAAGGCGCAATTTTTTTCGCAGGGCACAGATGTTTCCATTTTCGCATGCGGACATATGGTGTGGAAAGCAATAGAAGCAGGAGTGATCCTCGAGGAAAGAGGCCTTAGTGTAGAAGTTATCAATATCCATACTATCAAACCTCTTGATACTGGGGCTGTACTTAATTCAATCAAAAAAACAAGGTGCGCAGTGACTGTAGAAGAGCATAATATTCTTGGCGGTTTGGGCGATGCCATCGCTCATACAACTGCAACGAACTTTCCGATACCGATCGAATACATTGGAACGAAAGACACTTTTGGTGAAAGTGGTATTCCAACCCAATTACTGAAAAAGTATGGTCTTGACACACCGAACATCGTTGAAGCTGCAGAAAAAGTATTGAAACGCAAATAATTAACAACCTTTCTGTTAAGCTAAAAAGATTAATTTTAGTCCTATCAAGATTCACAGCGAAAATAGCTAACCTATGGCGGTCGTCACCCACGATAGTGAGTTGCTTTCTCAGTTCCGAAATCCTGCAACAAAAGAGTCCGCTTATACCTCTATTATCCGCAAATACCAGGAAAAACTCTACTGGCATGTTCGACGCATGGTTGTTGATCATGACGACGCGAATGACGTTTTGCAAAACGTCTTTATTAGGGTTTGGAATGGTTTGGAAAACTTTCGTGAAGACTCGCAATTATATACCTGGCTATACCGGATTGCCACAAATGAATGTCTGACCTTTTTAGAACAGCAGAAAAAGAGAGCATCCGTTTCATTGAGCGACGTGGAAAGTGGATTGAGCAATAAGGTTATGGCCGATAAGCATTTCGATCCCAATAAGTTAGAATGGAAGTTACAGGTTGCGATCCAACAATTGCCTGAGAAGCAGCGACTTGTCTTCACATTGCGATATTACGATGAAATGCCGTATGAAGAGATGAGCAAAGTGCTTGACACTTCCGAGGGAGCGCTAAAGGCTTCTTATCATCATGCAGTGAAGAAAATCGAAGATTATATCCTGAATCATTAAACTTCAGGGTCTATTTTGCGTCTTAAACTGTTAAAATAGCAGAACCCCGCTGTAATGGACAACAGGATCAATATATTATCAGAGTTACAATCCATTAGCCCGACCGTTGCCGGGATAGCTCCTGTAAACCCATATAAAGTTCCTCAGGGATACTTCGAAGATCTTGCTACACAGATACTTGCGTTGACGAAACAGCCATCTACATTTTTAACGGCTGGTGTTACAAATCCATATACAATTCCTGAAGGGTATTTTGAAAGATTCCCCGAACAGATCCTGGCAATTGTTAAAAACGATGACAGTTTTGAACTTTTAAAGAATAAACCGGCCAATCCTTACGAAGTGCCTGATGGTTACTTTGAGAATTTGGCCGAAACCATTTTAAGCCGGGTAAAGGCGCAGGATAGTGTTTCGCCAAAAGAAGAACTTGAATCACTGTCTCCTTTGCTGAGCAAACTCGATAAGGCAGTTCCTTTTACAATTCCGGATGAATATTTTCAGCACCTGTCAGGGAACGTTATGGCAGGGATGAAAGCGATTGATTTTGTGAATGAAGAACTCGAAAACTTATCGCCGCTCATGGATGGTCTCAGGAATGAGAATGTTTATGAAGTTCCGCCGAATTATTTCGCTGAGTTTCCGGCAATCGTATTAAGCAGAGCAAAGGAGCAGAAGCCGGCAAAAGTTGTCTCAATGAGCTTTGGTAAAAAAGTGATGAGATATGCCGCGGCTGCTATTGTCATTGGAATTGTGATCACGGCTGCTATGTTATTTATGAACAGGCAAAGCGCATCAGTAACTTCGGAATCGATTGTACAGGTAGAAGAAAAAATACAAAGCGAAACGCAGAATAAATTAAAGGGAATAAGTGACGATGAACTTTTAAACTTCATGGAAAACCAGGCGTCTACTCTACCGGATATCTTAAATCTTGCGGCTGCTGATGAAATAGACGATAAGGATGTGCAGTTAATGCTCGCTGATATCCCAGATGCGGAATTAAAGCGGTATTTAGTTGAATATAGTGACAGTAAGGAAGTTTTAACCAATTAACCCCCGACCATGAAAAAGATAATTCTACTCATTTTATTATATGCAGGCGTTGTAACTCCGACACTTGCACAGGACGATCAAAGAGATGCCAACAGATTGCAGGCCTATAAAATCGCTTTTCTTACAAGGAAATTGAATTTGACGACGGAGGAAGCCCAGAAGTTCTGGCCTATCTACAATAAGTATGAAGCAGAATTGCGCGCCGCGAGGATACAGGGGCGTGCCAACAACAAAGAAATTGAAACGGAAGAAAAGATCTTAAATATTCGGAAAAAATACAACGGTGAATTCGAGAAGGCATTGCCAAGTGAAAAAGTGAATCAATTGTTTAAGTCCGAACGTGAATTTAGCAATATTGTTCAGAGAGAAATGATGGATCGAAAAATGCAGAAGAATAATAATCTTAAACGCAATAGACAATAACCTAAAATTTATTGTCAAACTAGGTGTTTTTCATAGGTTAGCAACGGCCGGCTCTTTTCGGGGCTGGCCATTTTTTTTGCACGCGAATAACGCTAATCGAAGGGGCACGAATTAGCGCAAAGGAATTCTCTAAAAGGGAGGCTTCTTTTATAACGCGCAGATAATTCTTTGAAATAATAATTTATCAGTTCCAGAATTTATAAGGATGGCTAGCTGTATACGAGATGATTTGAGATAGTTTAAGGTTTGCCGAAATGCGTCAGCATGAATCATCGAAGCCGATTTAAATTTCCAGAATGATAGATTTATAAACCAGGAAATCGGCATCAAACGTGTGAGGCAGGATTATATCATCATATCCTATTTTAAATTTCTTCTCCCTTTCGTACGGAATTTTTGCTGTCTGAATTCAATTTCCAGCGCATCCTTGTAAACTGCTTCTTTAAATCCCTTTGCCTAATGTACGATGCACTTTCATGCATAAACCAACGATATTAAAGCACTCATTTCTGAATATTAACTCACCTGCCATAATTAAAAATATCCAATCAACATTTCACCTCGGAGGGTTTTCATCAATAAATGAAAGTGTTTTTCTAATTAAATTCTGATAGGGAGTAAGTATTAGCGTTAATTAGTGCGCTATTCATTCGCGCTAATTGGTGTCCGGGTGTCATGATAAAACAAAAACTTCCACTTCTCCTTCTGACCTCTCTCCCACCATTCCTGGCGTAGTTCCATGCATTTTTTTCCATTGTAGTCATATTTGGCGATGAAGCGGCTTTTCATCTGGTGTAATTGCGGCGCATCATCGCCACCAAAAAAAATAGTTTCGCCACCATCCACAATCCAATACACCTGATGATAAGGACTATGCGCAGCCGTCAATTCATATTTAATGTACCCATCAATCACACCATCGTTTTCCAGTAATGTGATTTGCGGCGAGCCTTTTAGACATTCCAATTCTTCTGTGAGGTATGAAGGGAAGCCTTTTTCAAAAGCAAATTCCAGTTCTTTTCTTTGAAAATAGTGCCGGGCATTCGGAAAAGACAAAGTTCTTTTACCAGAAGATTTATCTTCCATCGAAACTCCTCCGGCGTGATCTTTATGTAAGTGCGTCATCAGCACCTTGGTTATTTCGGAAGGATTAATGCCTGCATCCATGAGGTTCTGATGAATCTGTAACACACCCTTCTCGTCAGAGAAACCCAGTCCAGCATCTAATAATAGCACGTCTTCGGTAGTAATAACAACAAAGGGCTGTACCTCTACCAGCAAGCTTCCTACAGATCTTTTCTGAAGATCGTCCGTGATGGTATCGAAGGGAACAAATAATTTGCTCTTATCGATCGTAAAGGATCCTTCGCTTAAGGGAATAACTCTCATTGCACTAATGATGCTAATTATAGCTAATGAACGCTAATATACTTGATCGGTTAACAACTCTTGTACGGAAGCGACAAATAATAAATATGCAAATGCATTCAGGTGAGGTCAAACTCTCATCGCACTAATGACGCTAATTGTAGCTATTGAACGCTAATATATACTTGACCGATTAACAACTCTTGCATGGGAATGCGACAAAATAATAAATATGCAGATGCATTCAAGTGAGGTCAAACTTGTTTGTATAGACCTGAAGTGACGAAGAGTTACCTCCAATATTCGCGTTAATTAGTAGCAATTGGCGGCATTAGCGCAAGACCATTTGGCGGTCAGCATCCAGGCGGATTAGTATAAAGAGTAATACCGAGAAAGTGATCAATGATGTACCTCCATAACTTACAAAAGGAAGCGGTATGCCAATAACGGGGGCAAGACCAATTGTCATACAAACGTTAATGATTATGTGAAAGAAAAAGGCGGATGCCACGCCATACGCATAGCAGCGGCTGAACACACTTCTCTGACGTTCCGCAATGTTAATTATCCGTAGCAGCATAAATAGATACAAAGCCAGAAAAACAGCACTGCCCACAAAACCAAAACCTTCTCCTATCGTACAGAATATGAAATCGGTTCGTTGTTCAGGTACAAAATCAAAACGTGTCTGTGTACCCTTTAAAAAACCTTTACCCACAAAGCCACCACTTCCAATCGCTATTTTGCTCTGGCGAACATTGTAATCAGCATCCTTTCGCTTAGAGGTACTTGTCTCTTCCGCATCGCCAACAGTGTTCAACGTGGCATACGGATTTTCACGACCAATTAATGAAAAGATCCGTTCGACCTGGTGACTTTCGAGGACTTTTGTAAATAAGAAAGGAACCGCAAACCTTTGAATACTTACACAAACCAGCCAGATAAGGGCAATCATAATAAAAACCTCACGTCTTCTTCTTACCTGTTTGCGCATGAGGTACATCGCAAGCAAGGCAATGGCGGTAAGAATAATGGCAAGTGTATTTTTCTCAACCAGTAAGGTAGCAACAACAAGCACCGCAAATGAAAAACCGATGATCAGGTAGCCAGCAGGCAACCCTTCGCGGAACATCACGAGAAAAAAAGCAAAGAAGACGAGCGCGAGTCCGGTTTCGTTTTGCGCAATTGTTATAACAGCTGGTAGTAGGACTATTACCGCTGCAATCAACTGAGACCTTGGCCTGGAAAAATCTGTTTCAATTCTTGACAGATATTTGGCGAGAGCGAGGTTCACAAATATTTTACACAACTCTGCCGGTTGCAACTGAAAGCCGCCAAACCTTATAATTGAATTGGTACCTTTCACTTCGGTGTGGAAAGGAAATACCAACAACAATAGTAGTATACCGAATGCATACCAGATGTTGGCTGTCGCGGTAAAGAACTTGCTATCGGTAAGGAGGATAAAAAGTCCAAGTATAAGTGATATCACAAAGTATAGCGACTGCTTGCCATAATCGGCCTTCATCTTGAAGAATCCATCAACAACACTGACCTCTTCGCGATATGTTACAGAGAAAATGCTGAATATACCAATAGCTACGAGGATAATATATAACCAGATCATTATCCAGTCAACCCCTTTTGATATGGCAGGATTTCTTTGACTCATTGTTATGCGAGCATTCGCTTTTTAACTATTAATTTATCTGGCATCACCGCTCCTGTCTTATGTATTATTGTTGGCGCAGGCTGCGGATTTTGTGGTTGTGCAGGAGCCCTGCCCGTTCGTATATACTTCTTAATATAATTACTGTCCCTGGTCTTGTTGAACCAGAAATAAGCCCTCGTAGAATCAGTAATAAATTGTAAGCGGTCGAGGTATCCGGGCATTAGATCTGCACTGGCGATCCTCTCTACTTCTTTTACCCGTTCGGGACGCAATGTGTCATTCAAATATTTTTCCATCATGAGCGATGCAATAGGCGCCGCCCACGTCGAGCCAAAACCGGCATTTTCTACAACAACCGCAATCGCAATCGTTGGATTTTCCCGCGGCGCAAAACAGACGAACACAGAATTGTCTTTCAACTGAATTCTTTTGCCATCAATGATCCGGTAGTTTTCTGCTGTTCCCGTTTTCGCACAAATGTTAATACCGGGTATCATGGCTGCACGGGCCGTTCCACTCTCCACCACATCCTGCATTCCACTAATCACCGCTTCATATGCTTCGTCGGAAATGCGCGTAAGCACTTCGTGCTTTTTCCTGAATTGATGGAGGATGGTATCTTCTTCAGTTTCACTATCTATCTTTTCTACAAAATGAGGCGTATAATAAAAGCCTTTGTTAGCGACGATGGCCATCGAATTCGCCAGTTGCAACGGAGTCGCAAGCATCATATCCTGCCCGATCCCTAATGTAAGATTGGTACAGGAGTTCCAGGAGCCACGATAAACGCGATTGTACACGCTGGAGTCTGGAATATTTCCTCTGTCTTCACTCGGCAGATCAACGCCAACTCTTTGTCCAAGCCCAAACGCGTTCATATATTCTTTCCATTTCTGGTATCCGTTTTTCACATTTCCGAATCGTCTGTTATCAACCGTGAGCCGGTAAATATGAGTGTAATATGAGTTACATGAATTCGCGATCGACAGCCTGAGATTAGCAGCATGTCCTGGATTATTGTGAGTACAGGCTGGCTTTCCATGGCCGCATCCATAATAACGGCCCGAACACGGATAACCGTAAGAGGGATCTATCACGCCTTCATCCAATGCCACCAATGCTCCTAAAGGTTTGAATGCGGAGCCTGGAGGATACAATCCTTTAATTGCCCTATTCAGCAATGGTGCTGCCACGTCAAGCTGTAGCCGCCCATAGTTGGTCTGCTTGTTAGGCCCAGTCAGATCATTTGGATTGAAGTTCGGACCGGAAGCCATTGCGATGATGCCTCCTGTTTTTGGATCCAGTGCTATGACACCGCCGACTTTATGTGTCATTAGCTTTTCAGCCAACTGCTGAACGTCGATATCGATATATGTTCTGAGATTTCGTCCAGCCACCGCTGAAGTGTCCCTTCCTCCATTTTCGTAGCTACCGACCAGGCGGTTTTTGTTGTCCTTGATAAGATGCTGAACACCCCGCTGGCCCATTAGCACTTTCTCATAATATGCTTCCATTCCACTTCGACCCACATAATCTCCGAGCAGATAAAATCCGTTGGAGCGTTTGATGATACCAGAATCTGCCTCTCCAACATATCCCATGATATGAGCAGCAGCGTTGAACGGGTAAACCCTGACTGGTCTTTCAACTAAAGCGAAACCGTTGAATTTCCAGATGTTCTCATCGAGCCTGGCGTGTAGTTCCGGTGGTAGCAAATCTTCGAAGATCGACGGCCGATAAGGGCCATTCTTAAACCGCACATCCAACATTCTTTTCTTAAATTCAGTCGTGTCTATCTCCAGTAAGTTGCATAGGCCGATGGTATCGATATTTTTTACGGCGTATGGCGTTACAACCAGATCATACATAATAGTGTTGTTGAGAATAGCCTTTCCCTTGCGATCATAAATAATACCGCGATTCGGATAGATTACCTTGCGGAATACTGCATTATCCATTGCCAGCTGGCTGTACTTGCTTGAAACGATCTGAAGATTAAAAAGCTGAATAATTATAATAAAAAACAGGCCCAGGAAAATGAGGCGAATAATATTGCTCCTTGATTGGTTGAAAACAGACATATTCTTTTAATACCGAATGCGGGGTACGAAATACAAAGTACGAAATATGAAGTACGAGGTATGATGTACGAATTCAGGTTTGGGTTTCATATAAATAGAATAAGAAATCGATGCATTTATTGTGTTCTGGCAATAAAATCCAAATTAATCGTTGGCCAGCTGCCAAAAAGCTTGCGCAAAGTTATGGCGTATAAACGGCAATCAATCGTAAGGAAAAAGTTATTATTACAGGCTCTCTTTGATTTCCTGTTAAGCCTTTAGGCTATATTCGTCCTGAATTTTTCTTTCCGGTAAAACAACAACTCGGCTACAAAGATTAGCAGCAAGCTGACACCGGTCGTTGCCAATACTTTCCCCATAAAATAGAGGATTGATCCGAAATGCAACCACTCCAAAAATACCAGGTAGCTATTGTGAACGATTGTTAAAATAATAACATAGGTGGCGTATGGTGCAAAACCCATGCTGGTAACTGACGGCGAACGGTAGTTCTGTTCAGACCCTTCCTGGCGAATGAGAATATTGATGAGAAACGGTCTTAGATAGGCGATTAAGGTACACGATGCAGCATGCAACCCAGGCGTTTTAGCAAAATAATCCAGTGAGAGGCCAAATAAAAATCCGACCATTGTCAGTGTAAGACGCGGAGTATTAAAAGGCAGCCACAATATGTAAAGGAAGTACAAATAAGGAACAATGAACTGGTGCAAAGGATGGACCTGGAACAGTACATATACCTGTACAAGTATAAAGAGGACAAACCGGATCGTATTTTTAACCAGGCTGCTCATTGACTGCTTTTCGTTTCCTCCTGTAATTGTTTGCGTTCTTCCCGATGCAAATCTGCGATTACATAAACATAAAAGACACTGTAAAAATTGGTGGCGGTTTTTAGTTTCAACGTATAAAAATTGCTGCTTTTATCATTGATGATTGCATTCACAGTACCGACCATGATATTGGGGGGAAAAATTGAAGACAGCTCACTTGTAATGACTGTATCGCCTTTTGTAACCGTTGCGCTTTTCGGAATATCTTTCAAATAAACATACTGAGGGTCCTTTCCATCCCATTCAACACTGCCCCTTTCTCCACCCTTTTTTAACTTGGCATTTGTCTTGAACTGCCGGTTCAGCAAGATCATTGCTGTGGAATAGTTATCACTCACATTTACAATACGGCCAACAATCCCTTGCGGACTTATTACGCCCATATCTTTTTGTATCCCCTGCACTGTCCCACGTTGTAGCATGATATAGTTTGTCTGAAGGGATGTGAAGCTTTCCACCACTCGTGCCGGGTAATAGCGATACCGACGATATTGCTCAAGTGAATCAACTTTGATGGAATCTACGACAATTCTCGATGAAGTATCGCTTGGCGCGAAATTCTGCAATAGCATATTATTGAGGCGTTCATTCTCCTTTACCAGCGCATCATTGGTTCTTTTCAGGTGAAAGTAGTATTCAATATTATTATATCTCTCGCTCATACGGCCGGTCACCTCACTGGCAACACCCATAAAAGCAGCTTCGTGAAATCTGTTGTAACGAAAGAGAAAGGACAAGGCTATTACCTGTAGTATGACAAAAAAAAGGAAATTAAAATATCTTCGGATGAAGAGAAATATATTTCTCACAAATGGATTTTTAAAATTCCAACTTCTTAAGCACCAAATTTCAAACTTCAAATTCCAAAGTCCAATTCCAATTTTCGACTTAAGTTTGCCCCGCTAAAGATTGTGATCTGGAACTTTGGGATTTGGACTTTGAAATTTACCTGAAATTGGGATTTTATTTCGGAAGCGTATCAACTATCTCATTACAAAGGGATACCTGTCATAATGTTTCAATGCCAATCCAGTACCACGTACAACACTCTTGAGCGGATCATCCGCAACATGAACCGGCAACTTGATTTTTTGACTTAAACGTTTATCCAGCCCGCGAAGCAAAGCACCTCCACCGGTGAGGTATAACCCTCTGCGGTATATATCGCCGGCAAGTTCCGGGGGAGTCATTTCCAGCGCCTTCAAAATTGCTTCCTCAATTTTAAAAATGCTTTTATCAAGTGCTTCTGCAATTTCCTGGTAACTCACCATGATCTGCTTTGGAATTCCCGTTACAAGATCGCGACCATTCACAGGCATATCTTCCGGTGGATTTTCAAGGTCTTTCATCGCTGCTCCAATCGTGATCTTAATCTGTTCTGAAGTGCGTTCGCCTATTAACAGACTGTGATAACGTCTCAGAGCTTCCATAATATCAGCAGTAAATTCATCACCGGCGATCCTTATAGATTGATCACACACAATACCGGCCAACGCAATAACAGTAATACCTGTTGTTCCTCCACCGATATCGATGATCATATTTCCAACTGGTTCTTCGACATCGATGCCGATTCCAAGCGCGGCAGCCATCGGTTCATGCAAGAGATAAACCTCTTTGGCACCGGCTTGTTCCGCGCTATCACGAACGGCACGCTTTTCAACTTCAGTGATGCTGGAAGGAATACAGATCATCATTCTCCAACTAGGAGGAAACAATGGTTTCTTAGGATAGATCATCTTGATCATCTCCCGTATCATCAATTCTGCAGCGTTAAAGTCAGCAATCACACCATCTTTCAGGGGGCGAACAGTGCGAATACTTTCATGCGTTTTTTCGTGCATCATCAAAGCTCTTTTTCCAACAGCCAGCACGTTCTTCGGATTATTCCTGTCAAGCGCAACTATACTTGGTTCGTTTACTACTACTTCGTCGTTATGTATGATGAGGGTATTTGCGGTACCCAGGTCAATAGCAATTTCTTGAGTGAAAAAATTGAATAAGCCCATTTTGAAAGGTCAGATTTTGGATTTGATTGTAATGCCCGCAAAATTGAAGTAAATAATCCGAATTAACAAAGGCAATCCATTGATTTGTAAGCATTTTTTCCACAGAGAATGAGCACTCCAGCGCACCGTATAAATACCACTTTTTTGCTCACTTTTTCCAGGTTTTTTCAGATCCATTTCTTTCCCCTCTCGACCTGGTCATCTTGTGCTTTTTTCCTTCTTACAAACTTTTATCCCTATGAAATCGAAATTAAATGCTTATCGATGCAGATGAGTACAACGTAAAACCCCCATAAATGGTATAAGACCTATCGATTTATGAGAAATTATTTTAGAGGAAACATGCAGACACTCGTAAGATGAAAATACAGTTCAATACCGATGCCGGCATTTTAGAAACAAGAAACTTTTTGTAGATTACCCGCTCTTAAATATTTACCCTTATAGCAACTCCCTATTCTGTTATGCAAAGGTCACTTATTCTGCTTCTGATTATACTGGGTTTTTCTTCATGCAAACACTACTCAGACAACGATTCCAAAGTTGTATACGGCGATAATGCTGCAAAAGGAAAGTACTTGGAGATCAGAGGTTTTAAGATGTACATCGAAACTTACGGAGAAGGGCAACCACTATTGCTTATACATGGCAACGGAGGTTCGATGAAACATTTCGTAAATCAAATTCCATTTTTCGCAAAGAAGTATAAAGTGATTGCGGCAGACAGCCGCGCCCAGGGTAAATCACAAGACAATGGGGATAGCCTGAACTATGAAATGATGGCCGATGATTACGCAGCATTGCTCGACGCAATGAAGATAGATAGCGCCTTCGTGATCGGATGGAGCGACGGAGGAATCAATGGTTTATTATTAGCCAGCCGCCACCCTGAGAAAGTAAAAAAGCTGGCGGTAGCCAGTGCTAATCTATGGCCGGATAGCACAGCAATGCAAAAAGAATTTTTGGACCTAATTCGACCGATGTATAGCGACCTAAAAAATAAAAGTAATAGAACGGCCGCAGAAAAAAAGGATCTAAAGTTAACACGAATGATGGTAGAGGAACCTCAAATTTCTCTTTCTGAGATTAACAAAATCAAATGTCCTGCATTGGTTATTGGAGGAGATCATGATGTGATTAAAGAAGAGCACACCATGCTTATCTACAAAAACATTCCGAAAGCATACCTCTGGATCTTACCCAACTCCGGACATCGTATAATGATGTCGTATAAAGATAATTTCAATAAAACAGTTGATGACTTTTTTTCCACACCGTATAGAGAAATAAGGGGGAGCGGAAGATTCCATTAGAATCCCTGAACAAAACCCAATCGTTTCTCCATTTCGACACTTAGTTGCGGTAATTTTTTTCTTTCTATCAGGAAGCTCGTAAGCTGCGCTATTTCCTTAAAAATATAGTGTTTGTCAAGCGCTGCCTTCAGGTAATCCTTACCAGTACTTCCTCCTGTACCAATCCGGGTGCCAATCATTCGATGTACCATGTTCATATGGCGATACCGCCATGTGCTCAGTTGTTCATCAATCTCCAACAGGTTGTTCAATAATTGAAATGGCAATTGAACAATCGGGTATCCTCTATATAACATGATAAAAAGTGCGGCCCTGCATGCTTTTGGTGACAGCTGTTTTTCCGCGTTTGCGTCACCATCCTGAAAGACCAGATCAAAGTATTGTTGATTATTTTTTTCGCCCTCTGCCAGGCTGCTTATATAAATCTGCCGGTATTCTTTCCAAAAAACAGGCAGGCTTGATAAATATGAATCGATTCTATACAGAGGTTTAAAGTTCTCCCAGTTGTCTTCCTGTTCAAAAAAAGGCATCCGCTCAAGCCATCCATTCAATAATTCTATCAATGACTTTTCCCTCTCGACTTTTTTTATAACATCAACTTGCGCGAGGCGTAACTGGGAAGTGTAATAGTCCTGCCCGTGGCGACTAGCAAACTTCAGTCCAAGCTTTGCTTCAATAATCTTGAACTGCCAGCTTTGAAAACCTGAAGCCGGTCTGAGCATATCCCTAAAGTCAAGAAAATCGATTGGTGTCATGGTTTCCATGATATCGATCTGATGGACCAACACTTTTATAATTGTAACCATTCGGGATAAGCGATGCACTACAGTTTGGAGCTCCGGCGAGTTATCATTGATTGATGGCTTTTGCATGATTACCAAAATAGAGTCCAGTTCATGTAACATTTGTTTGAACCATAGTTCATAAGTCTGATGAATTATGATAAACAAAGTCTCATCATGCGCCGGGGAATTATGTCTCGCACTTTCTGGAAACTGCGCATCGAGAATTTTTTCAAGCTGCAAGTAGTCACTATAATGAACATCATTCATACCCGAATTTCGCTAATTGTAGCTAATTAACAGGAATACATTACCCGAACACTTAAAGTTATAGCAAGAGGGCGAGATGGGGGAAGCCATTCCCGTAATTAGTTACAATTAGCGCCATTCGGGTTACAAAAATTCATGTCCGATATCCTGCCTGTAATATATCCCATCGAAATCAATCGTCGCCAGTTGGTCGAGAGATTTGTGAACCGCGTGTTCAATATCTTTTCCGAGGGCAGTAACACAAAGCACCCTACCACCATTGGTTATAATCTGTCCTTCTTGCTCTTTGGTGCCTGCGTGGAAGATGAGACAATCTGCATCGGGATTTTTCAATCCTTCGATCACGAAGCCTTTTTCATATGAACCCGGGTATCCACGGCTCGTAGCCATGATCGTTACTGCCTTTTTCCTTTCTACGTTAATTTGAACTTCGTTCAGTCGTTGCTGCGCGGTGGCGATAAACAATCCGACAAGATCGTTTTCTAGTCGTGGCATTACAACCTCCGTTTCGGGATCGCCCAGGCGGCAATTGTACTCAATTACCCATGGGTCATCGCCCACTTTAATCAATCCAAAAAAGATGAAACCCTTATAATCGACATTTTCCTTTTTTAGTCCCTCGATAGTTGGAATAATAATCCTGTTTTCAACTTTTTGCATAAAGGAAGCGGTGGCAAAGGGCACTGGGCTCACCGCTCCCATTCCTCCAGTATTCAATCCCGTGTCACCGGAACCGATCCTCTTGTAATCCTTTGCCTCTGGAAGAAGTACGTAGTTCACTCCGTCGGTTAATGCGAAGACACTTAATTCAATCCCCTCAAGAAATTCCTCAACTACCACTTTTTTGCTGGCTGTCCCAAACTTCTCCTGGTGTAACATCAATTCGAATTCGGCGATGGCTTCTATGTGTGATTGAGCAATGATAACACCTTTCCCAGCTGCTAAGCCATCCGCTTTTAGTACAACCGGTAATGATTGCTGCTGTATGTACTGAACGCCTTCTTCATAACTCGACACGTCGAATTCCCGGTATGCCGCGGTTGGAATATCATGCCGCAACATGAATGCTTTAGCGAATGCTTTACTTCCTTCAAGCTGGGCGCCAAATTTCGATGGGCCAATAAAGAAAATTTCTTTCAATGACTCATTCGATTTAAAAAAATCATACAGTCCATTAACAAGTGGTTCTTCCGGTCCAACCACCACCATCTCTATTTTTTTCTCAATGCAAAACTTAGCAATTGCTTCAAAGTCGTTCACGGCAATATCTACATTGTTACCACACATCGCAGTACCTGCATTTCCAGGCGCAATGTACAAGGGGTTCGTCCATACACTTTGATTGAGTTTCCAGGCCAGCGCATGCTCGCGGCCACCAGAGCCTAAGAGAAGTATGTTCATAAAGGGTTGCTGATAGTTGCGGTGCAAATTTCGGATTTAAGCATCGCATTCACCAATTAAAGTTTGTGTTCTATGCAAATTGGATTTTATCTGTATTTTACGGAGATTATCATTTCAAAGAAGGCTCGTTAAACTTCCCCACATGAACCAAACCATGAGTAGCAAACATCCCAAGGGTTTATTCATTCTTTTTTTTGCAGAGATGTGGGAGAGATTCAGCTACTACGGAATGCGGGCTATTCTCGTTCTATATGTTACCAATGGATTGTTGATGAGTGATCAATATGCCAACAACGGTGTATATGGCAGTTATACAGGATTGGTATACCTAACGCCCTTGCTCGGTGGATATTTCGCCGATCGGTTATGGGGAAACAGGAGAAGTATTATCACAGGTGGATTTCTGATGTCACTTGCTCAACTGATTTTATTCGTCAGTGCCTCCTTCTATTCTAATGTGTCACTTGCCCACACGCTGATGTGGGTCGGCCTGGGCGTGTTAATCATTGGAAACGGGTTTTTCAAACCCAATATTTCATCAATGGTGGGACAATTGTATCCTCCCGCTGATAAACGTTTAGATTCAGCCTATACAATTTTTTACATGGGCATTAACCTCGGTGCCTTCATCGGACCATTGGTGTGTGGAGGACTGGGAAATCAATACGATGAAGCCGGAAATCCGTTGCGTGATGCATTTAAATGGGGCTTTCTTTCAGCGGGGGCGGCTATGTTTTTGGGCACATTAGCCTTTATCTGGCTAAAAAACAAATATGTCGTAAGCCCCGAAGGAAAAGGCCTTGGAATCGTTCCTAACAAAATGATTAATCAATCCGAAAAGCAAGGTCGCGAAACAACGAAGTCGTCACTTGCAAATGTTGGAATTTGGGCTGTCATAACTCTTGGATTGATTTTGCTGTTCAGATTCGTGGTTGATTCGGACTGGATTGGTTCATTCATTTTTTCAGTGGCTATTGGCGTATGTGGAATAATTATCAGTGATTCTTCACTTACATCACTTGAGCGCGGGAAAGTCCTGGTGATTTTTATATCGGCGTTCTTTGTTATTTTTTTCTGGGCAGCCTTTGAACAGGCGGGCTCCTCGCTCACATTGTTCGCTGAGCGCGATACGGACAGGCGCTTTGTCGTAAACACTTCCCTTGGGAATGTAATCCTGTTTGTTCTTGCGATTGCGTTCTTCCTCTATTATATCTTGCAACGCATTATGCAAATTCCGAAGGAATTAAAAAGTGTTTTCGGCGCACTTGGAGTGAGTGCTATATTGTTCGCTGTCTATCACTATATCCAGGGAACTCCGTATGATCAAAAAGAAATTCCTCCAAGCTGGTTTAATAGTGTGAATGGTCTATTTATTTTACTTCTTGCACCTTTTATGTCGCAGTTCTGGCTATTCTTAAATAAAAACCGGATAGAGCCAAGTTCTCCAAAGAAACAATCCTTAGGCCTTTTATTTCTTGCTCTTGGTTATCTCGTGATTGCTTTTGGCGTGAAGGACGCGGCTGGCGGAGTAAGCATGCTTTGGTTATTGATTTTATATTTTCTACACACAGTTGGAGAACTTTGCCTTTCTCCCATAGGTCTTTCGCTAGTGAATAAACTGGCTCCAGCGAGGTTCGCCTCAATCCTGATGGGTGTATGGTTTTTATCGAATGCCGGTGGAAGTAAACTGGCTGGCACACTTGGTGCCCTCTATCCCGGAGAAGGACCAACGATCATTCTGGGCTTCCGGATAACGAATTTGTATGACTTCTTTCTCTTATTTGTGGTGTTAAGTGGCATTGCTGCTCTGTTGTTATTCTTCCTTACATATTGGATGGAAAAGAAAATGAGTGATGTAAGATAGCAAAGGAAACTCCAGGAGTAGCTTTTAGAATATTTTGAAATTATTTATCATAACTTTCTTTTTAAACTAAACTGCTCGTCAATCATGTCTGAGAAAACATTCCAGCCATTTGTGGCTGCGGAAACGAAAATGAAGGAATTCACGTTGAAAGCTATTCTAATGGGTAGCTTTTTTGGCATTCTATTCGGTGCAGCCACAGTGTATCTTGCATTAAAGGCAGGGTTAACGGTCAGCGCATCCATTCCCATTGCCGTGTTAGCCATCACAATAGGCAGAAAGTTATTCAATACAACTATTCTCGAAAACAACATCATCCAAACAACCGGATCTGCCGGCGAAAGCATTGCCGCCGGTGTTGTTTTTACATTACCGGGCTTTTTATTTTTGTCGACCGCTGATTCAGCAGACTATTTTGATTACGGAGTGATTTTTATTCTTGCCATCTTCGGTGGCATGCTTGGAACCCTAATGATGATCCCCTTACGGCGTTCATTAATCGTTAAAGAGCATGAGGCGCTCCCATACCCGGAAGGAACTGCCTGTGCTTCGGTTCTTAAAGCGGGTGAACGTGGAGGAGAGTTTGCAAAAACAGCTTTCCAGGGACTTGGTTTCGCCTTCGTGTATGCATTGCTTCAAAAGCTCTTTAAAGTTATAGCAGAGCAACCTGTGTTTAGTACCGCAGCAAAAAGCAAGTATTTTCCTGCAGCGCAGATATCGGCAGATATCACTCCAGAGTATATGGGTGTGGGTTATATTATCGGGCCAAAGATTGCAGGCGTGCTCGTGGCGGGTAGCGTTCTTAGCTGGCTGGTGTTGACTCCATTACTCGCCTTTTTGTTTATGGATGACCATACAAATATCGCATTGCAACAAGTTAAACTCGGATTTCTAAAAAGTTTAGAAACTGCAGGTGGGTATGGAGGTTGGGATCCAGCCACAAAAATGTTTACTGACCCTGCCACCGCAATTTACAGGGCGTATATACGTCAAATAGGCGCTGGTGCTGTAGCAATGGGGGGGTTCATCACTTTGATTAAAACTATTCCCACAATTATTTCTTCATTTAAAGAAAGTGTGGGGGCAGTTAAGGATGCAGGTGGTGATAGCCGTAAAAGAACCGAAAGGGACCTTAGCATGAAAGTTGTGCTGTTTGGAAGCATCGCCTTAATCGTTTTGATTTCTCTGCTCAGTTTCATACCAGGAGATTCAATCTTTAACCGTTTGCTCCTGGGAATTATGGTTGTGCTTTTTGGGGCTTTTTTTGTTACCGTGTCATCCAGAATCGTTGGATTGATCGGAACAACGAATAACCCAATCTCTGGTATGACGATTGCCACAATCATGGCGACTTGCTTAATTTTTATTGCAGTAGGCTGGAGCGGCCAGGCTTATGAAGCGATGGCGCTGGTTGTTGGGGGAATGGTATGTATAGCGGCTGCAAATGCCGGAGCTACTTCTCAGGATCTCAAAACTGGCTACCTCGTTGGAGCGACTCCAAAATATCAACAGTTGGCCTTGTTCATTGGAGCAATTGTTTCTTCTATTGCAATTGGTTTTACCGTGAAGATTCTTGATATTCCAACAGCCGAGATGAAGGCAAGAGGAATCGTGCATGCTATAGGCTCAGTTTATAATGCGCCCCAGGCGACATTGATGGCTACTCTTATAAAGGGAATATTATCTTTCAATCTGGATTGGAGTTTTGTTTTGGTGGGTGCATTCATAGCTCTGGTTGTTGAATTGTGTGGTATTCGGGCATTGAGTTTTGCTATTGGTGTTTATCTTCCCTTATCCACAACGTTGCCTATCTACATTGGAGGTGCAATTAAAGGCATAGTGAATTCAGTGAAACAAAGACGGGGGATTGTTGCAAAAGAAGGAGAGGAAGACCTTGAAAAGGGAAGCTTGTTTGCTACGGGCCTGGTTGCGGGTGGTGCTTTGATGGGTGTATTATTTGCCATGTTGAACATTCCTGAGGCAATTGCCAACTCTCTTGGAAAGTTGAGCATTGAGCACGGAGTGACCAACAGCATCGGCACGCTCGGATACTATATCCTTGGGGTTGCTTTTTTTGCATTGATGGGCTGGATGCTTTACAAAAACGGAATGAAGACTTCAAAACTTAATTGATAAAAATATTCTCGCAAAGGCGCAAAGATTGGATGTATTCTTTGCGGCTTCGTGTTGGGGAGCATATTTTTCGTCAGTTCATCTTGAACGGAACGATCATTTCAAAGACTGGAATATTGACCTCGAATGTAGATTTATTAAAAAGGTTCTCCATTTCATATGTTCCATACATTTTACCGAGTTCCGTGCGAAGATTACACCCGCTCACATACTGATATTTCTCTCCTGGTTGAATGATTGGCTGAACACCGACAACGCCATCCCCCTCCACCTCGCGATGGCTTCCATTACTGTCTATGATATACCAATGGCGCCGATGAAGTTTGACGGGAAAGTTATTGTGATTTTCCAACGTTATGCGGTATGCAAACATGAATTCGCTGGCAACGGGGTTCGAATAATCCGGCTGATAATAGGTTTCTACGCTTACTTCAACGCCCTCTGATATTTTGGATACCATGTATAGCGGGTTTATAGGCTAAGGTAATTAAAAAAGCAGGCCCAGATAATTAATGAATGAAGTTTTAACGGGAATTGTTGCAGGGAAGCTATTTTTGCCCTTGTCATTATAATCATTTCAATCTGATATATATGCGAATTGCCGTTGCTAAAGGAGATGGCATTGGTCCTGAGATAATGGATGCCGTTTTGAAAATTTTTGACGCCAATAAAGTACCGTTGGAATATGAGTTTGTGGAGATGGGGAAATGGGTATTTGACAAGGGTTTTTCTAATGGAATGACGCCAGAAGCCAAACAGTCGATCGAGAGCCTCGGCCTGCTGTTTAAAGGTCCCATGGAAACACCCAAGGGCAAGGGAGTCAAAAGTATCAATGTAACCGCACGGAAAACATGGAACACCTATGCCAATAAAAGAGTTTTTCAAAGTCTCCATGGAGTAGACACTGTGTTTTCAAAGGCCGGAATCCCTATTGACATCACAATCGTTCGAGAAAATATTGAGGATACTTATGGAGGTATCGAACACATGTTAACCCATGACGTTGCTTTGAGCCGTCGATTTATAACGCGTCCGGGAAGTTTACAGGTAATCCGCTATGCCTTTGAAATGGCCACTCAGAAACATGCCCGGCGAATTACCTGCGGTCACAAGTCCAATATCATGAAGTTAACCGACGGTCTTTTCCTGGAATGTTTTTATGAGGTGGCAAAAGAGTATCCTCACCTGAAAGCGGATGACATAATTGTTGATGACCTGTGCATGAAGCTCGTTGTTAGGCCTGATACTTTTGATGTGGTTGTACTGACTAACCTTCAAGGTGATATTGTATCGGACCTGTGTGCAGGTCTGGTAGGCGGATTGGGCTTCGCTCCTTCTGCCAACATCGGAGACCATATCTCTATATTCGAAGCGGTTCACGGTACAGCACCGGATATTGCAGGAAAAAATATTGCGAACCCAACTGCACTTTTATTAAGCGGTATTTCCATGTTACAACATCTTGGCCTGACCGAAAATGCAGGTATTATTGAAAACGCATTGTTATTTACACTTGAAAGCGGTGTACACACAGGGGATTTCGGCGATAAATCAAAAGCTGCCGTGAATACGACTCAATTCGCCGAAGCCATCATTGGCAATTTCGGCAAGTCGCCACAAGTGAATCCCAAACCATTTGTACCGAATAAACCCGGTACACCTACTCCTTTGAAATTAGAGAAGAACGCAATGATGATATCGATAGAAATCGGCGAGGAAAAAATTGTAGGGGTAGACCTATTCATCGCGAGTGATGAGCAACCAGACGTCATTGCAAAAAAATGTCAGCGACACGGTGGTGTGAAATTCAAGCTCGTTAGCGTTAGCAATCGCGGAACCCAGGTGTGGCCTACCGGTTCGGTATACACTAACCTGGTAAATCAATACAATGTCCGCTTTGAAGCAATTGATGAAGATCCGTTAAACCAGCAGGATATCCTCGGCCTGTATATAAGCATGACCGGAAATTTTCATATCTGTTCGTCAGAACTACTCTTAATGTGGGGCGATAAGAGAGCATATAGTTTAGCGCAAGGACAGTAGTTGAGCCAGGAGGGTGAAAGTTTAAAGTTTAAGGTTCAAGGGACACGACTTACACCCTTCAACGTTAGACATTAAACAAGAAACATTAAACTTTAAACATTTGAACATAAACTTTAAACCCATCCCAACTACCCTATCTTTCTTGTTTTTCCGTAGCCGTTCCTACTCAGCCATTGTAACACTTTATCACGATGATCGCCCTGTATGATGATCTCTCCATCTTTAACTGAACCACCCGTCCCGCAGAAATTTTTGAGGCTCTTACCAAGTTGTTGCAGGTCCTCATCTTTACCTACGAAGCCTTGCACGAGGGTTACGGCCTTGCCTGCGCGCTGTTTTGTATCTAATTTAATTTTTAGTTGTTGCTGGGCTGAAGGAATCGTATCAACAGAGCTCTGATCGTTTGGCAGAGGGAATGACGGGTCAGTTGAATATACAATCCCGTCACTTCCATTATCTGCTTTGGTTTTCTTTTTCATTTTAATTAATTACTGCTTTCAAACTTAAGTCCAGACTTTTTGCCTGGTGGATCAATGCACCAATACTTACGTAATCAACCTCCGTTTTTGCATAGTCAATGAGGTTATCAAGATTGATTCCGCCACTTGCTTCAGTCTCGAACTGGTTTTTAATTATATTCAACGCTTCAACGATCATGGCTGGAGAAAAGTTATCAAGCATGATGCGATGTACTTTCCCTTGCCCAAAAGTTAGAATGCTCCTTACATCATCCAGCGTTCTTGTTTCAACTTCGATCTGCATGCCTGGTTTATTGACCTGTACATATTCATAGGCAGCTTTAATCGCTTTTTCGAGCCCACCGGCATAATCGATATGATTGTCTTTCAACATGATCATATCATACAATCCCATCCGGTGATTTTCACCACCTCCTATTCGAACTGCTTCTTTCTCCAACAATCGGAAATTCGGAGTGGTTTTGCGGGTGTCAAGAATCTTCGTTTTATAACCTTTGAGTTTGTCCGCGTACTGACGGGTAAGGGTGGCAATGCCACTCATTCGCTGCATGCAGTTTAAAATGAGTCTTTCACATTGAAGTATTATGTGAACTTTCGCTTGTACATCGAATGCCTTATCGCCTGATTTTACGGTATCACCATCGTTACAGAATTTCGTAAATGTCACTGTAGGCTGAACTTGGCGAAAGATTTTTTCAGCAATTTCGACACCTGCGATAACGCCGTTCTGTTTAATCTTTAGCAGAGCCTTACCGTCAACGCCTGCCGGTATACAGCACAAAGTAGAGTGATCCCCGTCGCCAATATCTTCCTTTAGCGCAGCTCTGGTCAATGTTGCAAGTTGTTCGTCGTTAAACATGGCCAAAACTAAAGAAACAAGTGTGAAAAACAGGCTGCCCCTCGAAAGTTACAGGTAATAAAAAAGAACCCCCGGCCAGGCCGGGGGCTCTAAGAATTTCAGAGATAATCATCTAATCAGCGACCTGGAACCCTATTTCCTGCAAGACCTGGCGATCGCCTTTTTGCTTCATATACAATTTCGTTCTATAATTACCATTCCGTGTTTGTAATAAACCGATGCAAAATTGAGCCCCGTTATTCTCTCCCTTATGCTTAACCTGAAAATTCGTAACCTCATTACTCGAAAAGAAATCTTTCAGGATCATTTCAGCCTGCGTTCTGCTATAATTATCACTTTTGCTGGGAAGTTGTATGTCTATCCGATCATCAAAGTACCTCGATAATTGGTTTGCATTACCACTCCTCATAGCAGTTACCACTTCTTCGATCGAATAAATTGGTTTGAAGGAGGTAAAAAGAAGTGAAAAGGTTGCAAACACAATAGGTAAAAATGTTTTCATGCTAAATGATTTCACCCACCAAGGTGCGAAAAACATGCCAAAGTAGGTACTGCTTAGAAATACTACGATTAGCGTATTATACTACCTTTGGCGCGTTTGTTAATAAATTTAATAAAAGTTCGTTATATGGATGGTAAGAAAGTAATCCTTGTCATTATGGACGGCTGGGGCTTAGGAAAAACCAAATCTGCTGACGCGATTCAAAACGCACACACACCTTTTGTAAGTTCTCTCTACTCACAATACCCTAATACTACATTGATTACCTGCGGCGAAGCGGTTGGTTTACCCGACGGACAAATGGGAAACTCTGAGGTTGGTCATCTAAATATCGGGGCAGGACGGATTGTCTACCAGGAACTGCAGCGAATCAATGTTGCCATCCGGGATTCAAGTTTTGCCAAAAATGCAAACCTGCTGAACGCAATCCGGTTATCCAAGACGACTAACAAACCGCTGCACCTCCTTGGTTTGGTCAGTGACGGAGGCGTTCATTCACATATAAATCACCTAAAGGCCATCGTTGACATATGCCATGAACAGAATGTCAGTGAAGTTTATATCCATGCCTTTACAGATGGCCGTGATACCGATCCAAAAAGTGGCGTTCTTTTCTTGAAGGAATTGCAAGCGCATTTAGATAAGACAACCGGGAAAATCGCTACCGTTACCGGGCGATATTTCGCCATGGACAGAGATAAGCGATGGGAACGTGTGAAACTGGCCTATGACGCTATCACTAGGGGGCAGGGAGAGACATCGTCAGACCCGATACTGGCCGTTGAAACCGCCTATTCAAACAATATCACCGACGAATTTGTCAAACCAACTGTGATTTTGAAACCGGACATGAAGCCTGTCGCAACAATCCAGGATGGCGATGTCGTGATCTGTTTTAACTTTCGAACGGACAGATGCCGCGAAATCACCCAGGTACTAACGCAAACCAATATGCCCGAATTCGGGATGAAGAAATTGTCTCTCCATTACACTACAATGACTGAATACGATAAAACGTATGAGAATGTTTCAGTCATTTTTGAAACCGACAACCTGAATAAAACGCTTGGAGAAATCATTCAGGACAGTGGCCTGCGTCAAATACGTATTGCAGAAACCGAAAAGTATCCTCACGTTACATTCTTTTTCAGTGGTGGAAGGGAGCTCGCTTTTGAGCATGAAAAGCGGATCATGATCGCTTCGCCAAAAGTGGCCACTTATGATCTTAAACCTGAAATGAGCGCCAACGAACTTACAGACGCCATCGTACCTGAACTGGAAAATAAGACGGCTGATTTTATTTGCCTGAATTATGCCAATGCGGATATGGTTGGACATACCGGCATCTGGGAAGCTGCCATCAAAGCGGTTGAAACGGTTGATAGTTGTGTTCAACGAGTAGTAACCACTGCACTCGACCATGGATATGCTATTTTTCTAACAGCCGATCATGGAAATGCCGATTATATGATTAATGAAGACGGAACGCCGAATACGGCACATACTCTAAATCCTGTACCGTTTTTCATCATTGATAAAGATTGGAAGGGTAAAATTAAACCAGGAAAACTCGCAGATATTGCTCCAACCATACTAACTGTAATGCAACTGCCAATTCCTCTCGAAATGACTGGAGAAGTCTTAATACACTAAGCGTTTGCTTACCAAGAACCATATTATCGCTTTTTTTCTGTTAGCATTTATATGTCTTCCCACTTCTGCATTTATGTATCTCCAGATCGCGAAACTAATCGTGAGGCACGAAATGTTAGAACGCCTCGAGCATTCCAATCTCGGGGAACTCACTGTTGCAAAAAAAGATGTACGATGGTATAAAGAAGGAAAAGAAATAGTCATCGGTTCGCATCTTTTTGATGTGAAGTCTTCTAGAGTTAAAAATGATTCTGTTGTATTCAGAGGGCTCTTCGATAAAAAGGAATCGTTACTGAAGAAAAATATAGATCAATTGATGGATTATCAGAACAAAAGCTCCTCTTCAAATAATCTTACGATTGCACAACTTGTTTTTCAGCTATGGTATCATTCCAGTAATGAATACATTATCTCTCACCCCGGAAGTCACTTAGCGCGTTCGAACAGTCGAACACACAAGGGCAATCTATTAATATCAGGTATTACACCTCCATCGCCCCCTCCTAAAAATTGCTGATACATATCACTTATTTTTTCAACAACTTTCCCTCCAGGAGAAAGTCATTGTATATTATTCAATTCAACTGTGAAAAATGAGATACTTTTTTATACCTGTATTCGCTTGTTTATTCATGACCTCTATATATGGCCAAACAAATGATGACACTGCGCAGAAAGTAATTCAACTCGATGAAGTCGTTATTTCTGCCAACAAATTCGTAGAAAAAAAGAAAAACATAGCCCAGAAAATCGACATCGTCACTGCACGCCAGATAGCTGCCACGAATGCACAAAACACTGGCGACCTTCTTATGAATACGGGAAATGTGTTCGTCCAAAAAAGCCAACAGGGCGGAAGTAGTCCTGTTATACGTGGATTCGAAGCCAGTAGAGTATTGCTGGTAGTAGATGGCATTCGGATGAATAATGCTATCTACCGATCCGGACATTTACAGAATGTAATTACCATTGATCAAAATATGCTTGATGGTATTGAAGTTTTATACGGTCCCGGATCTACGATATATGGAAGTGATGCACTTGGCGGTGTTGTTCTGTTCCGTACCAAATCACCACGGTTGGCGACGGATAGAAATTTTCTTGCAACCGGAACTGGTTTTGCAAGATACAGTTCCGCAAATGACGAAAAAACTTACCACGCCGATATTAGTATTGCAGGGAAAAAAGTTGGCTGGCTCCAGTCCTATAACTTCAGCAATTTCGGAAACATGAAAATGGGAGATCATTACTCCGACAATTATCCGGACTTCGGAAAACGAACCGAATACATTGCAAATATTAATGGAATTGATTCAATCGTAAAGAATCCGGATGATCGTGTACAATATAATTCTGCATATAAGCAATGGGATATTACCCAGAAATTACTTTTTAAGCAGTCTGATAAAATACAGCACCTCTTAAACTTTCAATTTTCTAATTCGAATGATGTTCCCCGGTATGACCGCTTACAAGACATCAGAAATGGAGCGCTACGTTATGCTGAATGGTATTACGGCCCTCAAAAAAGATTATTAGGTGCTTATGAGCTTTCAATCGGCAAAACCGGCTTCTTCGATGAGATACGAACAAACCTGAGCTTCCAGAACATTGAAGAAAGCAGGCAGACAAGAGACTATAAACGATACGACCGCCTGGACAGCCGCGTAGAGCAGATAAAAGTTTGGGGACTCACAGTTGATGCACGAAAGATGATGAAAACCCACGAATTGAGTGTTGGTGTTGACGGCCAGTTAAATGATCTCACGTCTACAGCCAATCGCACCAACACCTTGACAGGTGCATCCACTAAACTCGATACAAGATACCCTGATGGCGAAAACAACATGAATTATTTTGGATTCTATGTACAGCACATCTTCAAAACGAACGATCAAAAGTTTGTGGTGAATGATGGAATCAGGCTACAGTATGTAACCCTTCACTCGACTATTGACGATAATTCTTTTTTCAATTTACCCTTTACGGACATTAAACAAGAAAATTTCGCGGTAACTGGTAACCTCGGTCTGATATTTCTGCCACAAGAATCGACCAGGGTGGCCGTATCGTTTTCTTCGGGTTTCAGAGTTCCTAATATTGATGATCTGGCTAAAATCTTTGAGTCAAGTACCGCCGCCAAACAAGTCGTAATTCCTAATCCGGATATCAAGCCTGAGTACACTTATAATGTCGACCTTTCTCTTATGCGAGTTGTCGCTGGCAAGATAAAAGTTGAAGTAAATGGATTCTATACCTGGTTGAGGAATGCTCTGGTAAAGGCGCCATTCGAACTCAACGGCCAGGATTCTATCATATATAATGGCATCAATAGCCGGGTTTATGCGAATCAAAACAGAAATAAAGCCTATGTCTTTGGCGCAAACGCGTCTGTTGCGATCGACATCCTGCCAAACTTATCTTTTCAAAGCATAATCAATTTCTCAAAAGGTCGCTTTGAAACAAATGCAGGAGAAACATCTAACATATATAAGAAACAACAGGATGGAACTTATAAAATAGTTAGTGAGCAGGTTGATTCCAAACCCCTGGACCATATTCCACCTGTTTTTGGAAAAACAAGCCTACGATATTATAAGCAGCGTTATGAATTCGAAGCGTTCGCTATGTACAACGGATGGAAACATCTTGACGATTACAATGCAGACGGAGAAGATAATGCACAATATGCTACCGCTGATGGAATGCCGTCGTGGTATACGGTTAATCTACGCGGTAAATACTCAATTTCCAAAAATATTGCGGTGCAGCTGGCAATTGAAAACATCCTGGATCGTAACTACCGGCATTTTGCGTCAGGATTTTCTGCGCCGGGACGAAACTTTATCGGAGCAATCCGCGTACAGTTTTAATAGAATTCGACAGGTTTTTTATGAATGAAGCAGCGATAACATTTGGAAATTGTCTAAATTACAGGGCCACCAAACGGTTAATATGACCGAAGAAGCCATTTTACAAGGCTGTTTACATAATGAACCGGTAGCTCAACGTGAATTGTATCAAAAGTACAGCTCAAAGATGCTATCCGTTTGTTACAGGTTTGCCCATAACCGGGAAGATGCAGAGGATATGCTGCAGGAAGGATTTATTAAGGTGTTTTCACAAATCCATACTTTTCAAAATAAAGGAGCATTTGAAGGCTGGATAAGACGAATCGTAGTTCATACCTGCATCAACCATTTAAAAAAGAACAAGAGGTTCAATGAAAGCGTGGATCTGATACATGCCACCAGTGTTCAGATCAGGGAAGAGTCGGTGCCATCTATCGTGCAGGCAAAACAGGTGGTGGAGTGTATAAGGATATTGCCAATAGGTTATCGAACGGTCTTAAACCTGTATGCAATCGAGGGTTATTCGCATAAGGAAATTGCCGAGATGCTGGATATTGAGGAAAGTACCAGCCGGTCGCAGTACACAAGAGCAAAGCAGATGCTGGAAGATATCCTGGTAAGGAAGAAAATTATCCAAAGACCTTCGGATAAGACAGGTTGGTTCAGGATAGCTGCGGGCAGATAATAATCACAGTGCGATCTTATGAAAAAAATAACCCGTACAAACCCGAACGATTATGGAACGTGACTTTTACACTGATGAATTTGAGGAACTGATCAAACTGAAGGCTGATCAATACAGGATGTATCCCTCTGATAAAGTGTGGAAAGGAGTCAAACGTTCATTACATTCAAATAAAAGAAGATATTGGTTCGGATTTGCCTTATTGCTGACCGGTTTGAGCTACTTCGGCATTGACCAATTGATTGTTTCTCCACCGGCAAAAGAAGTTACAAACCCTGATCCGGCTCGAAGCACAGTTTCGGAAAAACACCAGGCCAACATTGTTCCTTTTGATCAGGTAATCCCAGAGACCTCCAACAGGGGTCGTGCTGATATGTCTTCACTACTCGATCATCAACCCCAACAGCAAGAAATAATCGAAAATACTGGCAGTCAACTCAGTCCATTGTCAAATAATAAGGCATTGTCTCCAATGGTGGTCACTGAAAACGCAGATGTAATATTGGTTATGCCCCCGCTGCCGGTTGCCGTACCGAATATAAAACAGTCACCTGTTATTGGTCTGGATAAGCCACTTACGGCATTTTCGATTCCGTCTCTTGTTTCCGATCAGCCCCCGACCCAAAAAGAAGAAGACATCACAAAAGAAGAAGAGAACAGAAAAGTAAACTGGCTGCAGGAGTACGCTGTTTATGATCTATCGCCGTTTAGGCCGCAGCGCCTCAGTTGGCAAATATCGTTTGCGCCAACCATGAACTACCGCAAGCTGACTGGCCAAGACAATGCAAACATGCAATCAAGCGCGAGGAATATCCCAATTGCTTTAAGCATCGAAGGAGATGTTGATAAATTAGTGAATCATAAACCTGCTTTAGGTTTCGAACTGGGATCCTATGTAGTGTATAGCTTAAGTCATAACCTTGCATTGAAAGGTGGACTGCAATTCAACTACTCACGGTATGAAATACAGGCTTACAGTTCGGCAACAGAACGGGCAACTATCGCATTAAATAGCATCAACGGCTTAACCTCTCCCTCTATCAGTAATTTAACGCAGCTACGAAATTTTGGCGGGTATGCTGTTCAGGAGCTTCAGAATCAATACTTCCAATTATCTGTGCCTCTGGGTGTAGAAGTTAATCTTCTTGGAAGTAAGAAGTTGCAATTAGGAGTTGCCGGTACTGTTCAACCGACGTATTTGTTAAACAGAAATACGTATCTGATATCCAGCGATTATAAAAATTATACGAAAGAACCTTCATTAGTCAGAAGATGGAATGTGAACACAAGTGCTGAAACGTTTGTGTCATACAAGACTGCGGGGCTTAAATGGCAGGTAGGGCCGCAAATCAGGTATCAATTATTTTCGAGCTATACAGATAAATACCCGATCAAAGAATATCTGATTGAATACGGTGTCAAGATTGGGGTAACCAAGACTATCCGCTAAGCATCAACTGATGCAACCACATAGAAAGCTACTGTGCATTACAGTGGCTTTCTATTTTTTTGAGCTTATCCAAATACATAATTTTACCAAATGAAGAATTTTTTGCTGGGTTTTACTTTGGCACTATTGATCGGATGTAATGATATAGAGAATCAATCCATACCCGTAAAAACACTTGATTCAGCCGAAAAAGTGAAGGCCTATTTTCCGGTCCACGATTACATTAAAAGCGAGATCGGGCAGGTGGATTCTCTTCCTGTTGGTATAATGAAATATACTATTCAAAATGGCTCTATCGATTCCGGTTACATAAAGTCGGAAGAGTTTCATCAACTCGCCCAGGAATTTCTATCGCCGATATTAGAAAGAGAATCTTTTGAAAAGGAATTCTCTGAGAATTCTTTCTTTGACAATACAACTCAATATTCCAGCTTCCTTTACTCAGCCATTAACAAAAACTCGCAAGTACAAAGAGTTGATGTTCTTGCCAAACCGGAGGATGTTGTATATAACAAGGTAAAGAGCATTTACATGGAGAAACGTTATGAAAAAGGTGACTCATCAGTTATTCAGAAGTTATATTGGAAAGCCGGCCAAAATTTTCAAATAAATACGGAGATAAGAACCGCAAAACCAGAAGTTATTTCAAAGCAAGTGAAGGTTGTATGGAACTCGTGGGATTAAAAATATGACGCAGGTAGATTTTCAAAATATGGCTCATACAATACCGGCTCAGCCTGGTATTTATAAATATTACGATTCGAACAATGAACTATTGTATGTTGGTAAAGCAAAGAACCTTCGTAAAAGAGTTAGCTCTTACTTCACTAAAAGCTTTACGAACTATAAGACCCATGAACTCGTTCAACGAATAAATAGGATTGAGTTTACCATTGTTCATTCAGAGCAGGATGCTTTTTTATTGGAAAACTCCCTCATTAAACAATTCCAGCCGAGGTTTAATATTGATTTGAAGGATGATAAATCGTATCCATATATTGTTATAAAAAATGAACCATTTCCGAGAGTATTTTTGACACGCCGAAAAATTAAAGATGGTTCTCAATACCTCGGCCCCTTTACGTCTGTGGCAAAAGTCAGGGAGCTCATAAACTTTGTGAAGGCAACGATCCAGTTAAGAACTTGTAAACTCAATCTCACAGAGTCAAATATTGAAAAAGGAAAATTCAAAGTTTGCCTTGAATATCACCTGGGCAATTGTAAAGGTCCCTGCGAAGGTTTCCAAACACTGCAGAATTATGACGAGAATCTTGATCAATTAAAAAATATCCTGAAAGGGAATCTTGGGCCCGTCATTCAGCATTTTAAAAATGAAATGAAAGCCTACGCTTCCCAACTGCAATTTGAAAAGGCCGATATCGTCAGAAAAAAAATTGAGCATCTTGAAAACTACGAGGCAAAATCGGTTGTGGTTAGCAGGCAGCTCACAAACGCCGATGTGTTCTCTTTGCTCCGGGATGGTAATGAAGCATATGTAAACTATCTGATGGTCCAGAATGGAACGATTGTTCAAACACATACATCCAGGTTAGAGATCCCTTTAGAAGAGGCAGATGAAGATATATTGGCCTTTGCTATTGCTCAGCTTCGATCTTCTTTTAACAGCCTCGCTTCTGAAATTGTCATACCCTTCCCTATCGAATATCCTGAACCGGGTGTAATATTAACGGTACCAAAAGCCGGCGACAAAAAAAAGTTGCTTGAACTCTCTGAAACAAATGTCAATTATTTTCTACAGGAAATCCATAAGCGAAAGATGTTAAAGCTTGAAGGAAAGGACGACATGGAGAGAAAGAAGGTGCTGTATCAACTACAACAGGACCTACAACTTCCTGATCTTCCAACACACATTGAATGTTTCGATAATTCAAACTTCCAGGGAAGTTTTCCTGTTTCAGCTATGGTGTGTTTTAAGGGTGGGATGCCGAGTAAAAAAGACTACCGTCATTTTAATGTTCAAACAGTTCAAGGTATCAATGATTTTGCAACGATGAGAGAGGTGGTGCATCGCCGTTATAAACGATTGTTGGAGGAGCAACAACCACTTCCGCAACTTGTAATTATAGATGGAGGTAAGGGCCAGCTTCATGCAGCCATCGAAAGTTTGAGCGCATTGAATCTCATTGGCGAGATGACCGTGATTGGATTGGCCAAGAATGAAGAAGAAATCTTTTTCGCAGGCGACAAAGAACCTGTGCGACTACCATACAACAGCGAAAGCCTCAAACTGATACGCCGCATCAGAGATGAGGTGCATCGATTCGGCATTGCCTTTCACAGACATAAGCGAAGCAAGGGAACCTTTTTTAATGAGTTAGAAACTATAAAAGGAATTGGAAAAAATACGGCTGATCAATTGCTGAAAACGCACAAGTCGGTTAAAAATATAAAAGCACTGAGCGAAGCAGAGCTGAGTAATGTTGTAGGAGTGCAACGAGCGAAAATAATCTGGAATTTTTTTCACGACCAGGGCAACGCTGTAGCCGAAGATATGAACGCTGATAAAAAAGAAAAGGGGCCAGGATAGAAATCCAGCCCCGTTTTTAAAATCCAATATCCTATGAAAAACCGTTGTAAAAATAGTAAAACACCGTCACAAAACAATACCCTTTATCGGGTATTTTCCGAAAAAATAATATAGTTTGTCACTAGCAATGAGATTGATAATGAAGCATTCTGCGAATTTCTCAAAGTATGATAAACAAAAAAGGCATCGTAGATTTACGATGCCTTCAGCTATATTTTGAATTGTGATTTAATATGACCAAAGATCCTGTTCGTAGTTAAAGATTTTGTCTTTAATGTTCTCTCCTTCGAGTAAGGCAAGAATTGGATCCTTAACATACAAGCTAATCAAGAGATCATTCGGATTCGCGATAGTTGATTTAATGATCCGGCTTGCAAACATGCGGCTTTCAAACAACTCTTCCCAGCTCATTCTCGCTCCGTAATTTTTCGCGTTATAAACCTCATACTTCGCAAGCATTGGTCTAAGATCAGGATAGTATACCCAAAAAATCGGAGTAACAGCCCTGAAAGAACCATCAGGATTTAAGACTGTCTTTAACGGTGCGATTCCAAGTATCCTGGTATACATTCTGGAAGATTCCTTATCGAATACCACGTCTTCCTTGATCCAGTATCTTTCAACCTGATCAGGATTGAAGATTTCTGTAATCAAAGTATCTTTCATGATGCCTTTTGAGCCATCCGGGTCTTTATCCCAATCAGGCTTCTGATCAATCCTTGGTTTGCCCACCAATTGTTCGGATATTTTTACAAATGTAATAGGCGTAGTAAAGCGATCATCTACAGTTGCATCAAAAGCTACCAGGCTATCATTTTTTAATGCGTTCAACAAGATCATAATGAAGCGCTGATTGCCATAATCGCCATCTGCCTTATAAACAAAGGGAAGGTTCATCTTTTCTTTTACGTCGATCTCTCTCCAAACCCTTTGCATGTATGTAGCATCATCTTCACGAATATGCTCATACGCCAATGGTGTCCTTTCCTTTACAAGATTACGCTCAATAGCATTATCGTTCCGCAAAGACTTCTTTGGCGGCTCTATCGTAATATCTGCAAGTGGCGGCGGCGCGGCAGGAATGGTGTCCTTTGCAGGAGCAGCTAATGCCGTTGTATTTCCACCATTCTTACTTCTATTGGTGGTCTTTGTTGTAGTAGCTCTCTTGCTTTTCGCACGCACAGGTTTTTTCTGCTGTGCATCTACGTCTGTAGTAAGAGCAACCATAACTGCCAACAACAAGCTTAATTTCAAGACTCGGTTTCTCATTGTTCCCTATTTATTAATTTATTTCAGATTGAATACCATTGGCGCAACTTCAACTGTACGGCCGTCTGGTCCAATCACCCTGATTTGATCAAAATAAACGGAAGTTCCAGGTGTTGCTTTTCCAACGATAGAAGCTGCGGATCCATTCCATCGATTACTCTCATTCGCAGCCTCCTGGTATACAGGAAATGCTCCTCCACTTGCACCAAGCCTGTAGCTAACTACTCGGTATGGCGCATCGAATTCAGAATCTTCCAATCTAGCAACCATACCACCCTGTGCTTTGAATGTAGCTGCAGAGATAGAACCACCCCTGCTTCCGCCCACAAAAGTGTTAGGTTTAGGCAGGTATTTAACTCTGAATTTAACCGGAGTACTTTTACCGTCTGCACGGACTGTTACCGTATGGTCTCCCGGATTGTTACTCGGTTTTGCGATGTATTTGCTTCCACCTACTTTGGAAATAGAACCACCGGAAAATGACGCGGTCACTTTTTCACTTCCCACACCTGCAGTGATTGTTAATGGATTATCTACACCGATATACAGAACGTTCATCTTATCAGCAGAAACTGCGATTCCGGAAGGAGCACCTACAGTATATTCAAGCGTCTTATTAATTGTTTGAGTAAGACCCTCCTGGTTAACATACTTAATGACCACGTTTACATTGTGGCTACCGGTACCACCAGCGTCAAAATCTGCAGTAGCTAAACCGTCAGCGTTTAAACTTACGGGTCTTCCATTGATAGTGATATTAGGTTGAGCAGCGGAGCTTGTTGCACCTAAACCTGAGTATACGGTGACTTTTTCACCTGGCATTAGGTAGCTGGAGCTTAATCCACCAACAAAACCGTATTTGTCAAAACGAACTGCAACCGCATCAACCTGAGAATGGCAATAGGTTACAATCTGGTTTTCCGCGCTCTTTACATCATTCTGGAATTTACTCAGAATGGTAGTGGCAGCGATAGCCGGTGTCATATGGAAATAGTTCGTAGTCCAGCTTGGATTTTTATTTCCCGTCGAAGACTTAGGAACGCTCAAATCGATCGGTAATTTGTTTGCAAATTCTTTTCCAATAGCAGGGTCAATAGAAAGCAGGTTCTTTTTAAGTTCCTCAAGTTTTTTTCTTAACTCATCGCCCTTTCCTTGCTTATCCATCAATCTGGTTGAAGCATCAAGGTTATCTGTCCAGGAAGTAGTATCACCGTTAGGATCAAACTTAGCTTCCTTCATCAACTGTTGTTTCAGTTGATCAATATAATCGTATACTTCTTTTGACAGTTTTTGAGCCTGAACTGCTTTTGGCATCCAGATCTGAGCTTTCTCCCGAGTTTTCGCATCTGCGAGCTTAGTGGCAAATGAAGAATAGATATTATTATTATTACCAGTGAGAACGCCGTTGGCGTTGACGATACTGGTATTTACAGTTCTGAAGGCGTTAAGAATCTCGGATGATACATTCAGTGCCAGCAATGCTGTTAGCACCAGATACATCATGTTGATCATCTTCTGCCTGGGTTCTTTAGGTAATGACATGGAATTGGGTTAATACTTTTAAACAATGGTTTTCATACAATGACTAGAACGGTAACGATATGGACAAGGCTTATTGACGGCCCTGCATAGCGCTTAACATGTTACCATAAATTGTATTCAGGTTGCTTAAGTTACCAGCCAATTTAGCAATTTGCTCGTGAGCACGTTTTGCGTCATCAACACTGCCTTGCATAGTTTGCGAAGCGGTAACCAGGTTACCATAAAAATTATTCATCGCTTTCAGATGATTATTGGTATCCTGCAATTCCAATTCGTAAATGGCATTTAATGAACCCAGATTTTTAGTAAGCACTTGAACCTGTTCGTGGAACTTTTTCGTGCTGTCAGCAGCATTATTGAAATGTCCCATCGTAGTAGTAGCACCTTGGTAAGCTACTTTCATCTGATCCAAGGCTGAGGTAGCTTCTTTTGTTTTTGCTGCATAATCTGAAGTCGACTTAACAACATCGGACACATCAGCTATTCTATCGACAGAGGTACCCAACTTCTTAAAACCATCGCTTAAACGGTTCAGGTTGGCTGGAGTAATATCAGCTTCCTGTAACATTTTATCCATTTTGGCTAAAGCAGGGTTTGCTGAATTACTACTGGCTGCCAATTTGGGTAATGCCTCGGCAATAGCGTGCATCTCTGATCCGGGAGGCGGTAGAAAAGCATATACCGTAAATATAATTGCTTCTGTGATTAATCCTGCAGTGAGGAAGAAATCAGCCCAAGGTTGGTGGGTGATTTTCTGCCAGGCGCCGAAAATTACAATTGCAGCACCCATACAAACGATAACGTTTACAAGTCTTTCGGTAGATTTTGAAACAGCCATGTCTTTAAATTTAATGGTTTTGAAACGGATTGATAAAGGGTAAAGAGAATAAAAGGCTAATTTGATCTTGTTAATGAATCAAATCAATAACGGAAATATTACTTTTAAATTACGTTGATCACAGATTTTTAACGCTTGTTAGTTGCTGGCAAATCAATTACAGTGCGGAAGCCAATATATGATTTGGTAGTATCCTGGTACTCATAATTACGAGTACTGGTTTGAAGATAATAACCTACATCTTTCCAGCTACCACCACGGATTACTTTACGCTTCATACGGGGAGGATCAGAATCCTTAGCGTTGAAACGAATATCCGGGTTCATATCATGTTGGAAATTATAAGCACCTTCATAATATAAAGAGGAAGTCCATTCTGCTACGTTACCTGCCATACAGTATAAACCGAAATCGTTAGGCCAGTATGCATCGGCACGAACAGTATAGAACCCACCATCTTCAGGATAGTTACCGCGACCTGGTTTGAAGTTAGCCAGTAAGCAACCTTTTCTGTTTCTCAGGTAGTAGTTACCCCAGGGGAACATAGATTGTGATCGGCCACCGCGGGAAGCATATTCCCACTCAGCTTCTGTTGGTAAACGGAAATCTGATTCTGTAGTTCTTTTTTTGCTTTCAAGATATGAGTTTAAAAGATGTGTTCTCCACTCTGCAAAAGCGGTAGCTTGCTTCCAGCTTACGCCTACTACAGGATAGTTCCCAAATGCAGGGTGTGCAAAATATCTTTTTGTTGCTGGTTCATTATAAGAATAGCTGAAATCACGAATCCACACAAGCGTATCAGGATAGATCTTGATATTTGACTTGTCAATGAACATCGACCTAGGCTTGCCGACATTTTCTCTCCGGGCAGCCTCCTTCAGATTAAAGATCTCAGAATGAAATTCCAGTTTGGCAGGATCTAAATCCTTCTTACCAAATACACGGTTCTCGGGTGAAAGGATCATCTGATCAATCTTTTCAACAGTCGATTTGTCGTTCCATTTGATAGTTTGTGCTTTCTTCCAGTCAACGGAAAATTGACCATCAACTTCCTTTCCATATTGCATCAGCGTAGCTGCGATCGAATCGCGTACCCAATTTACAAACTGGCGGTATTGATTGTTGGTAATTTCTGTGGCATCCATCCAGAATCCGTTGATGGAGATCTGTTTATTGCGTGCAGTGTAGGCGAAGTTTACGTCCTCATCACTGGGTCCCATGTGAAAGGTTCCAGGTGGAATGTAGACCATTCCAGGAGGCTTCGACAGATTATGTTTACTGCCTGGAGCTACTCCATGCAACATTCCGTCGTTTGGCAAACCCTTAGCGGATTTCTTGAATTTGCCACATCCCATCGTAACTAACATTACAATGAGCATTAATAAGGCGGATAAGTTTTTCATTTTCATAATAATTAAGGGTATTGGGCTAAAATAATGTTTTACCGACTTCATCACAATTTTAGAGTTTATTTTTGATAACTGCAATACTTGACATCTGCAAAGTTCTAAACGGCACCGGAAATTAGAATATTGTACTCAAGGATTATTAAAGTTCTACACATAGTCAAGCATCCTGTTCAACGCATTAACCTCAGTTACAGGTTGTTGACAAGAATAATCCTTGCAAAGAAACAATAACGGTTTTTCTGAAATTTTCTTGCCTGCCAATAAGGGAAAATCTTTAGTCTCCATGGTCGAGGATTGAAAAATACGGAAGGGAATGAAAGTACGTAAAAATTCATCGAGAAGTTTTTGAATGTGTTGTCCGGTAAGGGCAACTTCAGGAACTCCATACGACAGACCTAAAATGCTAGTTGCCCATACTCCAAACGATGTTGGGTATTTCATGACTACATCATACAAAGAACTGCAGGCTCTTACTGATCTCTCTTTCCAAGCCGGTAAATCGAACACAACTCCTAAATAATATAAATTCCATGCCATTATTGAATTTCCGGATGGCACAGCTCCATCAAACAATTCTTTCTTTCGGACCAGGATGTCAGTTTGATCACTGTTTGTGAAAAAGAAAAAGCCAGAATCCGTATCTCCAAACTTTTCAATGACATGTTCACATAAGGTACGTGCCCGCTGAAGGTATTGTGGTTCGGAAGTAATTTCCTGCAGATGGATCATTGCCTGAACCAAAAACGCGTAATCATCAAGAAACGCGGGATACTTCGCTTGTCCGTTTTTATAGGTGTGATAAAATGAGGGGGCATTGGTTTTTTGAAAGCGATCCAACAGAAAGCCCATATTCTCTACTGCCCTGCGTTTATAATTTTCATCACCAAACGCAGCATACGCCTTGCTATAGGCTGTGTTCATCAATGCATTCCAGCCTAGGAGAATCTTGTCATCAAGTCCAGGCCGCACTCTTTCGCTACGTCCTTGCAGCAGTTTTAATATAGCGCGATCCAACCGGTCCGAAATTTCGACCTCAGGCAATCCTTTTTGGCCGGCAAAGTCCCTGACCGACATGCGCACATTGAGAATATTGCTATGTTCCCAATTGCCTTCTTTTGTGACACCATAGAATTCGCAAAACAATTCAGCTTCTTCACCTAACTGTTCCTCTATCTCCTCCCTGCTCCACACATAAAACTTTCCTTCTACCCCTTCACTGTCAGCGTCCAGGGCGGCGTAAAATCCTCCCTCGCGTGATGTCATTTCGCGCTCGATAAAGTCAATTGTTTGCCGCACTGCCTTCTCGTACATTTGTTTGCGCGTTAACTGGTAAGCTTCACTCAGAACAATTATCAAAAGCGCATTATCATACAACATCTTCTCAAAGTGAGGAACTAGCCATTCGTTGTCTGTTGAGTATCGCGAAAATCCAGCTCCGATCTGATCATATATTCCACCGGCGATCATTTTGTCGAGGCTCAAACAAGCCTGACTCAACGCATCTTCGTTGTTCGTATGATAATAATAATGCAACAAGTACTGAATAGTGAATGTTTGAGGAAATTTAGGCGCCTTTCCAAATCCACCGTGTATCCTGTCGGCCGATCTCATGATAGCTTCAAATATCAGATCACCGGTTTGCTTTGAATATCGCCCCTCTGAATTATTATGTACGTCGGCCTGGCCGAATTGGTTGGATCGAAAAATATGCTGTGTAAGATTTTCCGCCTGCGAAATAATCTCGCTTCGTTGCTCCCTGTAAATGCGCGAAATGCTCAAAAGAATTTCTCTCCAGGAAGGACGATTGTAGGCTCGTATAGGCGGAGAATATGTCCCGCCATAAAACGGCTTCAGATCGGTGGTCAAAAATACATTCAATGGCCAACCTCCGCTCCCTGTCATTGCCTGAACGGCATCCATATAAATATGGTCAAGATCTGGACGTTCTTCCCGGTCAATTTTGATGTTGACAAAGTTTTCGTTCATAATCGCAGCCGTGGCCTCATCTTCAAAACTTTCCTTTTCCATTACATGGCACCAATGACAAGCCGAATACCCCACACTCACCAAAATCGGTTTATCCTCGGTTCTTGCTTTTTCAATGGCCTCTTCTCCCCATGGATACCAGTCCACTGGATTGTGTGCGTGTTGTAATAAATAAGGACTCGTTTCCTTACTCAACCTGTTGGTAAATTCCGGCATACCAATTTTTTTTGATGCGGCTATTAGGAAAGGAAGAGGGGGATGTGCTTAGAAATCTACTTTTTTTTGGCAATGGTTTGAAGGTATTGCTCTAAAGCTGCTACCATTGAGGGAAGTTTTGGTTGGGGGGCTACAATATCCAACGTGAGCCCGGCCTGTTCAACGGCCTTTGAGGTATTATTTCCAAATGCGCCGATACGGGTTCCATTCTGGTTAAACGCTGGAAAATTATCAAAAAGACTTTTCACCCCACTAGGGGTAAAAAAGCAAATAATGTCGTAATTATTCTGGCTGATAACGTCCTTCACGTCATTACTGATGGTACGATACATGAAAGGAGTGGCAAATCCGCAATTGTGGGTTTTTAGCCAATTTACGATTTCATTATCCTGTTGATTTTCGGAACACGGATAAAGAAATCTCTCATTCTCCTTGTGCTTGTTGATTACATCAAACATGCATTTATTGGTGCTGTCAACACCATAAAACACTTTTCTCTTTCTGTATAAAATAAACTTTTGAAGATATAACGCCACGGCCTCAGTGATACAGAAGTATTTCGTATCCTGGGAAATGCTCACCTTCATCTCGTCGCAAATCCGGAAAAAGTGATCAATTGCATTGCGGCTTGTGAAGATCACCGCTGTAAAATTGCTAATTTCTATTTTTTGCTTGCGAAACTCCTTGGCAGGGATTCCTTCCAGCCTGATAAAAGGATGAAAAACTAAATCGACATTGAACTTTTTGGCAAGCTCAAAATATGGCGATTTATCTGTTTCCGGTTTAGGTTGGGTGATTAAGATTTTCTTAATCGTAAGGTTGATATCTGTATGAACCCCGTTTTTAACCATATTTGTTACGTATGGATTGCAAATTTAATTACTTCTTTCCACATATGCCAATAACACCTTG